>CAYMRQ010000001.1:0-8889 GCA_964392845.1 uncultured Rhizobium sp.
GCCGCGGGCCGTCACGCTGCCAGGCGAAAACCTGAGTCCGACAGGCTGCTAGAACCGCGGCAAATCCGGGAATGGCAGACGGCCGGCGTGGACGTGCAGGCGGCCCAATTCGGCGCAGCGATGGAGCTGGGGAAACACCTTGCCGGGGTTCAGGAGCCCTTCGGGATCGAAGGCGCATTTGAGGCGCTCCTGGTGGGCGAGATCGGTCTCGTCGAACATTGTGCCCATCAAATCGCGCTTCTCGACCCCGACCCCATGCTCGCCGGTCAAGACGCCACCGACCGCGACGCAGAGCCGCAGAATGTCGGCGCCGAACGCCTCGGCCCGCTCGATCTCGCCCTTCTGGTTGGCGTCGTAGAGAATGAGCGGATGCAGATTGCCGTCGCCGGCGTGGAACACATTGGCGACGCGAAGCTCGTATTGCGCCGACAGCTCGCTGATACGCGCCAGCACCTCGGCGAGGCGGGCGCGCGGGATCGTGCCGTCCATGCAGTAATAGTCGGGCGAGATCCGCCCGACCGCCGGAAACGCCGCCTTGCGCCCGGACCAGAAGGCGAGCCGCTCAGCTTCGTCGCGGCTCACCCTGACCGAGCGCGCGCGGTTGGCGCGGGCGATCGCCTCGACCTTCTCGATCAGGTGATTGACCTCGACTTGCGGCCCGTCCAGCTCGACAATCAGCAAGGCCTCGACATCGAGCGGGTAGCCGACGTGCACAAAGGCCTCGGCGGCGTGGATCGCCGGGCGGTCCATCATCTCCATCCCGCCCGGGATGATGCCGTCGCCGATGATCGCAGCGACGCAATTGCCGGCGTCTTGCGTGTCGCTGAAGCCGATCAGCAATGCCCGAGCCGTCGGCGGCTTTTTGAGGATGCGCACGGTGACCTCGGTGACCACGCCGAGCAAGCCCTCTGAGCCGGTCATCACCCCCATCAGATCATAGCCCTCGGCATCGAAATGCTTGCCGCCGAGGCGGACGATCTCGCCGTCGATCAGCACCATTTCGAGGCCGAGCAGATTGTTCGTGGTGAGGCCGTATTTTAGGCAGTGCACGCCGCCCGAATTCTCGGCGACGTTGCCGCCGATCGTGCAGGCGATCTGGCTCGACGGGTCGGGCGCGTAATAAAACCCGGCGCTCTCAACCGCCTCGGTGATGGCGAGATTGGTCACACCGGGCTGGGCGACGACGCAGCGATTATCGTAATCGATATCGAGGATGCGGTTGAACTTGGCCATGCCGAGCAGCACGCCGTCGGCCAAGGGCAAGGCACCGCCCGACAGCGAGGTCCCGGCGCCGCGCGGCACCACCTTCACTCCCTCGGCCTGGCAATAGCGCAGCACCGCGGCGACCTGGCCGACGGTCGAGGGTAAGACGACGACGAGCGGCGGCTGGCGGTAGGCGGTCAGCCCGTCGCTTTCATAGGCGCGGCGTTCGGGTTCCGAGACGATGACGCCTTCGCCGGGGACGATGGTCCTAAGCGCCGCCGCGATCTCGTCGCGCCGCGCGATGACCGCGGTATCGGGGAGCGGCATTTCCATAGGCAAATACTGTCATTGCGAGCGCAGCGAAGCAATCTCGTCCCAGCCAGGTCCTGCCGGGCCGGGATTGCCGCGGCGCCTGACGGCGCCTCGCAATGACGTTACGGCGCGGCTCAGCCCTGGCGGGCCTTGAAGCGGGGATTGACCTTGTTGATCACGTAGACCCGCCCCTTGCGCCGCACCACGCGGCAGTTCTTGTCGCGCTTCTTCAATGTCTTCAATGAATTGGTAATTTTCATGACCGGGTCCCTGGCGAGCGCCGGAACATAGGGAGCGAAGGACTTGAAGTCAATGCACGCGGTCGGCTTGACCTAACGTCCGACTCAAGCTAGATGTCAGCTAGATTGAAATGGAGAAGGGCCGTGAAGGAAGTTGGGGCTTTCGAAGCAAAAAACACGCTGAGTGCATTGCTGGATCTGGTTCAGGGTGGCGAGGAGGTTGTTATTACCCGTCACGGGAAGGAGGTTGCCCGCCTCGTGCCTCCCAAGGGCCGCGTCAATCGCGAGGAAGCACGCGCGGCAATGCTCCGTATCCGTGAGCGGGCAAAGAAGGCCAAGCTGGGAATCACGCTGGAGGAGGCGTTGGCTTGGCGCGACGAAGGGCGTCGGTGACCCTCGTCCTTGACAGCTCGGCTACGCTTGGCTGGGTGTATCTGGATGAAGCCAGCGCTGTTGCGGCGCAGATCTTCGAGCTTATCGCGGTGGCGGGAGCCTGGGTTCCATCCCTTTGGCGACTCGAGGTGGCAAACAGTCTGCAAATCGGGATCCGGCGGCGCCGCATCGACACGGCGTTCAGAGATATTGCACTGGCCGATCTCGCCCGGCTCGATATTTCGATCGACCCCGAGACTTGCAATCTTGCGTGGACCACGATCCTCCAGCTCGCCGACCGCTTTCGTCTTACGGTCTATGACGCCGCCTATCTCGAACTGGCACAGCGCCGCGCCCTGCCGCTTGGCTCGTTGGATAGTGCGTTGTGCGCCGCTGCGCGGACGCTGGGCGTACCCGTGATCGGCGATTGATCCGCCGAGCCTACTTCGCCGCCGCCGCCGTTCGGCGCAGTTCGGGAAGATCGTTGCGGCCGGCGAGGAAGGTCTTGATGTTGCGCGTCGCCTGGCGCAGGCGTTGGCGGTTCTCAACGAGCGCGATGCGCACGAACCCCTCGCCGTGCTCGCCGAAGCCGACCCCCGGCGCGACGGCGACATTGGCCCGTTCGAGCAGGAGCTTCGAGAAGGCGAGCGTGCCGATGGACCGGAATTCCTCTGGGATCGGCGCCCAGGCGAACATCGAGGCGGCCGGCGGCGGCACCTCCCAGCCGGCCAGCCTGAGCCCATCGACCAGCACGTCGCGGCGTGCGCGGTAGCGCTCGCGGATCTCGCCGATACAGTCCTGCGGGCCATTGAGCGCCGCCGTCGCGGCCACCTGGATCGGGGTGAAGGCGCCGTAGTCGAGGTAGGATTTGACCCGGCCCAGCGCCGCGATCAACCGCTTGTTGCCAACCGCGAAGCCGATCCGCCATCCGGCCATCGAATAGGTCTTGCTGAGCGAGGTGAACTCGACCGCGATGTCGCGCGCCCCGGGCACTTCGAGGATCGAGGGCGGCGGCTTGCCGTCGAAATAGATCTCGGCATAGGCCAGGTCCGACAGCACGATGATGTTGTGATGGCGGCAGAAATCGACGATCTCGCCGTAAAAATCGAGGTCGACCGTCTGCGCCGTCGGGTTGGCCGGAAAATTGAGAACGATCGCCAGCGGCGCCGGAATGCTGTGCTGCACCGCTTTCTTCAGCTCGCCGAGGAAATCGAATTCGGGGCCGATCGGCACGTGGCGCACCGCGGCGCCCGCCATGATGAAACCGAAGGCGTGGATCGGGTAGCACGGGTTCGGCACGAGGACCGTGTCGCCCGGAGCGGTGATCGCCTGCGCCAGATTGGCGAGGCCCTCCTTCGAGCCGAGCGTGACGATGACCTCGCGCTCGGGATCGACCTCGACCTGGAAGCGCCGGGCATAATAGCCGGCACAGGCGCGGCGCAGCCCGGCGATGCCGCGCGATGTCGAATACCCGTGGGTTTTGGGGTTCTGTACCGCTTCGACAAGCTTGGCGACGATATGCGGTGGGGTCGGCCCGTCGGGGTTGCCCATGCCCAGGTCGATGACGTCGCGGCCCTCGGCGCGCGCCTCGGCCTTCAACGCATTGACTTCGGCGAAGACGTAGGGCGGCAGACGCTTGATGCGGTAGAACTCATCGGGCATGGCGGCCAGCATAGCTCCCCAGGGGGCGATCTATCGCGATGAATCGCGATGAATCGAGGGCCCCACTCTAGGGAGATAGGCCGTCCTTGGCGAGAGGCGATGCTTTCCGCCATTCCGCTGAAATTGGCCAAACCCCGCTGATGGCCCCGATCGGTTCTAGTCGACGCGTGTCTGCCAGCCTCAAGCCGTCGTTCCCGGCTCGAGGACCCGGTTGCTGAAGGCGCCGAAGGCGAAGCAGGTCAGCGAATTCGGCTTTACCTGGACCGGGATAAAGACGGCGCGATATTGCTCGATCCGGCCATCGGCCCGCTCGATCTCGCCCTCGCGGCGTACCGGGGCCATCTCTTTCTGGGCCTCGGCGCAACCGCGCAGGAACAATTCGGCGTAGCGCCGGGGCAACTGCCGCATCATCGGCAGATCCATCCTGGGCTGCTCCGGCAGATTAAGCAGTCGCGCGAATTGGGGGCCGTACAACAGCAGCGCGGATCGCTCGATCGCCGGGTCGACGAAGATCAGGAACCGATTGGACCAATCCCTGGTGTTGATGCTGGCCAGATCGAGCGCCGCGACGGTGGCGTCGGCGCCGAGTTGTTGCAGCTTGCTCTGCCAATAGGCGATGACGCGTTCGGCCTCCCGGCGGTCGCGGCCGGTGGGCCTGGTCACTCCCCACGCTTCGGTCCAGGCGATGTCAGAGGGGTCGGCTATGGCGATTTCTCCGCGCTATCCAGTGCCCGCTATCGCGCGTATCGATCTAGGCAGGGGCGACCCCCCGTTCAACTATACCCGGTTCAGCTATGCCTGGGCGCCGAGCGCGGCAAGCCGGCGCTGGGCGTCCATGACCGTGGCCTGCGCGGTCGTGGCCGGCGTCAGGCGGAAGTCGAATTCGGCGGTGTAGTAGGGCGGTGCAATGCCGAGCCGGCTCGCCTCCGGCTCCGCCGTGTCGTGGCGGACGAAATCGCAGATCAGCGAATCCTTGACCGCGAACACCGCATCGCTGGCGAGGTAAGGATCGATGCGGTCGAAGATGTGGGTCGTCACCGGCTCGTAACCGTCGGCCGAAACAACGAAATGGATGTGCGCCGGCCGCCAGGGGTGGCGTCCGGTGGCTTTCAGCATATGTCCGACCGGCCCATCCGACGGGATCGGATAATTGACCGGCCGGGCGGTGCGGATCAGGTAGCGGCCGGCGGCGTCGCTGCGGAACTTGCCGCGCATATGCAGCGCATCCGGGTTCGCGTCCTGCGAATCGTAAAGCCCATTGGTCTGCGCCTGCCAAACGTCGAGCACCGCGCCGGCGACCGGCCTGCCGTCGAGGTCGAGCACCCGGCCGCTGACCAGGGTCGGAACGCCGGTTGGGTCGCGATGGGCGATGTTGCCGCCCTCTGGCATCTCCGGGGCGCCGAGGCGGTGGAACGGGCCGAAGACGGTGGATTCGGTCGCTCCCTCGGGTTTGCGGTGATCGATGAGATCGACCACCATCGAGACCCCGAGCGTGTCGGAAAACAGGATGAACTCCTGACGCTTGTCGCTGCACATCTTGCCCGCTTCGGTCAGGATCTCGATCGCCTGAAACCATTCCGCCTCGGTCAGCTCGACCTCTTTGACGAAGGCGTGGAGATGGCTGATCAGGCCCAGCATGATCTGCCGCAACCGCGGGTCCGGCGTCGCGGAAAACCGCGCCAGCACCTCGGCGGTGATGTCGTCCTCGTTCTTGTTGCGGCGCCCCTCGGTTTGTCGCTTTGGCCGTTCGTCGGGCATCGTGCGTTCTCCCTGCATGGCCCGGCGCGCCGCCGGCCGGTTTGCGGACGCGATTATACAAGATGCCAGCCGCCGCGGCACGCTCCGCGCCATGGCCGCTCGTGCTGCGTCTTGCTATGCTTGCGCCGGCAATTCGAGGAGGGAGCGATGGCGATCACCAGCTTGCCGCCGGTTGAGGTGCGCGCGATGCTCCGCGACGGCGCCGAGATGGCGCTGATCGATGTCCGCGAGGAGGGCGTATTTGCCGAGGAGGGCCATCCGTTCTTCGCCAATTCGGCGCCGCTCTCCCGTCTCGAGCTGATGATGCGCGACCTGGTGCCGCGCCAATCCGCGCGGATCGTCGTCCTTGACGGCGGCCCGGGAGCCTTGGATGGGGAGGGTCTTGCCGAACGCGCCGCCGGCAAGCTCGCTCTGATGGGCTATCGCAACCTCGCGATCATGGCGGGCGGGTCGCGCGGCTGGGCGGCGGCCGGTTTCCAGCTGTTCACCGGGATCAACGTGCCGAGCAAGGCGTTTGGCGAGCTGGTCGAGCATCGCTGCGGCACGCCGCATATCGGCGCCGCCGAGCTGAAGCGGCGGCTCGATGCCGGGGAGGAGGTGCTGATCGTCGACAGCCGGCCGATCGGCGAATTCCGCAATATGAGCATCCCCGGCGCGTTCGATTGCCCCGGCGCCGAGTTGGTGTATCGCGTGCCCGACCGGCTGCGCTCGCCGGACAGCCTCGTCGTCGTCAACTGCGCCGGGCGGACGCGCAGCATCATCGGCGCCCAGTCGCTGCGCAATGCCGGGCTGGCCAACCCGGTCATGGCGCTCGAAAACGGCACGATGGGATGGGAATTGGCCGGGCTCGAACTGGCGCGCGGCCGCGACGATGCGTTGCCGCCGCCCTCGCCCGCGGGCCTGGCGCGGGCTCGCGCGCTCGCCGATGATGTCGCCGAGCGCTTCGGCATCGTGCGGATCGACGATGCCGCTCTCGTCCGCTTTGCCGGCGAGGCGGAGCAGCGCTCGCTCTACCTGTTCGATGTGCGCAGCCCCGAGGAGTATGCGCAGGGTCATCTCGCCGGCGCGCGCTCGGCGCCGGGCGGGCAGCTGGTGCAGGCGACCGACGTTTATATGGCGACCCGCAACGCCCGCATCGTCCTCATCGACGATGACGGCGTGCGCGCGGTGATGACCGGCTCGTGGCTGGCGCAGATGGGCTGGCCCGAGGTTTGTGTGCTCGATGGCGGGGTCGCCGGCCGGACGCTGGTGCAGGGCGCCGCCGCTCCGATCGTTCCCGAGGTAGAGCGGGCGCAGGTCGCGACGATCGCGCCGGCCGAGCTGAAGACGCTCATCGACCGGAGCGCGGCTGCGGTCATTGATCTGGCGCCGAGTATCGCTTACGAGGCCGGGCACATCCCGGGCGCCTGGTTCGCGGTGCGCGCGCGGTTGCCGGGGAGCCTCGAACGGGTGCCGCACCAGTCTCGCAACGGGCGGGTCCTGGTGTTGACCTCGCCCGACGCGGCGCTGGCCCGGCTCGCCGCCGCCGAGCTGACGACAGGCGGCGTCGGGGAAATTCGCGTGCTCGATGGCGGCACCAACGCCTGGCTTGCCGCCGGGCTGCCGCTCGCCACCGGCCGCGAGGCGATGGCCGACACGCCCAACGATTGCTGGCGCCGGCCCTATGACCCTTACGCCGGCGAGGGTGCGCGCGAGCGCTATCTGCGCTGGGAGATCGAGCTCGTGCACCAGATCGAGCGCGAGGGCGATGTCGGGTTCCGCGTTGCGGGATAGCGTTTCGGGATAGCCGGCCGGGATGGCTGAATTGATCCGGATCAAAGAAGCGGCCCTGTCGCGGCGCTAGCCTAATGCAGCGGCGCCGGGCCGATCCGTGCCCTCGCGCTAGGCGTTGCACCAATGGGGGGCGGCGATGCCCGCGATCGTGACCTTGACGATGAACCCGGCGCTCGACATCGCAACCGAGACCGACATCATCGTGCCATCGACCAAGCTGCGCTGCGAGGAGCCGCGCTACGACCCCGGCGGCGGCGGGATCAATGTCGCGCGCGCCGTGCATATGCTCGGCGGCCGGGCGCTCGCGGTCTTCCCGATTGGCGGCCACTCCGGGCAGATGATCCAGGGGCTGCTGGGGCACGAGCACGTACCGCAGATCGCGGTGCCGGTCGCCGGCATAACGCGCGAGAGCCTGGCCATCGTCGAGCGGTCGAGCGGCAAGCAATACCGGTTTCTGCTGCCGGGGCCACCGCTCGCGGCGCACGACCAGCAGCGCTGTTTCGACGCGCTCGCGGCACATACCGCCGGCGCCATGTTCGTCGTCGCGAGCGGTAGCCTGCCGCCCGGCGTGCCCGATGACTTTTACGCCCGGATCGGCCGGCTTGCCCAAAGCTGCGGCGCCCGCTTTGTGCTCGACAGCTCGGGACCCGCGCTGATCGGCGCCGGCTCCGGCATCTTCCTGATCAAGGCCAGCCTGCGCGAGCTCGGCCAGCTGCGCGGCGCGACGATCGCCGACGACGCGGCCCAGGAAGAGGCGGCACGCGCAATCATCGCCGAGGGACGCTGCGAGGCTCTCGTCGTGTCGCTTGGCGCCGAGGGCGCGCTGCTCGCGACGGGCGAAGGCTGCCGGCGGTTCCCGGCGGTGCAGGTCGCGGCCCTGAGCAGCATCGGCGCCGGCGACAGCATGCTCGCCGGGATCCTCGTCTCGCTGGTGCGCGGGCGGCCGCTCGCGGATGCGGTGCGGTTCGGGATGGCTGCGGGCGCCGCGGCCCTGCTGCGGCCTGGCACCGAGCTGTGCCGCCCGGAGGACACCGAGCGGCTCTACCGCGAGCTGGCCGCGGAATGAATGTGGCAGGCCCGCCAGACAGATAGACGAGGACCAGCGACGAGGGTTCTGCTCCGCCTGGGCGTGCGACAAACGAGGGCCCCGTTCGACAGGCGCCACCGATCCTGCACAGACTGATGTTGATCGGCGTCAATGATGGGAGCGCGACCAGAGAGCCGGCTTATGATGGCCAACCCGCCTCGGATTGAAGAGGACGAGATTGTCGCCAGTCGAACTCCACGAAACCCGCGTTGCCGGATCGCTGCCGCTCGCTGAACACGCGCGCCGGCCCGGCCCAATCGGCATCCCCCTGTCGGATGGCAGGAGCGATGCGGCCGGTTTGCGTCCTGCCAGGCCGCACATGGCTCGGTGGGCCACGCTTCTCGCGCTGTTGGGAATGAGCGCCGGCGCGGGGTATTGGTTCTTGGCGCCGCCCTCGATCGCGGTCGTGCAGCCCCATCGCGGAATGGCCGTCCAGGCGGTCTATGCGACAGGCACCGTCGAGCCGACCGTCATGGTCCCGAT
>CAYMRQ010000001.1:8899-14862 GCA_964392845.1 uncultured Rhizobium sp.
GCTCGCGGTCCATCGAGGACGTCCTGGAAAGGCATCTCCAGCCGCTGGGAGTCCCCGTGCTCTACAAGCACCCGCTCGGGCACGGCAAGCACCTGGCCAGCATCCCGCTAGGCGTGCAGGCCACGCTCGATGCCGACGAAGGCAGCATCGTCAGCAAAGGACAGGTCCTCGCCCGGCTTGAAGACGACGATTTGCGCCGGGCGGTCGATGTGACCGAGGCGGAGGCGCGCTATGCCAAGGCCGAATTCGATCGCCTGGGGGTCCTGGTCGAGCGTCAGGTGGTGACCCACAGCGCCTACGACCGCGCCAGGGCCGATTGGGAGAAGGCGCGCGCAGCGGCGGCTCGGGCGACGGCCGAAGCCGGGTTCCTGAAGCTGATCGCGCCGGCGGACGGCACAGTCATTCGCCGCGACGGCGAGATCGGTCAGCTGATCGCCGCCAACCAGACGGTTTTCTGGCTGCGCTGCTGCGCCCCGTTGCGAATTTCCGCAGAGGTGGACGAGGAGGACATCGGACAGGTTCGACCGGGCCAACAGGTGCTGATCCGCGCCGATGCCTTTCCTGGTCAAACCTTCCACGGAGAGGTGCAGGCCATTACGCCGAAGGGGGACCCGGTGGCGCGCAGCTATCGCGTGCGGATATCGCTCCCGACCGACACGCCCTTGATGATCGGCATGACGACGGAAACCAATATCGTCCTGCGCCAGAGCGAAAACGCCCTGCTCGTTCCGGCTGGTGCCGTCCACCAAGATACCGCCTGGCGGGTCGAGGACGGACGCCTCTCCCCGCGCCACGTCACAATCGGTGCCAAGGGCGCGACGGAAGTCGAAATAATCGAAGGGCTCGGAGAGGGTGACTGGATCGTTGCGGAGCCCTCGGCAAGCCTGAAGGCGGGACAGCAGGCTCGTCCGAAGCCGCTGGCGGGACAGCGATGATTGGGCTCTCGCCCAGCATCGCACTGAAGCATCTACTCGCGCGGCAGCGCCAGAGCCTCGTCTCGCTGTCAGGCATCGTGCTCGGGGTCGGGTTCTTTCTCGCGGTGTCGTCGCTGATGCAGGGGTCGGAGAGGGATTTCATCCGGCGGCTGGTTGATAATTCGCCGCACATCACAATCCAGGACGAATTCCGCAACCCGCATCGGCAGCCGGTCGAGCAGCTTTATCCGGCCGCCGCAGTCGAGGTCCGCCGGATCAAGCCGCTGACCGAGACGCGCGGAATCCGCGGCTATGCCCAGATTATGGCCGGTCTGCGAACCCTGCCCGGCTTGCGCGCCTCGCCGGTTCTCGTCGGCCAGGCGCTGGTCAGCTTTGCCGGCAAGGACGTCGCAATCACCCTGAACGGCATGATCCCCGCCGAGGTCAGCGACGTTACGACGATTCAGAACTACATGATCGCCGGCAGCGTCGACGAGCTGACCGCCAATCCCGACGGCGTCATCCTGGGCGATGCCCTGGCGCGCAAGCTTTCTCTTTCGCTTGGGGAGAACGTCACCATCACGGCCCCGACCGGCGAGGTCCGCACCTTCAAGATCCTCGGCCTCTTCCACACGGGCCGCGCCAATTACGACGAAACCCAGATTTTTGCCGATCTGAAACGCGTCCAGGCGCTGCTCAAGCGGCTCAACCGCGCCAACAATGTCATTCTGAAGCTCGACGACCCCTATCGGGCGCAAGCGATGGCCGGCGCGATCGAGGGAAGGTTCGGCTACAAAAGCCTCTCGTGGCAGGAAGCCAACGAAGATTTGATGACCACCCTGACGACGCGCAACATCATCATGTACACGGTGGTCAGCGCCGTGCTGATCGTTGCCGCTTTCGGCATCTACAACGTCATCTCGACGGTGGTGCTCGAAAAGCAGCGCGACATCGCGATTCTCAAATCGATGGGGTTCCGGGCGCGCGATATCCGGCACATCTTCCTGATCCAGGGGGTCCTCCTGGGGCTCGCGGGGTGTGTGGCGGGGCTGCCCTTCGGGGCTGCGCTGATGCTGGGGCTGATGCAGATCCGGCTCAAATTTCCAGGCAGCAGCGATCTGGTGCCGTTGCCGATCGACTGGAACTGGCCACAATTCGCCATCGCTGCCGCCTTCGCGATGGGTGCCGCGCTTTGCGCCGGTCTGTTGCCGGCCCGCAAGGCGGCGAGGGTGCAACCGGTCGACATTCTGCGTGGCGCCCAATGACCGAGGCGGTTATCGAGGCGGAGAACCTGACCCGCCGCCTTCCCGGGCAGATCACGGTGACCCTGGTCGACAATGCCACCCTCGCGGTGCACCGGGGCGAACTGGTCGCGATCACCGGCGCGTCCGGCTCAGGCAAATCCTCGCTGCTTTACCTGCTTGGTCTTCTCGACTTGCCGACGAGCGGTCGCATCAGGCTGCGCGGACAAGACACCGCGACCCTGGAAGAAGATGCGCTCGCAGAGTTGCGCCTGGCGGCGCTCGGGTTCGTTTTCCAGTTCCACTTTCTGTTGCCGGAATTCTCGGCCCTGGAGAACGTGATGTTGCCAATGCGGCGGCTCGGCCGCTTGCGGCCCTCGGAAATCGAGGCGCGCGCGATGGATCTGCTGGCGAGCCTCGATCTGGCTGGTGAAGGCAGGAAGCTGCCGAAGCAGCTGTCGGGCGGGCAGAGCCAGCGGGTGGCCATTGCCCGTGCGCTTGCTAACGATCCGCTACTGATCTTGGCCGATGAACCCACCGGCAACCTCGATACGAGCGCCAGCGCCAACGTGCAGAAGATCCTGCAGGAACTGGCGCACCGCCATGGCCGCGCGGTGATCGTGGTCACCCACAATCGCGATTTCGCCGCGACCGCGGACCGCGTGATCGAGATGTCGGATGCCAGGATCATCCGGGGTGCCTAAGGCGGGCCATCCCTCGCATCGCCACCATATTCGAGCTCATTTTTCTGTCCTTGACCTGCATCAACGCCCCAAACGCGGTTTCGCTTTCTCATGGGCGGTGCCGCGAAAAGGACCGCTGCATTTAAGCTGACAACACGGAGAATGCTGATGGCGTCGATGCTGAAATTTGTGCTGCCAATCGCCTTGTCATTTGTCCTTCACTCGGCCCAGGCGCAAATGCTGGGGCCCGCGTGGGAAACCAATGTGACCTTGACCCGAGCCGACCTTGATATGATCAAGGCGAGGCTCGCACAGCAGATTCACAATCAACGGCTCGGTGCGTCAGCATCCTGGAGCAATCCGGAGAGCGGCAATTCCGGTTCGGTGACGCTACTCAAGATCTTTGCCCGCCAGGGACGGCGGTGCGAGCAGATCGAATACCGGATGAGCCCGCCGGAAAAGGCGAGACCCTCGGATCGCTTCGTCTTGATCAGCTGTCTTCAGCCTGATGGAAGCTGGAAGCTCTCCTGAGTTGCCAAGGCCATGCTCATTTCGGCGGGTTGCCAAAATGGGTCCAGCCTTCGGAAGCCAACGCGAGCGGCAAACCCGCATCGTCGAGAACCGCTACTCGAGATTGGTCGCGTTCCGACGGCATCGCCATCTGGCCGATCGGCGTGATTGGCACGCCAAGCGATCGTTCCATCTGGGTAATCTTGTCGATCGCCGCCGGTGGCGCGGTAAACAGGATTTCGTAATCGTCACCGCCGCTGAGCGTGGTTTCGAGCAGCGCCGGATTGACCGCAATGGCCGCGCGCGCAGCTTCTGACAGAGGCACGCGTGGCGCGTCGATGATGGCAGCGAGTTTCGAGACCTCACAGATATGCCGCAGATCGCCGACGAGGCCATCCGAGACATCGACTGAAGCGGTGGCGATGCCGACGAGATGCGGACCGAGCGTGACGCGCGGCTGCGGCAGACGGTAGCGATCGACAAGAAATGCGGCAGCAGCGCTATCGAGCCCCGGTAGCTGACCTTTCAGCACGCGCAGACCGAGCGCGGCATCGCCGATGGTGCCGGTGACGAATACAATGTCGCCGGAACTCGCGCCGCCACGCCGGATGATCCGGCCGATCGGCGTTTCCCCGAACGCCATGACTGCGATCGTCACCGGTCCGGGGGTCGAACTCATATCGCCGCCGATCAGGTGCACGCCGTATTCGTCCTGGTCGTGCGCGAGGCCGGCGGCGAAGGCGGCGATCCACGCTTCCTTGATGGTG
Organism: uncultured Rhizobium sp.; assembly: GCA_964392845.1. GTDB lineage: Bacteria > Pseudomonadota > Alphaproteobacteria > ATCC43930 > CGMCC-115725 > DATARH01. The sequence goes on from CAYMRQ010000001.1 coordinate 13,015, forward strand.
TCGGGCAACATGAGGTCGAGCATGTAGGCGCGCGGAAAGGCGCCTTTGGCGGCAAGGTCGGAGAGATTGACGCGCAGCGCCTTGCGCGCGATGAGATCGGCCGGGGCATCCGGCAGGAAATCCACACCGCCGATGATCGCATCAGTCTTGGCGACGAGTTCATGACCGGGAGCCGGGCTGATCACCGCGGCATCGTCGAGCAGTCCGTAGGCGCCGGGGAAGCCCTTGGCGAGTGGCGCGAAATAGCGCGCGATCAGCGCGAACTCACCCGGCAGGCCCGGAATTGGCTTCATCACGCCGCCCTGGCGGGTGGCGGGCGGAACCCGCCACCGCAACCAAGACGCATCGGGTCAGGCAGCAGCCTTGACCTCGATTTTCTTCTCCGGCTTTTGCGCTTCGGCCGTCTTCGGCAATGTGATCGTCAGCACCCCCTTCGACAGATCGGCGGCGATCTTGTCGCGATCGACGCCGTCGGGCAGTGCGAAGGAGCGCTGGAACGAGCCGTAGGCGCGCTCGGACACATGGCGGTTCTTGTCCTCCTCGTCCTTCTCGTAGTGCTTCTCGCCCTTCAGCGTAAGCATGTCGCCCGACACCGTGACATCGACGTTCTTTTCCTCCAGACCCGGCAGCTCGGCCGTGATCTTGTAGGCCTTGTCGTCTTCGGTCACGTCGACCGACGGGGCGGCGAAGCTGAACGAGCTCTCGGTCCGCCACGCTGGTTCGACATCGAACATCCGGCGGAACGACGGCAGGCCGAAACCACCGGCAAACCGGTCAAACAACCGGTCCATCTCGCCGCGGAACGACTGCCAGGCATCCGGTATGCGTGCCGGGGGTGCTTTCTTCACTTCAACTGGGGTTTGAGCCATCACCATCTCCATTTCAAAAAGGACGCACGTCACCGCGACGCTGGGTGAACGTGCCGATAAAACCTCGATCCAGAGCAGACCGGCATCGAGAGACGCAGAGATTACGGCTCGACCTGGATGTGATCCTGAACCTCGGTGACACCGGGAGCCGACCAGGCGGCGCGTTCGGCGATGTCGCGCTCGTACCAGGCATGGACCTTGCCGCCGAGGACGACCTTGCCGCCATCGATATGGACGGTGATCCGCGACGCATCCAGGTCGGCGCTCCGGTGCAGCGCCTTCTGGATCTTCTCCTTGACCTCCGGGACCTGGATGGGCGAGGTGACCCGGATCAGGTTGGCGACGCCGGCGACGCCGGTGAGGTTGTGGATGGCGGCCTCGGCTTCGCTTCTCTGGAACCGCCATTCGACATCGCCGGTCAGGGTGACGACCCCCTTCTCGACCTTGACGCTGATCCGATTGGCGGGATACCCGACGCGCCATTTGAGGATGTCGACGGCGCGACCGGCAATTTCGTCATCCGAGGATTTCTTGTCCGAGGGCAGGCGAACCTCGATCTCCTCGGCGATAGCCTTGAGGCCTTTGACCCGCCGTGCAGCGCGTTCGGCCGCCAGTTTCTCGCCGTAGCTGGACACGAACCCGGTCAGGGTTATGACGCCGGCATTGGCGCCGACGCCGATATGGGTGGCATTGACGCTCGGCTCGAATTCGAGCTCGTCGAGTACGTCCTGCCGCAACTGATGATCGCTGATCATGACAAGCCTCCATTCGGGAACCAAGCTCACATCATGCTCAGCCTTGCCGAGCCCCGCGTTGATTCATGTCAAGGACGTGGCAGCAGGAGAACGGCGATGAATGGAGTGGTTCACCAAACCCGCGAAGTTGCGATGAAAACCCAGGCTCATGACATCCCGGAGCTGGGCCCGCAGGTCTAAAGCATCACCGCAGCCGGCCGGGAACGCCAAAGAGGGCGAATAGG
>CAYMRQ010000001.1:14872-16782 GCA_964392845.1 uncultured Rhizobium sp.
AGGGCACGTGGACCTGCTGGGCGGACAGCCCGGCGGTGTGGTTGAAGATCGCGCGCACCCGCGGCCCGGCTACAGGCGATCGATACCCGAGCCGGCGGACAATTCGACAACTTCGTCCGATAGGGCGCCCCCGGCCTCGGCATTCGGCGGGAAGTGCTGTGCGAGCAGTGCGACGATCTGTGCGATCGCACCGGCAATTGCCTCGGCGGGGGGCCCGGCCCCTATCGCTCCCACCAGACGGTCGACGACGCTACGCCACGCCGCCGCATCGATGACGGCAGAGATGCCCGTATCGGGCAGGATAAATACCTGCCGCTCCGCCCGGGCGACCAGCAGGAGGATGCCTGTACGGGTCCGCGTGCGCCCCTGGACGCGCAGCGCAAACTGGTGTTCGGCGACCTGCTGCGCGTGCGCCCGGCGAACGCGATGGGGTATCACCCGCAACAGCGCCGGCTTCCATTGCAGGATGGCGGCCAAAAAGACAAACAGGCCGGCCTCGGCGAGAAAGGCGCGCGGCGCCGTGAGCTGAGGCGCCGCGAGGGCCAAGATGCCGCCGGCCAGAAGCGCCGCGAGCGCCGGCCACAACAGGGCGAAGAGAGCGTAGCCGCCGCAAGCATCGGCAATCACCAGGACCAGCTCGGCCGAGCTGCGCGCTTCGCCATCCTTGATCGTCCGGCTCAGGCGCTCGCGATCTGCGTCGGAGAGGATCATCTGTCGCCTCACCATCGGCCGCTCGCGCCGCCGCCGCCGAACGACCCGCCGCCGCCCGAAAAGCCGCCGGAGCTGTCGGAGCTGTCGGACGACCGGCTGCTGACGCTCCACGTCCCGCCGGCGATCGTGCCGGACCAGTAGCCGTGCCGCCGGCCGCGGAGGTGGTACACCACAAGGAGGATGACGATAAGGATGAACAGCGCCGAAACGCCGTTCTCGCCCTGTCCCCGGGCATCGGGCTTGCGGACCGCATCGGTGGTGGGCGCGCCTCCAAGCGCGCCGAGCAGGGCCGCGGTGCCGGCCACCACTCCGCGATCGAAATTCCCCTGGCGGAACGCGGGAACGATATCCCGCTCGATGATCGCACGGCTGATCGCGTCGGTCAGCCGGCCTTCGAGCCCATACCCGACCTCGATCCTGACCGTGCGCTCCTTGGGTGCGATAATCAGCAACGCGCCGGTGTTCTTGCCCTTCTCGCCGATACCCCAGGACCGGCCGAGCCGGTAGCCGAAATCCTCGATCGGGAAACCTTGCAGCGAGGCGAGCGTCACGATGACGACCTGTTCTCGCGTCGCCTGCTCGTGCGCGGCGAGCATCGCGGTCAGGCTGTCGCGGGTCGCGGCGGACAGGATGCCGGCCTGGTCGACGACGCGACCGCTCAATGGCGGGAACTGAAGCTCCGCGGCCCATGCTGCGCCGGCGACGACGAGCAGAGCGATCCACAAGGCGAGCCGCCGCACGGGATGCGCCGGCATACCCATCAGAACTGGACCTTCGGAACCTGGCGCGCCTCCTCGGCGATCGTGAAGGTCTCCTTCACCTTGGCATCCGAATAGAAGAGTGCGGCGATCCAGCGCCCCGGGATCGTGCGCAGCTCGGTATTGTAGAGCTGGACGGCTTGGATGTAGTCGCGGCGGGCGACCGCAATGCGGTTCTCGGTGCCCTCAAGCTGCGATTGCAAGGAAAGGAAATTCTGGCTGGCCTTGAGATCGGGGTACTGCTCGGCAACCGCGAGCAGGCGCCCGAGCGCGCCGGTCAGCGCCGCCTGGTTTTCCCGGAAGCGGCGAAAGGCTTCGGGGTTGGTGAGAATGTCGGCGGGGATCGTCATCTGGGTCGCCTTGGCGCGCGCCTCGACCACCGCCGTCAGCGTCTGCCGCTCATGCCCGGCGTATCCCTTCACCGTCTCGACCAGGTTGGGG
>CAYMRQ010000001.1:16792-29422 GCA_964392845.1 uncultured Rhizobium sp.
GTCGGCGCGCCGCTGGTATTGGTTGAGCACCTGGCTCCACGCCGCCTTGGCCGCCTCGTCGAGCATCGGGATGCGGTTGATGGTGCCGCATCCGGAAAGCCCGATCAGTACGAAGGTGGCGATGACCAGCCGCTGCGCTCGACCCAGGACATTGCTTGGAGTGCGGCATCTCGCCGGACAGCAGGCAGCGGCTATCACGATACCCTCGCGCTTGATGGATGCGCCAAGGGGCGACAGATGGGCGTGACCGTCCTTGATGCAGATCAAGGCTGGTATATGCGCCAACTTTCATTCGCCGCACCACCCCCGTGCCGAGGCACGCTTACCAAAGAGGCGCAACCAGCGGCGTCGCGGGCTGATGACGCCGACCCACCTCGCGCGTCATGATGTCGGCGGCGTTCATGGCATGACTCGATGCAGAAGAGCCGGGGACGTCATCGGCGCTCGTCCGGTTCCGGTTCTGCCGTTTTCAGGATGTCATAGACGCGGATGACGGCACCGCGCGGCCCGCGTTCGAGTTCGGTGCCGATCTGGTCGTCGGCATTGGCCCAGGTGAAGGCCTCCAATACCTCGGCCGCGGTCGGCCTCGCCTCCATAATTTGCAGCAGCACTGCATCCTCGAGTGGTCCGACGATTTCGATGATCTCGCGGGCGGTTGCATGTTGCGCAGTCTCTTTCATCGAAAATCCCTTTCGCAGCAGCGCTCACGCTCGGACGGCTTCGGCCGGCGGCAGGTGATGCTTGCCGAGCGGGACCACCGTGCTCGCCTGCAGCCCTTCGGCGCTTTCCGAATGTTGCGCGACGAAGCGGACCTCGGCGCCGATCTCCAGTTTGTCAAACGCGCCGCTGGCGACGCTGTTGCGGTGGAAATAAATCTCGTCGCCCTCGGCGGTGACGATGAACCCGCAATCCCGGTCGGGCAGCAGGCGAGCGATCCGGCCGTGATCGGGTACGACGTGCAGCTTTACCGCACCGCGGCGCTCGCGCGCGTGATCTTCGAGCAGACGGCGCGCGGTGTCGAAGGCGTCGCGGACCGCGACATGCGCATCCTCATGCGCATGGTTCGCGCCAGAGTCCCGTCCGACCACGATCTCGGAACCGGGGACGATGAGATCGATGCGGACCTCGAACAACGTGCCTTGTTGGTGCCGCTTGTGTCTGCTTTCGACGACGACGCGGCAGGAGGTGATCCGATCGAAGAACTGGTCGAGCTCTTCCGCCCGCTGCCGTATTCGCGCTTCGAGCGCAGGCGAGGGATCCATGTGGCGAAAGGTGATCTGGAGCGGCAAACGCATCGAATGTCTCCTGCCCGTGATTGAACCAGTTTACGCGACCGGGAGCCGACCGGGATTGATCCAGCGCAATTCGGGCGCCGATGCGATGGTGGCTCGCCCGGATTGATCCAGATCAACCCTGAGGAGCGCGCTTTCCGGCATTCTGCGCCGCGGTCGATCAGGAAAACGGCGATGGCTTTACCCGGACCGGATGCTGCGATATGGAGCGAGCCGGCGCCCGCCCAGCGCCTGCCCGATCGGGACATCATCGCGCTCGGCCCTGACGCGTCGCCGCGTCGAACGAATGCGCGGATCGCCGACAGGCTGCGCCAGGCTGCCGACATTCTGGCGGCACAGGCAGCCGATCCATTTCGCATCGCCGCCTACCGCAAGGCCGCCGAGTCCGTTCTGGCATTGACGATTGATCTCGGCATCCTCGCCGAGCGGGGCGGACGCAAGGGGCTCGAGGCAATTCCGGGCGTCGGTGCCTCGATCGCCGGTGCAATCGCCGAGATGCTGACGACCGGCCGCTGGAGCTTTCTTGAACATCTAAAGGGAGCGGCCGACCCCGAGAAACTGTTCTGCGCGGTTCCCGGGGTCGGGCCGGCGCTGGCGCGCCGGGTCTGCGAGACGCTGCATATCCGCACGCTGGAAGCGCTGGAGAGCGCGGCCCATGACGGCAGGCTGGAGCGCGTTCGCGGTTTTGGACGGCGCCGTGCGGCGATGGTGCGCGCCGCCCTCGCCGAGCTGCTCGGCCGGGTCCGTCGCCAGCCGCCGGCAACCGATCAGGAACCCATGGTCGATCTGCTGCTCGAGGTCGATCGGGAATACCGCAGCCGCGCCGCAACGGGCGAGTTGACCAGGATTGCTCCCAAGCGGTTCAACCCGAGCGGCGAAGCGTGGCTCCCGGTGCTCCACACCGTGCGCGACGGCTGGCATTTCACCGCGATCTATTCCAATACCGCCCGCGCCCATGAGCTTGGTCGGACGACGGACTGGGTCGTCATCTTTTTCCACAAGGATGGCTGGCCGGAGGGCCAGCGCACCGTGGTCACCGAAACTCATGGCGAGAGGAGAGGGCACCGTGTTGTCCGCGGTCGCGAGGCGGAGCGTCCGCCCAATCCGGCCGCTGGTTAGGCCGGAGGCGCGCGCAGGTGTCGGAGCCGGTCACCCACGCGCGGCCAAATCCGCAAACTGGCGCGGCTGCGACGCCGGACGACGCCGCAGCGCTGATCCGCGTCGTCGAGGAGGTGGCGCGTGAGCTCAATCCGGCCCGCACGCCCATTAGGGCGACCCTCGACAGCCGGCTCGATCGCGATCTCGGGATCGACAGCCTCGGGCGCGCCGAACTCGTCATTCGCATCGAACGCGCCTTCGGTGCCGACTTGCCGGAGCGCACGCTCGCCGAAGCGGAGACCCCGCGAGACCTCCTGGCCGCGCTCCTTGCCCGGCAGAACGTCGCGGCCATCCCGCGGCGTCGCATCGCGCGCGCGCCGGCACCTTCCGTCGCGCTCCCGGCACCGGCCGAAGCCGGCACGCTGTGCGCGGCGCTGGACTGGCACGCCGCACTTCATCCCGATCGGCCGCACATCATCCTCGAAGAAGCCGACGCTGCGTCATCGACGATCTCTTATGACGCCCTCGCGCAGAAGGCGCGTCGGGCGGCCCGCGGGCTGCGCGAGCTGCATGTCGCCACCGGCGACCGTGTCGCCATCATGCTGCCGACGAGCGAAGCATTCTTCATCGCCTTCTTCGGCGCACTCTATGCCGGTGCCGTTCCGGTCCCGATCTATCCGCCGGCACGGCCGAGCCAGATCGAAGACCATCTCCGGCGCCAGGCGGCAATCCTCGACAATGCCGGGGCCACTCTCCTGATCGCGCCACCGGCAATGCACGCCGCCGCGGCCCTGCTGCGCTCGCTGGTGGCAAGTCTCGCGACGGTGACGAGCATCGATGCGCTTCCCGAGGCCGCCGAAACCGGGCTGCCGCGGATCGAGCGGCCCGAGGCGACCGCGCTTGTGCAATACACCTCGGGCAGCACCGGAGCGCCGAAAGGAGTCGTGCTGAGCCACGCCAATCTCCTCGCCAATATCCGGGCGATGGGCGCGGCGATGGGAGCAACCGCCTCCGATGTCTTTGTCTCGTGGCTGCCGCTCTACCATGACATGGGGCTGATCGGCGCCTGGCTCGGCAGCCTCTACTATGCGGCGCCGCTCGTGGCGATGCCGCCGCACCGCTTCCTGCTGCGGCCCGAGCGCTGGCTGTGGGCGATCCACCGCCATCGCGCCACGCTGTCGGCGGCACCGAACTTCGCCTTCGAACTCTGCCTGCGGAATATCGACGATCGCGCGATCGAGGGGCTCGACCTGTCGACCCTGCGCCTGGTGGCGAACGGGTCGGAGCCGGTCAGCGCGGCGACGCTGCGGCGCTTCCAGGCGCGCTTCGGTCGTTACGGGTTCCCCCCTGAAGCGATGGCGCCGGCCTATGGCCTTGCCGAGAACGCCGTCGGGCTCACCCTGCCGCCGCGCGGGCGCCTTCCAATCATCGACCGCATCTCGCGGTGCGCTCTGAGCGGGTCCGGGATCGCCGAACCCGCCGACGACGAGGCCACCGCGATCGAACTGATCTCGTGTGGCCAGCCGCTTCCCGGCCACGAGATCCGCGTCGTCGACGATACCGGGCATGAGCTCGGCGAACGCCGCGAGGGGCGGCTCCAGTTCCGCGGACCGTCGGCAACCTCAGGCTATTTCCGCGATGCGGCAAAGACCGGCGAGCTGTTCAGCGGCGATTGGCTGGAAAGCGGCGACCTCGCTTACGTCTCCGGCGGCGATTTGTTCATCACCGGCCGCACCAAGGACATCATCATTCGCGCCGGCCGCCACCTCCACCCGAGCGAGATCGAGGAAGCGGTCGGCGAGGTTCCCGGGCTGCGGCAAGGCGGGGTTGCGGCCTTCGGCAGCCATGATCCGCAATCTGGAACCGAGCGCCTGGTCATCCTCGCCGAGACCGCGGCGGGGCGCGAGCAGCACCCTGAATTGCGCCGGCGCATCGCGGCGGCGACGATCGGCATCCTGGAGGCGCCGCCCGAGGACATGGTGCTCGTCGCGCCGCGCACTCTCCCGAAGACGGCGAGCGGAAAATTGCGCCGCGCCGCGGCCCGCCAGCTTTACGAGACCGGCGGCTTAAAACTCGGTGCTCGCTCCTTTCGGCGGCAGATCCTCGGCCTCGGGCTCGCCACCGTGCTGCCGACGATGTGGCGCATGCTGCGCGGCGCCGCTTCCTTGCTCTATGCCGGCTATTGGTGGGCGGTGATCGCGCTGCTGGCGCCGTTCGTTTGGGTGCTGGTGATCGTTCTACCAAGACCGGCCTGGCGCTGGACCGCCCTGCGAATCGCCGCGCGGGCCGAGCTCTGGCTGACCGGCGCCGGCTTTGTCATCGAGCGCCGCGGCGAAACGCCGGCCAATGCCGTCATCGTCAGCAACCATGCCAGCTACATCGATGGGCTCGCCCTGTCGGCGGCGTTCTCCGGCGAATTGTGCTTCGTCGCCAAGCGCGAACTTGTCGATCAGCCGGTCGCCCGACTGGCCTTGCGGGCGCTCGGAACCTTGTTCGTCGAACGCAGCGATATCGAGCAAGGGATCGACGACATCTGCCATGCTGCCGACGCGGCGCGCAGCGGGAAACGGCTGGTGTTCTTCCCGGAAGGGACGTTGACCCGAGCACCGGGTCTGATGCCGTTCAAGCTCGGCGCGTTCGCGGTTGCCGCATCTGCCGGACTGGCAGTCGTTCCCGTTGCGCTTCGCGGCACGCGCTCGATCCTGCGCGGCGGGCAGTGGTTCCCGCGGCCCGGCCAGATCACCGTGACGATCGGCGACGCGGTTCTGCCGCAAGGCACCGCGCTCGCCGACGCCGCCCGCCTGCGCGACGCAATCCGTACAATCGTGCTCAAGGGCTGCGGCGAGCCCGACCTCGACATGCGATAGCGGCAGCTTGTCCCGCCCGGGCTATGCTTGCGTCAAGCGGCAAAGTCGCTGCCTTCGGAGCCCTGCGATGGATCAAGGCGCCGAAGGTTGACCGAGATCAATCAACGGCCGGCCGATAGCTGTTAGATAATTCCACGGGGTAGGGCGCGTGTGGAGCCGGTCTTTCATGCACCCGATCGCTTCGGAGTGAGGAGTCAAGATGAAGTCGACGCAGCCATCACCACAGTCGGGACGCCGCATCGCCGGCCGCGCCCAGCGCGATCACATCCTCGACCCTTATCAGGCGCAGCAAAAGCTGCCGGAGCCGACCGCCTGTCGGCAATGCGGCGCCGTCTACCACCGTGGCAGATGGCAATGGGGGCAGCGACCCACCGGTGCGCACGAGGATCTTTGCCCGGCGTGCCGGCGCATCAACGACGGCCTCCCCGCCGGCATCGTCACCTTGCATGGCGCAATCACGCGGCAACACAAGGATGAGATGATCGGCTTGGCGCGAAACGAAGAGGCAGCGGAGAAGGGCGAGCACCCGCTCAATCGGATCATCAGCATCGAGGAAACGCCAGAGGGGCTGGTGATCTCGACGACCGATATCCACCTGCCCCGGCGCCTCGGCGAGGCGGTAAAGCACGCCTTTCATGGCGATCTCACCATGCATTACGACGACGCGGGATACTTCATACGCGTCGATTGGCAGGCGCCGGCCTGAACCGAAGAAGCACGCCGTTATCGGCTCGCCGGCGCGCTAGGCGATGCGCTCCCACAGGCCGGTTTCCTCGTCGAGCCGGTCCTGTTCGATCCCGCGGAAATCGCCGCGCGAGACGATCCCGACGACCTTGCCTTCGTGCACGATGGGCAGATGACGACAGCGGGCATCCTGCATCAGGCGCAGCGCCTCTATTGCAGTGTGGTGCGGCGCCATCGTATCGGGATCGGGGGTCATGACCTCGGCGAGGGCCGTCGCGGCCGGGTCCTTTCCCTCGGCCAGCACGCGGTCCACGGCATCGCGTCCGGTGAAGATGCCAAGCAGGCTGGCGTTGCGGTCGGTGACCAGAACCGCGCCGACACGGCGCTCGCGCATGTGCCGCGCCGATTCCATCACGGTCGCGGTCGGCGGCAGCATCAACGGGTTCTGCTCGCGCACGAGATCAGACATTTTTCGCATCGCGATCCCTCGGCTGACAGGTGACAGAACGTCGGTTTATCGCGCGATCAAGACAGAGCACGGTGCAAGGCTCGCCAGTTTTTGCGAGACGCTGCCGAGCAACAGACCCGGGAGCCGGCCCCGCCCGCGGCTGCCCACGACGATAAGGTCAGTAGCGTGATCACCGACAAAGTCGAGAATTTCCGCGGCAGCATCGGCGCCGGTCCGCTTTTCCACACGAAACCTGGCGACCCCTGCCTGGACCGCGATCGTGCGGCAGCGCTCGAGATAACCAGTCGCCGCATCGACCAGACCGGCGAGCGCGCCGCCCTCCTCCAACTGCTCGGACCGGGCGAACGCCTCGACATCTGCGTGCCGGAATTGGGCGGGGTCGACAATTGCGAGCGCGATCAGCTCGGCCCCGGTCTGTGCCGCCAGTTCCGCCGCGACGCTGACGGCGCGCAGTGCCGGATCGGATCCGTCGTCGGCAACCAGGATACGCTCCATCGCCATCTCCTAAATGCCCGTATGGGTGAGCGCGATGGCCTCGCAGACCAGGCGCGAGGTATCGAGCACCGTGACATTGTCCGGCCAAAGCCCGGCGATCTCGGCCTCGGAGCGCACCGTGTCGCCGACGACGATGCCGTCGAACTCATCCCCGCCGAGCACGGAAAGCGCTTCGCCGATAAAAAGACCGTGGGTGGCCGCGGCGAAGACGCGACCCGCCCCGGCTTCGCGGCACTTGGCGGCGGCGCGGCGCAGCGTCGTTCCGGTGCTGATCAGGTCGTCGAACAGGATAGCCGCGCGGCCGCGCACATCGCCGACAAAGAGATCGCCGGTCACGACGCCGCCGGCCCGCTGCTTATCGACGAAACCTGCGCTCGGCTCCTCACGGAGCGCGGCGCCGAGCGCCCGGCGGAAGCGTTCGGCCCGCTTGGCCCCGCCGATATCGGGCGAGATGACGGCAATCTTGTCGTGGCGCAGGAGGCCGGCGAAATGCTCGACGAAAAGCGGCATCGCCTCGATGTTTGTGGTGGGAACGCGAAACGCATTCTCAAAAGCGGCCCGGTTGTGCACGTCGAACGTCATCACCGCGTCGACGCCGCTCGCCTCGAATAGTCGCGCGACGTATTTCGTCGTGATTGGGTCGCGGGTCTGGCTGCGCTGGTCTTTGCGCGCGTAGCACAGATACGGGACGACCGCCGTGACGCGCGCGGCGCCCGCATCCTTCAGCGCGCCGATGAAGAACAAAAGCCGGCACAGCTTGTCGTTGGGGCTCGCATCGGCGCTGCCGTTCAGCGAGTGGATCACGAAGACATCGCGGCGGCTGACATCGATGAGCGGACGGATCTTGTGTTCGCCATCTTCGAAGGACCGCTCCTCATGGGCACTCAGCGGCCATTCCAGGCGCGACGCCACGCGCGCGCCATAGGCCTGGCTGCCTTCGAGCGCGAAGAGGATGCCTGCGGATTGTTCCATCGTAGAGCCCTCCGGCCGATTTTGCGTAACGATAGAGCGCAGCGGCGCTAAAGCCCTTGACCTGGATCAAGGTGAGCGACGGTTTCGCTAATCCCGCGTACGGCATCGAAGAACTGTATCGAGGCCCTCCGGTATCGAACGGGCGCAAACCGGGAACGACACGCGTCCATTCAGTGAAGGGGCGGCTCCGGGCGGATGTGAACCAGGCGTTTGTGTACGACAGCAAGCCTCCTCTATCCTTGATCCGCATCGAACTTGCTCGTCGAATCGGGAAAGCAAGGCACCGTGAGCCGTCTGCGAGGATGGGGAAAGCTATGCTGACGCCTTTGATCATGAAGCTCGAACATTTTCTGGCCCTGCCCGAGCAGAACAAGGTGTGGCTCAACGGCCTTGTCTCGCGCCGCGACGAATTTCCAGCACATGCGGACATCATCCGGGAAGGGGAAGTGCCGGCCGGGATCTTCGTCGTGACTGCGGGACATGCGTCCCGCTATAAGGTCTTGCCCGATGGAGGTCGGCAGATTTTGGACTTCATGTTTCCGGGTGACATGAACGAGTTGCACAGCTTGCTGCTCCGTGCAACCGACCACGGCGTTCTTACGCTCGGCCCTACGACCGTCGCGTGGATCGATCGGCACCGGCTGATCCAGGAGATAACCGATTATCCCCACGTCTCTGTGGCGCTGTGGTGGAGTTCTCTTCAGCGAGGAGCCATTCTTCGTGAGCGCATCACCGCGATTGGCCGCCGCGATGCCTATGCACGCGTCGCCCATCTTCTTTGCGAGATTTTCGAGCGTCTAAGGTTGGTGGGCGAGACGGCCGACCATAACTACCAGCTTCCGATGACGCAGGCGGAGCTGGGCGATGCGCTCGGCATCTCCGAGGTGTACGCCAACCGAATGCTGCGGCGCCTCCATGATCAGAAGCTGATTGTCTCCGAGCATCGAACCCTGCGAATACCCGACCTCGATGCGCTAAAGGCGGCCGCCGCGTTCGACGCGCGCTATCTCCATCTCGAGGGCGCCCCGCAGGCGGTGCGCGATGCGTTGGCCGTGCGCCGGTTTGTGGGGTGATCCCGGCGCGCCGAGGCAGAGCTGGGGATGGCCCCGCGCTTGCGGTCGGGTCTGGAGAATTTCACCCGAGTTAAACTTCTTTAAGGTGGTCCTTCGGGAGCTTCACCTAAATCTGCGAGCGCGCTTAGGGGCGCCGAGTGCCGGACAGTAGCACGTCGGCGGCTTGCCAGGATCCAGTCGACACGGATCGGAAACGAGGGGCGTCGATGACGGATCCGGACGCCGCTCAGGAGCCCAGGTCGCCCAGGGACGCACCCGGCGGCCTGCCGGAAAGCGAGCGGCGCGAGACGTACCTGGCCGCCATACACGAACTGAGCGAGCGGCTGACTGCCATCACCAATTATCTCGCCTCCGGCCTTCGGCTCTCCGAAATCGGTGGGCCAAGCACCGCCACGTCATCACGCCACCGCGAAGTGCTCGAAAAGGCAATAGGCCAGGCAGCCCGGGCGGGCGAGGCAATCGCCTGGCTGCGCAAACTTCTGGTAACGGGGGCCGAGATGGCAGGCGACCGGGAACGCGCCATTCGCGAGAAAGCTTATGCTCTGTGGGAGCAGGACGGCCGTCCCCATGGCAGAGACCTGGAACATTGGCTGCGCGCCGAAGCCGAAATCTCGGGTGAAGCCCGTACCGGCGTCACCGATGACGGAAGGCATGTAGAGCCGCCTCTGACGGAGACGCGTCCTCGGAGGCGCGGTTCCGGAGAGTCTTGAACCGCCTTGCTGCGCCGCGGCGATATTCCGCTGACGTGCGGCGCAGCCACGCGCCGGTCGGGTATCGGTTCCTTGACCTGCATCAATTCCATGGCGTTCGCCGCGGCCTAAAACCTCGACTTCGGCATGGCAGATGATTTTCCATCAGCACCGGTCCCGAGCGAGATTGGAGAGCACTATGACCAAGGCCGCCGTCCTGGATACCTCGCTGCAAAGAACGCATGAATGGCTGCACGAGATTGGCCGCGAACTGGGCTTCGATAACGAGCGAGCGGCGTACGCCGCGCTGCGCGCGACCCTGCACGCGGTGCGCGACCGCCTTCCCGTCGAGCTGGTCGCCCATCTCAGCGCCGAGCTGCCGATGCTGATCCGCGGGATCTATTACGACGGCTGGCATCCTTCGGCCGCCAAGCTGAAGGCGGCGCATGCGGAGAATTTTCTCGACTCGATGGGTCGCGAGCTGCACGGCCATGACGAGCTGCAGCATCTGGAGCGAGTAGCGGGTACGGTGTTGCGCGTCCTCGACCAACGGCTCGATCCGGGCCAGGTCGATCACATCCTCGCAGCATTGCCCGAGCAGGTGCGCCGGCTTTGGCAGAACGCGCGGCAGGACGAAGATATCCAGTGACGCTTATGCCATCCGCCCAGCGTGAGCAGACGCGCAACATCACCATCGGGCCGATCGGCCTCGAAGGGGTGCTGGGCGTGCCGCAGCCGAGTGGCGGCATTGTCCTCTTCGCCCATGGCAGCGGCAGCGGCCGGCTCAGCCCCCGCAACAACTTCGTCGCCCAGGCGCTGCGCGAGGCCGGGCTTGCCACGCTGCTGTTCGACCTGCTCACCGAGGCGGAGGCGCAGGACCGCCAAAACATCTTCGACATCCCGCTTCTCGCCCGGCGTCTGTTGCTGGCGAGCGCCTGGGTGACGCAGGATCACCAGACAGCGACGCTCCCGATGGGCTATTTCGGCGCCAGCACTGGCGCGGCGGCGGCTCTCGTCGCGGCTGCATCGGGTTCCTGGCCGGTCGCGGCGATCGTTTCCCGCGGCGGCCGGCCCGATCTGGCCGGCGCCGCGCTGGCAAAAGTTACCGCGCCGACACTGCTGATCGTCGGCGGCGCCGACACAACGGTTCTCGACCTGAACCGCGCGGCGCTTGCCGAACTGCGTTGCGAGAAGCACCTCGCGGTGGTGCCCGGCGCCACGCATCTATTCGAAGAGCCGGGCGCCCTCGAAACGGTCGTCGATCTCGCCGGCCACTGGTTCTCAGCGCATATGGCGAAGGCCGCAGTATGATTTTGCCAGGACCGCCGCGACGCGGGACGGCGGCTTGCCGCAAAGCTCCTCGGGTCGGCGTCGTTGAGCCATCTCAGTGGAGCCGGTTTCAGCGCCTCCCCTTGATTTGCGCTAGATCAATCCCAAACCGCAGCAATGCGGCTAGTAAGGACAGCGGTCAGTGTCTTGCGCTGAATTCAGGGCCGGAGGAGCGAAGCGATGGAGCGGATTGTGGCGGCGGTCGACGGCTCGGCGCCCTCGCTGAAAGCGGTCGATTTCGCCGCGGATTTGGCGAGCAAATACGATGCCGAGCTCATCCTGTTTAACGTTGCGCGGGAGTTTTCCCCGATCATCGATGGCGAACTCGAAGCCTATGCCCGTATCGAGCACATCGAGACGCTGGCGAGCGAGGCCGGCGTTGCGGCGGCCGAGACCGTGCTTGCCGGGGCGCGGCTGACGGCACGGGCGAAAGGCGCCACCCGGATCTCGACGAGGTGGGCCTTCGGCGATCCGGCCGAGGAGATCATCGCGCTGGCCAAGGACCGGCAGGCCGATCTGATTGTGATCGGCAGCCGCGGCCACGGCCGGCTTGCCGGGCTGCTGCTCGGCAGCGTCGCTCAGAAGACCCTCGGTCACGCCTCCTGCCCGGTCCTTGCCGTGCGCTGACGCGCCGATCGCCGGCGACCTGGACGCACCTGTCGAATCCGCACCCCGGAGAACCTAATGCTCATAATGCCCCTTGAAAAGCTGGCCTTTATCATCGTCAAGGCGCGGGAATACGATGCCGAGGTGCCGCCGGTCGATGAGGAGTCGGGATCCAATCCATCCGATGACGCCGCTAGGGATGTACTTGAGGAAGGCCGGCAAAACCCGACCTATCAGGAACTTGTGGATGCCATTGACGGCTTGAGCGACCTGGAACGCATCGAGCTGCTGGCGCTCACCTGGCTGGGGCGCGGCGACTATACCAAGGAAGAATGGCGCGATGCCCTCAAGGAAGCGCGCCGCGTTCACGACGAGAAAGAAACCGATTACCTGGTTGGCACGCCGCTTCTTGCTGAATACCTGGAAGAAGGGTTGTCTCACCTGGGGTATTCAATCGAGGACTATGAGATCGGTCGGTTGTAGTGACAGCGCGGCACCCGATTTCGCCGGAGTCGCCGCTGTTGCTGGGCGAGCAAATGATTCTCGGGTCAAGCAAGCCGGGGTACGTAGAATTCCGTAAGGACAAGACCGGATTTCGCCACCGCCGGCGGTTTTGAATAGTGCTCGCGTCGCAACTGGGCTTGAGATCATGAGGCAACACATGTCGCCACGGGACTGCGAAGCCGAGATCGTCGCCTTCATCCGCGCCAAGGGCATTACGCGCTGCCCCACCGCCTGCGCCGCGCCGACCCAGGCATCCGGCAGCGCCGCCGACCGTGCCGCGCTGCGGCAACGCGCCGAACAACGGGAAGCCGCTCGACAGGAGAGGCGTTGCCAGATCAGGCTGCGCCTGGTGACCGCTGCCTGAGACCTCGGATCGGCAAACGCCGGTCGCTTGAGGTGGATCGATGTGCGCGTGCCGGCTCGGCGGATCTTAGGGGGTCGGCGTCCCGCCGGGTCAGCGGGCCGAAGCCGGGGCCCTTCAACACGGTCCCATGACGGATTGCGATGTGGCGCGCCGGCTCCTGACCCGTGTTGAAGTGCTGGTGGAACCAG
>CAYMRQ010000001.1:29432-78032 GCA_964392845.1 uncultured Rhizobium sp.
CGGGTCCGTTCCCAGCGCCAATGCTTCGGTGTCCGACCGCATCGGGAATAGCGAATGCCGGTTGCCCAGAGCGCGCTGCTGACCGACCTCTACCAGCTCAATATGCTGGCGGCTTATCTCGATAACGGGCTGACCGACACGGCCGTGTTCGAATTGTTCGTGCGCAAGCTGCCCGAGCGGCGCGGCTTTCTGATGGCCGCCGGGCTGGAGCAGGCGCTGGGCTACCTCGAAGCCCTGGCCTTCTCCGATGAGGACATCGCGCGGTTACACGCATTCGGCGGCTTTCCCGACAATCTGCTCGAATTCCTGGCGCGGCTCCGGTTCACCGGCGATGTAGACGCGCTGCCCGAGGGGACCGTGTTCTTTACCGACGAGCCGATCCTGCGGGTCACCGCGCCGCTGCCGCAGGCGCAGCTCGTCGAGACCCGGTTGATCAACCTCGTCCATTTCGAGACCGTCGTCGCCTCGAAGGCGGCCCGGCTGGTGCTCGCCGCCGAGGGCAAGCCGCTCGTCGATTTCGGGCTGCGTCGGGCGCATGGCGCCGAAGCCGGCATGCTCGCGGCGCGGGCCAGCTACATCGCCGGCTTTGCCGGCACGGCGACCCTCGCCGCCGGCCTCGAATTCGGCATCCCGGTCAGGGGCACGATGGCCCATTCCTTCATCCAGGCGCATGGTGACGAGATTGCCGCCTTCGAGCATTTCGCGCGCTCCCGGCCGCGCGATCTAGTGCTGCTGATCGACACCTACGACACCGAGCGCGCGGCCGAACGGGTCGTCAGCCTGGCGCCCCGCCTCGCAGCCGAGGGGATCGTCGTTTCCGGGGTCCGCATCGACAGCGGCGACCTCGGCGAGCACGCGCGACGGGTACGCCGCATTCTCGACGCGGGCGGCCTGCAGCATGTGACGATCGTTGCCAGCGGCGGGCTCGACGAAGACGAGCTGCTGGCGTTGCGCGGCACGCCGATCGACTCGTTCGGTGTCGGCACCAGCCTGACCACCTCCTCGGATGCGCCGGCACTGGATTGCGCCTACAAGCTTCAGGAATATGCCGGCACACCGCGCCGCAAGCGCTCCGAGGGAAAGGCGACCTGGCCGGGCCGTAAGCAGGTCTGGCGGATCTGCCGGAAGGACGGCGAATTCGCCGGCGACCTCGTCATGCTCGATGGCGAGCCTCACGAGGGCGAGGCGCTGCTGCGGCCCTTCATGCGCGGCGGCCGCCGCATCGCGCCGGCTCAACCGCTGCAAGAGACCCGGGCCCATGCGCGCGATCAGCTCGCCCGGCTGCCGGCTTCCCTGCGGCGCCTGGAACCCTATCCCTACCCGGTCGAGATCGGAGCAAGTCTTCGAAGCTTGGCCGCCCAGCTCGACCATACCGAAAACCCTGGCTCGGCACCGCTGCCCTGATCGGAGAACGGCATGCCGGACGGCTCATCAGATTTCTGCGCGGCCGATATCGCCAATCCAGTCGCCGAGGTCGAGATCGGCCGTAAGGTAAAGTTCCTCAGCCACCCGGATAGCTACCGAGAGCATCCGAACCGGGTCGAGGTCATCGAGACTCATTTCTCCTGGGTGTTTCTCACCGACACACATGCCTACAAGCTGAAAAAGCCGGTGCAGGGCGATGGGTTCGACTTCCGCTCCGTCGCGGCGCGCCAGCGCAACGCCATGGCGGAACTGCGCCTAAACCGCCGGCTCGCGCCGGATGTGTATCTCGGTGCCATACCGTTGGTGCTGAGGGCGGGTGGCGGGTTGTCGATCGGCGGGCCGGGCAGGCCAGTCGACTGGCTGGTGAAAATGATCCGGCTCGAAGCCGATCGCATGTTCGATTCTCGTCTGGCCCGCCGCGATTGGCACTACGCCGAACTGGAGGCATTGGCGCAAACTCTCGCTGGCTTCTTTGCGACGGCAGGGCGGGTGCGGCTCTCGGCGCCGCAGCAGAATGCCGGCATCAAGGCGGAGTTGCACGCTACGCTCGCCGCGTTTTTGCGGGCGCACGAGCCGGGGCTCCAAACGATCATCAAGCCTATCGCACGGCGGCTCAGCTCTTTTATGCTGCGTCGCGCTCCGCTGTTCCGCCGGCGCATTCGGGAGCGGCGCCTGGCGGACGGGCACGGCGATCTGCGGCCCGAGCACGTTTATCTCAAAGGCGCGCCGCGGATCATCGACTGCCTTGAGTTCCGCGCCGATCTGCGCCGGCTCGATCCGATCAACGAACTCGCCTACCTCGCACTCGAATGCCGCCGCCTCGGCGGGCCGGCGATTGAAGGCCATCTGTTGCGGCGGTACCGGGAGCGTACCGGCGACGCGCCGCCGCGCGAGCTGGTGCGCTTCTATATGGCCCTTAACGCGCTGGTGCGCGCCCGCATCGCCATTTGCCACCTCGCCGAGCCGGGGACCCGTACGCCGGATCAATGGCGGGCTCGCGCCGCCGTCTATCTCGCGATCGCAGCCAAAGAAAGCCGATCGCTCTCCCGTTGATGTGGATCAATTCCCGCGCGCGCATGGTTGGCGATGCTGGGCACCTGCGCCGCCGGAAAAACGAGGGACCCAGTGCCATGATCGCGACAAACCGCGATCTGACGGCAATGCAGGAACTCCTGGATCGCGAAATCCTCAGGTTGCAGAGGATTGCGAGCGACGGGGCAGAGCCGGGCTTGCTCAATCGTCGGCTCGTCGCGCTCTGCCGTCAGCGCATCGCCGTCTGCGCAGCACTGGTCAACGGCGGATCGAAGCATCGAACAAGGTGGTGGTATTCTCTCTTGATGCGGTTGACGATGCGGCTGGCTTCATGGCTCAGGCTCCCCTCCGATCGTGCCCCGGTTCGACGACCGCCTCCGTCATCGAGATGCCCGGCAAATGCCGCTTGACAGTGAAAGCCCCATACAAGGGCGGAAAAGCTACACGAGGTCGAAATGGATCGGGTCGATGCCGAGCCGCATCGCGATCGGGAACACCACCGGGATCAGCCCCACCGCCGCCGGAACCCTCTCGAGCACCATGCCGACGGGCGCAAATCTCGCCTTGCGCCTCGTCGCGCTCGGCTACACTCAGGTCCACTGGTACCGCGGGGGCCGGGAAGCCTGGGAGGTGAAGGGCTTCCCGAGACCGCATTGGCGATGCAGGACTGGCGAGGTGGGCTCCCCCGATTCGTCAGAGGCTCAGCACCGTCAATTCCACCCAGCGCCGCTCGCGGTGGCTCTGGTAGCACGCCTCGGCGAGCTGGACGCTCTTGGCGCCTTCGATCAGCGGCGCCGGAAACGGCGCGCCCTCGGCGACATGGCGCAGGAACAACTCCCAGCCGGCGCGGTAGCCGTTCTCGAACGGCTCGATCTCGGGCATTTCCTGCCATTGTTCGCCGAACACCATGGATTGCGGTTGCTCGGGGCTGAAAAACGGCCGTGGCGTTGCAACTGCCGGCTGCACAAAGCAGCGGTGTAGCCCGGCGACCGCCGAGCCCAGCGTGCCGTCGACCTGAATCTGCAACAGATCGTCGCGCTTGACCCGGTTCGCCCAGGACGCGCCGATCTGCGCCAACGCGCCGCCTTCGAGCTCGAAGATCGCGAAGGCATGGTCTTCGACATCGACATCGTAGAGGCGGCCGCGCTCGTCGCGCCGGGTTGGCAGCGCCGTCATGTGGCGGCACGAGACCGCGGCGATCGGGCCCAACAGCCGGTCGAAGATGTAGCGCCAATGGGCGAACATATCGAGGACCAGCCCGCCGCCGCCTTCCTTCCGGTAATTCCAGCTCGGCCGTTGCGCCGGGAAAAGCTCGCCGTCGAACACCCACCAGCCGAATTCGAGCCGCACCGACAATATGCGACCAAAGAACTCAGCCTCATAAAGCTTGCGTAATTTCTTAAGTCCGGGCAGGAACAATTTGTCCTGGACGACGCCGCCCTTCCGGCCGGCCTGCTCGGCGGCGCGGGCCAGCGAAAGCGCGTCCTCTAAATTCTCGGCGATCGGCTTTTCGAGATAGACGTGCTTCTTGGCGGCGAAGGCGGCGCGGGCGCGCTCCGGCCGCCCGCCGGTCGCGCTGGCGTCGAAATAGATCTCGGTCGCCAGATCGGCGAGGCAGGCATCGCGATCGGTGCTCCATCCGAGGCCGCCGCTGCGCTCGGCCAACGCCGCGAGCTTGTCCGGGTTGCGGCCGAGCAACACCGGACGAGGCATCAGCCGGTCGCCATTGGCCAGCGCCAGCCCGCCCTCGCCGGCGATCGCGAGCAATGCCCGCAGATGCTGGGTGGTGCCGAGCCGGCCGGTCGCCCCGTCAATGACGATGCCGATCGTGCGGGTGGGCATCAATCTCCCTTTGATAACTCAATTCACCACAAAGGCACGAAGGACACGAAGGAAAAAATACTTCAACGCCACGGTTGCCAAGAAAGACGGAACACGCCGTTATAGGTTATGGGCGCTTCACGCCCTTTGCAAAACCTTGGCGTCCTTTCCGGCAAAGCTTTCTTCTTCGTGTCTTTGTGGTGATCCTATTATCTCGTGGCGGCGATGATCGACTCGCGCAGGATTTGCGGGATGCGGTCGAGAATCTCCTCCGGGGTCGAGAGCGGCGGCGACAGGCACAGCGTGTCGCCCATCGCCGGGTCGGCGCTGCCCGGCCGCGCCCGCACCAGGAGGCCGCGCGCCATCGCCTCGCGGCTGATCTTGACGCCGAGCCCGAGCGCCGGGGCCTTGGTGCTCTTGTCGGCCACCAGCTCGATGCCGCACATCAGCCCCAGCCCGCGCACCTCGCCCACGTTCGGCAGGTTGTGGAGCTCTTCGAGCGCGGCCAGGAGGCGCTTGCCCATCTGCGCCGAGCGCTCGACGAGCCCCTCATCCTCGATGATCTCGACATTGCGCAACCCCACCGCGCAGCACACCGGGTGCCCGCTATAGGTCGCCGCATGCATGTAACGCCGGTCGAGCGGCGCGCTGAGGATGGCGTCGTGCACGCGCTCCGACAGAATGATCCCGCCCAATGGCAGATAGCCGCTGGTCACTCCCTTGGCGAACGAGACGATGTCGGGTTCCACCCCCCAATGCCCGAGCGCAAACCACCGCCCGGTGCGGCCAAAGCCGGTGATGACCTCGTCGGCGATCAGCAGCACCTCATAGCGGTCGCAGATCTCGCGCAGCTTCGGGAAATAGCTGTCGGGCGGCACGATGACCCCGCCGGCGCCCATCACCGGCTCGCAGATCACCGCCGCGACCGTATCGGCGCCCTCGGCGAGGATCGCCTTCTCGACCGCCTCGGCGGCGCCGGCCCCCGGCTCCTCATTGCCCTGCCAGCGATAGGCATAAGGCGGCGCGACCTGGACGAACCCCGGCACCATCGGGCCGAACATCTTCTGATAGATCGCCATGCCGGTCGCGCTCATCGCCGCCATCGTGACGCCGTGATAGGCGTGCGTTCGCGAGATGAACTTGGTCTTGTTGGGTTTGTCCCGCACCTTCCAGTAATAGCGCGCGGTCTTGAACGCTGACTCGTTCGATTCGGCCCCCGCGGTGGTGTAATAGACCCCCGAACTGCTCGGATAGGCGTGCCCGACAATCTTTTCGGCGAGGCGGACCGCCGGCTCGTTGGTCGCGCCGACATAGGCCGAGGTGTAGGCGATCTTGCGCATCTGCGCCGCCGCGGCATCGGCCAAGACGCCGCGGCCATGTCCGACATTGACGTTCCATAGCCCGGCCAGCCCGTCGATCACCTGACGCCCGTCGGCGAGGTGCAGCATCGCCCCCCTGCCCTCGCTGACCAGGAGCGGCGCCTTGTGTTCCTCGGGGTGGTGCAGCGGGTGAACGAGATAGCGCCGGTCGCTTTCGAGCAGTTCAGTCGTGCCGTCCATCGGGGCCTCCCTCGGGATCTCGGCTAACCTAGATTCACCGGTTCGGCAGGTCGAGCGGATAGATCGGCCGGCGCACCTTGGTGAACGACAGCTCGCTGTAATCCGAGGTGCACACGCCCATCCCGGCGCATTCGACGACCGCCTTGGCCACCGCGCCGAGCCCGGCGCGCCAATGGATCCGGCTTTTCAGCATGACATAGCGCTTCTGCATCGGGTCGATCCCGAGGGCCAGCAGGCAATTGAGGTCGGAGGGCTCGACATGGCGCGATATGAGGGCGATCTCGACCTTGCCGGTATCGAGGACGACGCTCGGCCCCATATCCATCAGGACGCCGCGCCCCATTGGGCCTCGATTGCGAAACCGCCCGTGCGCGATCGTCTTGATCGTGCCGGTGACGGTCAGCGGCCGGCTCTGGCCGGGGATTGCCGGCATCGCCATCCTGCCGCCGATCGCCAGCGCGATTTCGGCGCCGATGCCGGCGGCGATCGCCTGGCTGACCGCGGCCGGATCATGGATCGCGAAGGCGGCGACATTATCGAGGCCCTCGCGCAGGATCGCCGCGAGCACGGCGGTCGTGTCCATCGTGCCGCCCGAGGCGCAATTGTCGTAATGGTCGAGGAGCACGATCGGCCCCTCGCCGGGTTGCGGCGCCCCGGCTTCCGATGAACCCAACGCCTTGGCCCGCGCCACCGATTGTTCGAGCGGCTCGATGTGATAGACAAAGGCCTCGCGCTCGGCCCAGGCCCGGTCGAGCAATTCGTCGCGCAGCCGCTCGGCCAAGGCGCGGTCGCCGTCGGTGGTCACGACCACGCTCAATCCGGCATTGGCGATGTCGGCATGCGGAAAGCCGGTGAAGAGGCTGGCGGCCAGGGCGCCATCGGTCGTCCCCGGGGCGCTCCCCAGGGAGCCCATCGCGGCAACGCGGGCCTGCAATTCCCGGTTCGGATGATCGTCCGAGCCCTGCCGCATGACATGCGGCAGCATCGGCACGTTGCCCCAGACCATCACCGGATGCACCTGGCCGCGCATCGCCGCGAAGAGGATTTCGCCGGCGCGATAGGCGGTGTCGTAGGTGTCGATATGCGGGTAGGTGCGATAGCCGGCGACCACGGTCGCGTTGGCGATCATCGCGTCGTAAAGGTTGGCGTGCATGTCGTAGGAGACTGCGATCGGCGTTGCCGGGTCGATTGCCCGGATGCGTCGCAGCAATTCGCCCTCGCCGTCCTCGAAGCTCTCGGTAACCATCGCGCCGTGCAGGTCGAGCATGATCCCGTCATAGCCGCCCTTGGCGACGGCTTCGCAGATGATCCCCGCGATGTGCTCGTAGGCGGCATCCTCGACCGGGCGGCTCGGCGGCGCGCCGGCGGCAACCGGCAGCACGATCTCGGCGCCGTCCCGCTCGGCGATGTCGAGATAGGCGCCGAGCCCGGTGCCGGTCCCGCGATACGCCCTGACCGCCGCCTCGCCGTAGAGCGGCCCCGGCCCGTGACCAAACCGCTGGAGCGGCGTCGGCACCGGCGAGAAGGTGTTGGTCTCGTGCTTCATCATTGCGATCAACAGGCGCATCGGGGGGTTCCCGCGAGTGTGTCGCGCGACGATAGCGCGTTGTCATTGCGAGCGCAGCGAAGCAGTCTCGTGCCGGGGCGCCTTGCCCGATCCTCAGGTATAATAGCCGGATCAACCAGGATAATCTTCAGCGGGGTATTTCGCGGGTGCCGAGGCTCCTGCAAAAAGCAATATGGATCGCCGCATTTGCCGGCTTCCTGCTTGGATTCGGATATGCGGTATGGGATGCATCACAGCGATCTCAACAACCAAAACAAGATCAGATCTCTCAGGTATCTGTAAATGAAGCAACAAACGCGGGGATCGTTTCGACCGCGATCGTCATCAGGCTCTTGTTCGGATCAGCGAGGCTGCGGCCCCGGCTCGCCGGCTTGCCGCGGCCGCCATAGTAGCTCTCGTCGATCTCCAACAGGCCGTCGAGGGCGTATTCCGGCGAGGGCGTATTCCGGCGAGGGCGTATTCCGGCCGCTCGCTCAGCCCGTGGCGCAGCTTATCTGCCATCAGCCATGCCGTGTCGTAGCGCAGGGCCAGCTCGCGCGCCAGGAACAGCGCCGACACGCCGCGCTTGTCCTGCGCCATCAGCCATGCCGCCGCGAACCATTTGCGCGAGCCTCGGTGCGGGTGCGGTGAAACACCGTCCCGGAGGTCACCGAATGCTGCCGCCCGCAGCCGGCGCACTCGAAAACCCGCGGTCGAGCCGCCAGTCGATAAGCCGTCCGCCCGGCGCATCGCGCGCACAGGAAGCCTTCGGGCCAGCGCAACTGCGCCAATGCCGTGATGCACGCCGCGTCATCCTGATAGCGATCCATGAACGCCAAAAGCCCGGTCATCACAGCCCCCTGCCGCCACCTCAAGACTGCCGCAGGGTATTCCCGTAACGTGAACACATCAAGAACAAACCGAAACTTCCTGCCTTAACCGGATAGCGAGGCTATATATAAGAAAAAGGTCCTGAAAATGGCTGTTTCCACAAGCGCCAATAAGGAAACCTCCTCGCGTTCCACGGATTGTCGATCTGAGATCAATCGCATCGCTAATGTCCCGTATGGAGCCGCGTCGGATAGATCACCTGAACCGGCTCGCCGCGAACGGGGCGATGTCGATCGACGCCGGGCGACCGGCGACCAGATCGGCGACGATCCTGCCGGTCATCGGTGCCGCCGTCATCCCGACATGGCCGTGCCCGAAGGCATAGATCACATCGGGGCTGGCGCGCGAGCGTCCGAGCGCCGGCAGCGAATCGGGCAGCGACGGGCGGTGCCCCATCCACATCGAGAGGCGCTCATCGGGATAAGAGGCGGCGAGCCCGGGCAGCATCTTGCGGCCCTGCGTCAACAGGATGCGGGCGCGCCGCCAGTCCGGCGGCGCGGCGAGCCCGGCCAGCTCGACCGTGCCGGCGAAGCGCAGCCCCAGCGCCATCGGCGTCGCGACGAACTTGCCGTCGGCGTCGGCAGTCGGGATGCGCGGCATCACCTCGGGATCGCGGATCATCAAATGGTAGCCGCGCTCGGTTTCGAGCGGCACGCGGTCGCCGAGCGCAGCAGCGAGCGGTTTCGAATAGGCGCCGGCGCAGACGATCGCGGCGTCGGCGGCAAGCTCGCCGGCATCGGTCCGGATCGCGGTCAGCCGCCGCCCGTCGAGGCGGAAGCCGAGCGCGCGCGCCCGGACGATCTCGCCGCCGCGCCGCTGAAACTGCTCGACGAGGCGGGTGACGAGGGCGAGCGGGTCGCTGGTGTGGCCGTTCTCGCGCACCAGGAGGGCGCGGACATAGTCGCGCGACAGAGTGGGCTCGAGCTGGCGCAGCTCATCGGCGTCGAATTCGTCGACGACGACCCCATTCGCCCGCCGCAAGGCCCAGGCAAAATTGTCCTTCGCCAGCGCCTCGGCCGAGCGGTAGACGTAAAGATGGCCGCGCTGATGGATCAGCTCCTCGGCCCCGCAATCCCGGGCGAGGTCCCGAACCAAGGGGAGGGTCGGTCCGACCAGCGCGCGCAGGGCTTTCGCCTGGGCCTGCACCTTCTGCGGCGTGGCGGATCGGACAAAACGGATCAGGTAGGGCAGGATCGCCGGCAGATAGCTCCAGCGCAGCGCCAGTGGGCCAAGCGGGTCGATCAGCCAGCGCGGCACGTTGCGGACCACCCCGGGCATCGCCACCGGGGTCACCGACGAGCCATTGAAGCACCCGGCATTGCCGAACGAGGCGCCTTCGCCGGGGTTGCCCGGCTCGATCAGAAACACGCTGTTTCCATCGCGCTGCAGCCAGCTCGCAGCACACACGCCGACCATGCCGGCCCCGATCACCCCGACGCGCCGCGCCGCGCTCGCCGCCATCGCCCGCCCTCCCTGGCCCAGTGGGCAACCCTGGGCGGTCAGCATGGCGGTCCCGGGCAGCGGCCGCAACCGAGGAAGCGGGCGCTCGCGGGCATGACCGGGCTCCAGCGCTGCGAGGCGGGCAACCCGACGCTTTGGCGGCGGACAGTGGCGGTTGCGATCGAATTTCGTTGCGGCAGCGTGCCTCAATAAGGCAGAAAATGATGCTCACCGACCGGCAATCCCGGGAATGTCGGCTAAGGGGTAATGATGACAAGAACAGCGCTGATCACTGGCATCAGTGGTCAGGATGGTGCGTATCTTGCGCAATTTCTTCTCGAAAAGGGGTATCGGGTGGTCGGCGGGCTGCGGCGCTCGTCGCGCAGCGCCATCCCCCGGCTGCTTGAGCTGCAAATCGCCGACGATATCGAAATTGTGGATTTCGATCTGGCTGAGATCACCAACATCATGCGCGCGCTTGAAAAAGTGCAACCGGACGAGGTTTATAATCTTGCCGCGCAAAGCTTTGTCGGGCTGTCTTTCGAACAACCGGTATATACATCGGATGTTGACGGGATTGGGCCACTTCGCATCCTTGAGTCGATCCGGCAAGTGACGCCGGCGGCACGCTTTTACCAGGCCTCGACTTCCGAGATGTTTGGCAAGGCGCAGACGTTTCCGCAGGACGAGACGACCCCCTTCTACCCGCGCAGCCCCTATGGGATCGCCAAGCTTTTTGCCCATTGGGCAACCGTGAACTATCGCGAAAGCTACGGGATGCACGCGAGTTCAGGGATCCTGTTCAACCATGAATCGCCGCTGCGGGGCCGCGAATTCGTGACGCGCAAGATAACCTGGTCACTGGCGAGCATCCGCCACGGCGCTCTCGATGTGCTCGAACTGGGCAACCTCGACGCACAACGAGATTGGGGGTTCGCCGGCGATTACGTCACGACAAGGCGCAGGACTTCGTGCTTGCGACTGGCGAGACCCATACGGTGCGCTCGTTCGTCGCAACCGCCGCGAGCCGGTTCGAGTTTGACATCGAGTGGTCGGGGTCGGGACCGGATGAACGCGGGATCGATCGCCGCAGCGGCAAGACGATCGTCCGGGTAAACCCGGCATTCTACCGCCCCGCCGAGGTCGACCGGCTTGTCGGCAATCCTAAAAAGGCGCAGGAGATTTTAGGGTGGCGGTGCAAAATCGGGTTCGAGGAGCTGGTGACGCTGATGGCCGACGCCGATGACAGGCGGGTCGGTGATGATTTTACAAACGGTGCGTGACGGCCCATAGCATGGCGCGTTGCTGCCGAACCGATGTTTGTCGTGTCAGAAGACCGTTGGAGATGCCGGTTATGCCGATGCTCCGCGGCAACGGTATCACCGACACGACCCGCTCGATATGCTTTGACGACAGCATGCTGGTATTCGAGTGCGGCGTTGTCCAAAACCTCTATGCTCCCAGAATTGGCCTATCGAACCTTGGACCAGGAATTGTCATGGATGAGAGAGGCTTGAGGCTGCTCGATCCGGGCGAGAGCGTGCCGCAGGAGACGTGATGCGGCATTTGGCATTACAGACCAGGCTGCAGCAACTGGCCGCCGCGTCGGCCAGCGCATACGCCAGGCTATCGGCAAGGTCCGGTTTCGTGCGGAGTGTGGCGCGACAGTTTCCTCGACGGCGGGCCCGCGCTGCGATCAGGGCAGGCTTGCGCGCAGGCCG
This sequence comes from uncultured Rhizobium sp., assembly GCA_964392845.1. Lineage (GTDB taxonomy): Bacteria > Pseudomonadota > Alphaproteobacteria > ATCC43930 > CGMCC-115725 > DATARH01. The sequence goes on from CAYMRQ010000001.1 coordinate 40,868, forward strand.
CTCCGGCCAGTATGCGGCAGCGGAGCGTCATTACCGCCGTGCCCTCGCCCGCTCGCCGGGCCTGACGGCGATCTGGGTCCAATTGGGTCATATGCTGAAGGGGCAAGGCGATTTCGGCGGCGCGGAAGCCGCCTATCACCGTTCGCTTGCGTTGGACGGGTCAATTGGCGACACCCATCTGCAGCTCGGTCATTTGTTGAAGCTCCAGTCCCGTTGGGAAGAAGCTGGCGACGCCTATGCCCGGGCGTTGCAGCTCGATCCGGGGCTGCAGCATGCCAAAGATGAGCTTGCCGCGTTGTGCCCGCGCCTCGTGGCGGAGGGCGACAAGGCCCGCGACGCGCGACAATGGCAGCTTGCTGCGCGGTATTACCGGTGGGTGCTCGACCGGCAACCGGAGCTCGGTGCGGTCTGGGTGCAGCTAGGGCATGTGCTCAAGGAACACGGCGAGTTCGCCGCGGCCGAGGCCGCTTACAGCGCTCTGGCGCTCGCTTCGCCTGAGGCTGACTTAGTATCAGTGATTATAACTTGTTACAATTTCGAGCAATATTTAAGGGAATGTGTCGAATCGGTTATTGCGCAGACTTATTTAAATCTGGAAATAATCATAATCGATGATGGCAGTTCCGACAACAGCAACGAAGTTGTTGCAGATCTACGTCGTCAATATCTTGGGCGTATTCAATACTACCGAAACGAACATTCTGGGCAACCCGCGGTTCCGCGAAATTTTGGCGTCGCAAAAGCATCTGGCAAATTCATTATTTGCCTGGATGGTGACGACAAATTACACCCAGAGTATATCGAAGCCTGTGCTCGGGTATTGCAGGAGAATCCCTCAGCTTCTATTGCCTATACCGAAATACAAACTTTCGGCGGACACGACCAGATTTGGAATTGCCGGGACTATAATTTCCAAGACCTGCTGTTCACTGATTTTATTCCGAGCGGTTCAATGTATAAAAAAATCGTATGGCAAGAAGTCGGTGGATATAAAACAAATTTGCGTGGAGCGGACGATTGGAATTTTTGGATTGAGGCCGGGAAGTTTGGTCATTTTGGAGTTCCGGTAAAACGGATATTATTTTATCATCGCATTCGTGCTGACAATATGTTCGACACCGTGGTGGTTCCAAATATGGAGGCGAAATGGAACCAGATAATTTTGAACAACAGCGATGTCTACGACATTGAACTGGTAAAGAAAGCCGCGTTGTTCCAACTGGGGGGCGGCGACACCGGAAACGGCGGCCCAACGGAAATGAATCATGTGGCATTCCTGGCGCTGATGAAGCAGATTTTCAACCCGCGGACGTACATCGAGGTCGGCGTCTGGCAAGGCGCCACGCTGTTGTCGGATCCGGTGCCGGATTTCGTCGTCGGCATCGATCCCGATCCGGCGCTGACGGCCGACGTGATGCGCGGCTGCCGCAACTTGCTGATCATGCGATCGACGAGCGACGACGCCTTTGCCGAGCTGTCGTCCGCGAAGATCCTGGGGAAGCGCCAGTCTGATTTCGCGTTTGTCGATGGGATGCATCATTGCGAGGTGGTGTTGCGGGATATTGCAAATTGCGCTCGGCTTTCCCGGGAAGGCGCCTTGATATTTGTCCATGACGTGCTTCCCAGCAATCAGCAGCAGGCTTCCCGCGAACCGGTGCCGGGGGCCTGGATGGGCGATGTCTACAAGGTCGTGCCGACGATATGGCGGTTTTTCAGCTGGATTCCGACGCTGCTGATCAACGATATCCCCCCCTCGGGCATGCTTATCCTGCGGGTAACGGGCGATATGCATGCCGCCATCTTCGGCCAATACGACGCGCTGGTGACGGCGATGGCGGGCGTCGAGCTGGAACCGACGCTTGAAGAGATGGGTGGTAAGGCAGTCTCTCGCACCTCGCCGGCCCTCGCCGGCTTTATCGAGCAAGCGCTGCATCCTACCGCGCCTCAGTGAAACTCCCTTTAATCATGACTTGAACACTGTCAAAGACGTGGGTAGGCGATCCCGAATTTCGCATCCGCCCGGGACGCGGGTGGTGTCTCTAAATAATGGTTCAGCCGGAGGAGACTATGAGTGAGGACATTTGCAACCAGTGGATTGCAAGGGTTGCGGGGGGTAAGAGCTTTCTTGAGGTGGGCGGCCTTTGGGGCGAAATAAGCGAGAGGGCAGCCCCGGCCCACGAAGTCGGAGCGACGGACTCGTGCATGGTCGATGTCTGACAGCCGGAGAACGAGTGGTGGCTGAAGTTTCGCCAGCGCTGCACACAGCGAAGGGAGTGGGGCCAGTACGTGAAGTGATTTCCAGCGCTACAACCCGCTGATCCAGGTCGAAGATCCGCTGCCATCATCGAGAACGGTGACCATGAAGCACGCGCGTCGAATTGGCTTCCGTCAAAAGCCGGCCGGTAGCGCTCTCGATCGATTGTCTTCCGGTCGTAACGCATGTTGTCAGCACCACGACCTCCGGATGCCACCTGGAAATCGGCGCAGGTGACGACTTAGCTCGCCAAGCGGCCGTTCGTCGCCGGCAATTGTGCAGCGCGCCTGACCGGTGTATATCGAGCCATGCGCATTTGTAAGAGGGAGTGCCCGGAGAGCCGGCATCTGTGCTGACAAAGGGGAAGCAATGAGGCAGTTAAGAGATGCTGCGGCTTAGCGGAGCGGCGCCGGCAAGCCTGATTACCCTCGGCAACCGCGCGCGGGAGGCTCGGCAATGGGACATCGCCGCGCAATACTATCGAAAGTTTCTCGACCGCAATCCTCGCAACTCGGCGATCTGGGTTCAATACGGCCATGCACTGAAGGAATCCGGTCACCTGGCGGAAGCGGCGGCGGCGTATCAACGAGCCCTCGCCGATGAGCCGGAAGGCGCCGATTCCCATCTGCAGCTTGGGCATGTTCTGAAGCTTCAGGGCAAGACAGAGGAGGCGAAGGCCGCTTACCTGCAAGCGCTGCTGCTGTTCGACCGACTGTCCGCCGAACCGTTGCGGGAATTAGCCGATCTTGGCTGGTCCGAGGATCGGACATTCGTTCGCCCGGGAAAGACGCCGGTGCATGAACCTTCGGCAATCGTCGGCGAGAACCCTTGGAATGTATATAGACGTAACGATGAAATTCTTCGGAATATATTTGATGGCATAGTCAAGGCAACGCGCCCGGATATCATATGCGATGTCGGCTGCTTCAACGGCGACGAAAGCGCCCGATTCAGCAGAATTGCTCCCGAGTCTCGCCTCTATGCCTTTGAAGCAAATAATGACAATATTGTCCGGTTCATAACACCACGGCAAGATCTAGAGCGTGTTACTATAGAATACACCGCCGTGTCTGAGGTGGATGGCGAAATCGCGTTCCACATTCTGGAGACCGACGGTCGTGCAGAAGACTGGCGCCGCGCCGCCGGCTCTCTTAACGACCGGACAGACAATATTTCTTTCGTATCCGTCATGGTCCCATCGGTCAGATTAGACACGTATTTCAAAAATGCAATTGAAGATAGGGCTACTTTCATCTTATGGATAGATGTCGAAGGGGCTCTCGATCGGGTTTTTGCTGGCGCAAAACGGGTCCTCTCGCAGACGATCCTGTTTCGGGCAGAGGTCGAGCGGCGCGAATTTTGGGCTGGTCAAAGGATGGCTGAAGAGCTCATCTCGCTGGCGGAAACGGCGGGATTTGTGTTACTGGGCGATTCCTGGACCCCCGGGATACATGAGCAATCCGACGTGCTGATGATCAATCGACAATGGCTGCACTTGGCCGCCAACTCCGCCAACAACATGAAAAGTTCTACGTGACAGCGATCGCTATCCTGGACACACCTGGAAGTCGCGACGCGGTCATGATTGAGTCACAACGGAGCCGGCCAGAGGTATGACCGAAAGCTCGCGCGGCTGCGTCCTGTTCGCGACGATGGAGTTTCATCCGACAATCCCGGGCGGGGCGGGAATTTTAATTCATCACACCGTGCGCCTGTTGCTCGAGCAAGGCTTCACAGTCGTGCTGCTGTTTGACGTCGGGCCCACCGAATTCGCACAGCTGATCAATGTCGACCGCCTCCGGATCCCGTTTGCTCACCGCCTGCTGATCTACCGGGTTGACGATTTGTGCCAGGATCTGCCAAGTGTGCCCGAGCCATGCGCGGAAATTGCGGTCGCCAAGTCGATCCGGCTCGATCATGCCCTGCGCAAGCTGACCGAAATACACGATATCGACCTGATAGAGCTATACGATTATTGTGGTCACGGGTTCCATTATCTGGCCCAACCGGCCGAAGATCGGCCATTGGTCGCGGTTCGTCTGCACAGCACGATCGAGTTGATGGAGCGCAAGACCCGAGCCCCGCTCGCACCCGGGCGGCTGTGGCTCTATGCGATGGAGCGAGCGCAACTGGTCTTGGCCGATGTGGTCCTGTCGCCGGGAACGGCGTATTACGAGCAGGATATACGGCCGCTTTATCCGGCATTGACATCCGATCGGGTACTGATCTCGCCGCCGGTTCACATGCCGATCGGTGAAGTCGGGTATGACCCGGTAGCGCGAAATATCGCGTTTTATGGGCGGCTTTCGACACTAAAGGGGCTCGATACGTTTCTGCGCGCAGGTGTTCTAGCGCTGGAGGACCCGGTCTTTGCCGGCTGGCTCGGGCGCTTCGTCGTAATCGGGCCGGAAGACCATGTTGCTACGGCGCTCTCGCCGGGTGAGCTGCGCGGGCTGATCCCGAAAGACAAACTCGCCCGCTTTCACTTCACCGGCCGGCTCGACCACACGGCCCTCATCGAGCAGCTGCAAACCGTGGCGTTCGCGTGTTTCGGCAACCGAGTAGAGTCGTTCTGTTACGCCGCTCACGAACTGCACACTGCCGGTATACCGCTGATCGTCAATCGGATCCCGGCCTTCGAAGATGGCTTCGAGACGGACGGCAGCGCAATCTTTTTCGATGGCACTGCCCTCGATCTGGCCGAGCATATGAAGCGTCTGGCAGGCGATGCCGCGTTGCGGGTGGAGCTGTCGCGGCATGGCAAGGGGCGCGCAGCCTCCTACTGGGTCGACCATTATACCAGTCATTTGTCATGGCTTCGCCAGCGGCGCGGGGCAGCCAGTGCGCCAGCCGGTTTGAGCGCATCGGCAATTGTCCTGTCGACCGGGGATCGCGAGGCTGCCGACCGGACAATGGCAAGCCTGTCGTCATTGCCGGTGCGGCCATGGATACTTGAGCTTGATGCGGCGGGCGAACTGGCTTTCGCGGGAAGTCGATGGCGCGGTGTAGCAGGGCCTGAGGGCAGCACAACCCAGCTTGGCTTGCAGATGGTTGGCGAGGCCGGCCTCTTCGTCCGCGCCGGCGATGTCGTCGAGCCCCAATGGGCACAGGACGCGCTCCGGGTCCTCGCGCAAAACCCGCGTGTCGGCGCGGTCGGCGGCTGGGTGCGGACGCATTCCGGCATCGAATCGATGTCATACCTTTACATTCCTGAGCTCGCCCAGCTCGACGAACCGGGCTTGCGGGTTCTGCTGCGGGTCGGAGCAGGGCAGACCCTTGCCGAGTATCTGCATGGCTGGTCGAGCCAGTCCGAGCGCTCGTACCTGCTGGCGCACCGGGCCGCCGGCCGTGTCAGCGTCGAGCTGCCTCAGCTGTCGGTCGACACGCGCCGAGCCGTCGATTTGCCGGCAATTCCGGCCGCCGCGGCTGCAGTCGATTTCGACCGGTATTCGCGCGAGTTTCTCGCGTTGGCACAGTCCTCCGGTGCACAGGCATCCGTCCGGGACACACCAGCTCCGGGTTCGACTTTCGAGCTCGCCGACAGCGATCCGGACGTGCTCGCGACGAATTTGATCCCCTCGCTTGTCATCCTTCGGAAGGCGGAAAGGTCTTCCGGTGAGCTTTGGGTGCTTCGCCTCTTGAGAGACGATCATTTCCTGGAGTTCGACTGGTCCGCCGTCATGCGCAGCGGCGGCTGGGTGAAGAAAGCTGAGCCCGAAACCGCGACGGTCGCATCCAAAACGGAGAAAACCGCAGCTTCCCGTCCGCGCCGAACCCAAGCGCCTGCGGCAACAGCCGGATATCAGCAAACCCGATCCCCGGACGGGCCCGCGGGCGCCCAGGTGACCCAAACCGGTTCGATGCGTTTCCATGCAAGTGGCCGCACCGGGCTCGACCTGCTGCTCGGCCCGGCTTGCGGCGTCTGTGAGATCGTGCATCGCGGACGGGTCCATGCCATCGATCTCAAACAGCCGCATGTGGACATTTACCGTGTGTGGCTCGATGAGCTTGGCAGCGAGCGCCAGTCCCGACCGAGTGCCGGTGGACGGGTGTATCTGCCGGCTCCGGCAGTCTCGCTGAAAGCGGAGCACGCAGCCCTCAAGACTGGACACTTTGATCTGGTCGCCGTCGCACCGCCCGCGGACTCAAGCATCGCCGCCATGCTGCGCTTCCGCCCGGGGTGTTGTGTGTTGACGCCCGAGGAGCTGGGCTTGCTTGCCGCACTGAGCCCGACCCGGGGCATCGCCTATGGGCTGCAGGCGATCGGAGATCCTGATGGCCGCGACGTGGCGATTGACGCCGGCGGGCCCGGCGGGGCCGGGCTTGCCGCGCCGGGCCCGGCAGGCGGCATCGACTATGCGTTGCAGGCGATCCGCAATACCGATTGCCGAAAGGTGGCGATTGATGCTGCCGTGCCCGGCGGGGCTGAGCTTGCCGACCAGCTGCTGCGCGCCGATCACGATATGCACATCATCGGCTTGCTCGGCGAGGCGGCGCCGCTCGGAGCGAGCGGTGCGATCGCCGCTTACCGCAGCCTTGGCCCATGGCTTCGCCTCGCCAACCGATTCCCGACAAGATTGGCGGCAGCGAGCACGAACCAGGCTCTGATCGGATTGTTTTCCCGCTGTGGCGTTCGTGCGTTGATGATCCCGGCCCGACTGCCTGTCTTCCGCGCCGTTGAGTATGGCGATAGTGCCGAGATCGAGGTGATTGTCGTTGCCGGGGCCGGCACTGTACCCAACACCGCGCATATGATTTCGGCGGTAGCGCACGCGCGCAGGACCGGCCTGGGGATTAGCCGCCTGTGGCTCCCCGCGCAAGATGAACTGGGCGCAAGAATTGCCCGAAGCTTCGCTGCCGCTCCCGAGCTCGAGCGCTATGAGAATCTCGACACCGCCTTCTGCGGTGATCCGCAACGGCGTGTTGCCCTTGGCGTCTTCCCCGATGATGATGAAGTGCCCGAGGCAGCGGCACTGGCCCTGAATTGGGGTGTTTTGCCTATCCTGGGTCCGGGCTCCGCGTTTGCTCGCTGTGCGAGTTTCCGCGACTCGCTGTGCGTCACCTATTGGGAGGATGCCGTGGCGATTGCCAATGCGTTGACTCGGACGGCCGTGTGCTTTGACCAGCTTGCGGAGGATTACGCTCGGTTCCGGCTGGTTCGGGAGGAAATGATCGAACGAGAGCTCGCCGCCCTCGTCGCCGGCTCCCTCGACCGTGCTGAACCTGATCCGGTGTTCGGCAATCCATGACGGCGTTTGACCGAAACCTGATCGCCGAGGCTGTGCGGCTCTTCGAGGGGCGCATAATCTCTGCGGCCGAAGCCGACGAACTGTGCGCCAAACACGGATCGCGCGAAAACTTTCTCGGCGAGCTGTGGTTCGGTCGCGGCTCGTTGGCGCGATTTCCCGATTTGGCCGCTTCCGTCGAACGGGCCCAGAAAGCGGCCGCAGAACGCGCCTACACCGGCGACAGAGCCGAGCGAGCCTTTTACGAAGGCTTGTTCGCGCGCCTCGACCCGAGCGAGCCGACGGCCATTTACGTTCCGCGGTGGCGCGGGGTGGCCTCTGCGACGCGTTGTCTGTTCCGACAGACCGTCCCGATCCCAGCCTCAGCCACCCACCATCCCGACGATATCGATGCCGCCAAGGTCGCGGCCTATGCCGACATATTGCTGGCCAGCGGGTTCCGCCATTTCGTCGTATCCGGCGGCGACAGCTTTCACCGCGCGCTGATCCAGAGCGTATTGCAGCAGGACTCCGGGATAAGGTTCGATCTGGTGTGGCACAGCAACTATGTGCAGATGGGAGAGGAACGTGACTGGCGGCTGTTCTGGCAGTGGCTGGGTGCGTTTGAGGACGGGCTGATAACCCGCATTGGGGTAACCAAGTCCGGCTTCGACGGATTCCTTCAGCAGTTGAGCATCGACGCGGTATGCCTTCCCCAATTTGTTCCCATGGCTCCCGAGCGGCTAAGGCCCGGCAAGGTGGCGGACGTTGCCGGCATATGGCTGTCGGGGTCTTCCTCATACCGCAAGCTGCCGCATGCCATGATCGCTTCGGTCAAGGCCATGCCGTCGTTTTATCTCAAGGGCGCCGGCCTCGGAGCGGAAGGGCTGGCGCTGGTTTCGGCGCTCGATGTCCCCTTCCTGCAGGTGTTCGAGGATCCGATACCGTTTGAACGGCTGCAGCGGGCGATACCGAGCACGGCAGTCAGCCTTTATGTCACGATTTCGGAATGCTCACCGATGCTGCCGGTTGAAAGCTTTGCTCTCGGGGTCCCGTGCCTGATCGGCCCGGGCAGCCACTTGTTCCGCGACCACGCCCTGTTGCGCGAGATGCTGGTCGTTGAGCAGCCGTATAACCCGGGTTTGATTGCCGATATGGCGATGGCGGCAGCTGCGCGACGTGACGACCTGCTGGCCGCGTACAGCCGGTACAACCAGGAGGTAGAGGTGCAGGCGCGCGACGCTTTGGCCCGCTTCCTCGCCTGAGGGCCGTCGTCGATGGTGGTCTGGCCACGCATCCGGGTAAACCGGGACAGCTTCGTTGGCCTGCTGCGACGGTTTGCCCGGCCGTGGGCTGACATCGCTCGCGCACACTCATCCGCCGCCCTGGCCAATAGGCGCGGTGATATCGGGCTATGGCGCGGGTATCTGCGCAGCAGCGAGGAAGCGCTCGGCAAGCTAAATTTGAGCTTGATCGGGGTGCCTGAGGACGAGGTCGATGCGGAACTGTGCTTCGTCAAAGGCGAGGTTTTGCGGCGCGCCGGCCATGGTTATGATGCCCAGCGCTTTTTGCGGCAGGCGCCCCGTCTATCGCCAGGCCACCGCAGCGCGAGCGCCGTGGCGCTGCGCGCCGCGGCTCAGGATTTTGGGTTTCAACGAATCATTGAAGAAGCCGATCAGGCCCGCGACGCCGCGCAGTGGAGAGAGGCTGGCGAACTCTACAGCGAGGCACTTCGAGCCTACCCTGATCACTATGGCTACGTCGTGCAATATGCCCATTGCCTGAAGGAGCAGGGTCACTTTGTCGAAGCCGAGTGCCATTACCGCTCTGCCCTGGCGCTCGGTGCGGCCCGGTTGGACGTCGATGAGCACCTCAGTTTCGTCGCGACGCAGCAAGGATTTCCCGTCAGCTTTGCCGGCGACTGGGAAGAGGCGCTGGCCGATGGCGACCCGCTCGACGCGCCGCTCACCAAGGCCGATGTTGAACTCGTCGTTTTCCTGTTATTGGGACGCGAGTCGGCGCTTACCGAAATTGTCCAGCTGATGCGGAGGCACCGCAGCCTGCGCAGCTTGATCACGGCGATTGTTGAAGAGGGATCCTTCGTATCGGCCAACGCTCGCCTGCTATCGACCCAAAGCACGGGCACCGCGCCGACCCCCGCGTTGCTCGAACGAAATGGCGATTTTCAGCGCGCTTAGCTTGCCAGGGAAAATTGAGAGGCGGATCATGGCCCGATCACGCCGAGCATCTGGGAAAGGTGGGTTAAGCCGACGTTCCCAGCCCGAAAGTAATTCGCACATTAAGGGATCTCCGGCAATGCGCGTGACAGTGGAGGGCGGATCACAGCAGTTGCGCCTCGAAGAGCTGCTGCGGAGTGGCGACACGGCCAGCCGGCGAGGGGTTTGGCGCGAGGCCGAAACAGCGTATTGCGCAGCGCTGGCACTCGATCCATCGCTAAAGCATATCTGGGTCCAGTATGGTCATGCGCTGAAAGAACAGGGGCATTTAGATGCCGCCGAGCAGGCCTACCGGCGCTCGCTTGCGTTGGATGCCACGCTCGCAGATACCAGCCTACAGCTTGGACACGTGCTGAAGTTGCAGGGCCATACAGCCGACGCAGCCGATGCCTATCTTACCGCCCACCGGCTCGATCCCGGCCTCCCCGATCCCTACATCGAACTTCAGGCACTGGGATTGGCGATGCCGCCCATCCCTCCGGGCAACAGCGAATTCAGCGCTGATCCGGAATTCATCGCGGCCGCGGATGGGACATCTCCGGAACCAGCCGCCGCCGGCCTGCCCGATGGCCACGCTTCTTACCTGGGGACCGGCGCGGACGGTCGCTACATGAGCGCTGAGCATGCTTTGAGCGCGCACGGCCTGACTTTTCGCGTATTGGATATCTTCGATTTCCGCTATTATTTCTGTGCGAACGCGGCGGTGCAAAGCGCGGTTGGCAAGCTCAACCGCCACCGCTGCTTGGTGCATTTCTGTACCCACGGCATCAGTAATGTCTTGCAATGCAACGCAGACCTATTGTTCGATGCAGAATTCTATTGCACCGCATATCTGCCTTGGCGACTGAGCGCAGGCAATGCCTACTGGCACTGGCTGAATGCAGGCTTTGATAAAGGTTGGTATCCGAACAGAGGGAATTGGCTCAAGAACATCCTTGGCTCGGACCTGGCAGCCCGCACCAGTTTCGATTTTGCGCCCTGCCGGACATTCTTTTATGCAAATGAGGTGGACGCGAGGTGGACGGATTTGTTCGACCGCTTTCTCGACACCGAGGTCCTTTGCGACGGGCCTCACCTGCCCGTAACGCCGGAAACCGCTGACTTTTTTGCCGCGATTGGCGGCCGGTTTGCCTTCCGCGGCAAAGATGATGCCGCGGCAACCATCTACGAGCGCGTGTTGCAGAGCGTTCCACATCACAGAACTTCATTGTTGAATTACGCGGATTGCCTGCAGCGTCAACGGCTGTTCCTGCAGGCCGCGACGATCCGCGCCGGCATTATCGAGAGCAGCGAGCCTTCGGTATGGTGCTTCCTGCATCAGGCGAGCTGCTACGAGGAGCTCGGTGATCTTTGCCAGGCATTGACTTGTTTACATGCCGGTATCAACAGATTTCCCGGGGAGTCTCGCTTGCGAGAGTGGTTCGAGACCGTAGCCGAACGGATCCTCGGGCGCGAAGAGCAAGTGGCCCGAGCTATCGGGAAGCTCGGCCGTTATCGCGAGGCGCAATCGCACCTGCAAGAGGCATGCGAATTCATTTCGTCGAAGATGACCGTGACGGAACGACTGCCGCATAAGCCGATCCGCGCCGTCGCAATCGTCGGCAACCTGGACATCCCTCAGTGTTATTTTTATCGGGTTGAGCAAAAGGTCGAGCATCTTGTGTCGGCTGGCTATAACGTAAAGGTATATGATTTTTGCAACCAGGTGAACGCCTTCATCAGTGAAATTTACAAATACGAGGCAGTCATCTTCTACAGAGTGCCGGCTACGGTTCCCATTCTTGCGGCGATCGCGAAATCGCAGGAGATGGGGCTGGTCACTTTTTATGATATCGATGACTTGATGTTTGTCGAAGATGATTATCCCGGGACCTTTGAAAGCTACCTCGGTCAAATCACACTTGAACAGTATGTTGAACTCAAGCTTGACGTACAAAGGTATCGGCATGTGATCTCGCTTTGTGATTACGCGATCGCGCCGACCTCGACGCTGGCCAGCGAAATGGCGAAACTCGTGACCAGCGGCCAGGCCTTCGTCCATCGCAATGCATTTGGTCGCAAGCATGAGCGGTCCGCTATGAACTGGTCAGCGCCGCGAGCGAGCGCCCGAGTCACTATTTTTTATGGATCCGGGACAAAACGGCACCAGGAAGATTTCCACGATCTGGTCGAACCGGCGCTCGTGGAGATCGTTGCGCGCCACGGCAAGCTGGTTCACATCATTCTGGCCGGGTATACCGTCATGTCTGAGCCGCCCGCGTCGATCAGACAAAATATCACCCTGATAGGGACAATATGGAGCGCCGATCAGTATTGGTCTATTCTGCAGTGTTCAGATATCAATCTAGCCGTGGTGAAAAAAAATTCGGTGACAGACTGCAAGAGCGAAATCAAATGGATGGAGGCGGCCATGTTTGGCATTCCATCCGTGGTGAGTGGCACGAATACGCATGAGGAGGTGATCGAGCCGGGCGTTACCGGCTTTATCTGCAACACGACAGAGGAATGGGTTGCCGCGCTCGATCTGTTGGTGCGTGACGCGGCGTTGCGCCGGCGCATCGGCCTTGCCGCCCGCCAGCGGGTTCTCGATGCCTACAATATCCCCCGCATGAGCGAAAACCTGGCGTCGATTTTTGCGCAAACCGCTCCCCTCGCGAAATCACCTCCCAAGCCGACGATCGTAATCGTAAACGCTTTTTATCCGCCGCAGGTCGTTGACGAGGCGACTCGCATCGTCCACGACAACGTCAGATACCTATCGGAAGCGTACAAAGACGAGTTCCGGATCGAGGTGTTCACGAGCGGCGATGCAACGGAACGGCGATATGAGACCTGCTGCTACGTCCACCAGGGGGTTCGCGTGACCGCCGTTCCCCTGCCGGTATCCCCGGAAATTGAGCAGGCCGCTGCGGACGACCGGATGGAGAAACTCTTCGCCGAGTACCTTGACCGGGTCGGTCCGGCGCTGGTTCACTTCCACGGCATTCAACGATTGACGAGTTCGGTCGTTTGGGCCGCGCTGGCGCGCAGCATACCGTATCTTATCACTACCCATGATTGCTGGTGGATTTCGGAGGAGCAATTCGCCGTCAACGAAGTCGGCGAACCGGCCCTCTATGATTACACAGACCCGTTTGCGACAGCGGTCAAATGGGGAGCCCTTTCTTATAGCCGACTGATGCGGTTGAAAGAACCCTTGTTCGGTGCCAGACAAATACTTGCGGTTTCCGAGAAATCTACCGAGCTGCATCGCCGTTGCGGTGTCCCGAATGTGGTCACCGTGGCAGATGGGATCGCTCAAATTCACGAGCGCGCGCGTACCACATCATCTGATGGCCGCGTGCGCCTGGGATTGATCGGCGGGATCGCGCCGGCGAATGGCTATACTCTTGTACAACATGCATTGCTGAGTCGGAAATTTGAGCACCTTCGCTTGACGATCATCGACCCTGGGCTGGAGCCCGGCAGCTCCCGGCAAGAGATGTGGAACACCACGCCGATCGAGTTTGTCGCCAAATTTACCGACAACCAGATTGCCGAGCTTTATGCCAGCATCGACGTGCTGCTTGCGCCGTCGGTGGGCGTCGAGAGTTTCGGCCTGATCACGCGCGAGGCATTGCACTGCGGGTGCTGGGTCGTTGCCTCCGATCGCGGCAGCATCGGCGATTGCGTTACCCACGGCGGGAACGGATACGTCATCGACGTTTCGGAGGCGACCGAGCTGATCAGCGTCCTTACGCTGATCGACGGCGCCCCGCAACGATACCTGCAGGCGCCATCAGCGCGGCCCGTGCTGCGGCGATCGCGCGAGCAGGCAGACGCATTGGCCGAGATTTACAAGTCAATTATTTTCTCGTAGATGGCCAATGCAGCGGCTGCTTCTTGGGCGGATCTGAACGTGATTGGTGCCGCTGTCCTCTACCGGACGGATTTCGGGCCCGGTTCGCCGGCCCTGCCGATCCACGCGCGGGATCTGCGTGATCCGGCTGCACTGAGGCGGGCACCCGGCCGCCGGCGCATCGCGACCGGGGCAAGACAATTCAACACCCCAGGCAGGCCGGCGGCGTGAAGGTCTCGTTGGTCATCAACACGCTGAATCGCTGCGATACACTGCGCCGCACCCTTGAATCCTTGGCTCAGCAGCGCTACCAGGATTTCGAGGTTATCGTGGTTAATGGCCCGTCGAGCGATGAGACGGCAGAACTGCTGGCGAATTGGCAAAGTCCGCTCAAGGTTGCGCAGTGCCCGGTCGCCAATCTCGCGGTGTCGCGCAACATCGGAATAGGCTGCGCCGCCGGCGATATCGTCGCCTTCATCGATGATGATGCGATACCCGACCCGTGCTGGCTCGAGCGCATTGTAGCCGGATACGATCAACCCAAAATCGGCGCTGTCGGCGGGTTTGTCTTCGATAGCAGCGGTTTCCAGTTTCAATCGACTTATATCGTCGCCGACCGCTTTGGCGGGGCGGAGACCCACCACCCCTCCGATCCCACCGCCGAGTTCAATACGCCAGGCGCCTTTCGGTATGCTGCTCATCTCGGTACAAATACGAGCGTGCGTCGCTCGCTGCTGCTCGACCTTGGCGGATTCGACGAGGAATTCGAATACTATCTCGACGAGACTGACCTCTGCCTACGTATCGTAGACAGTGGGCACGTCGTGAAATATGTTGCAGACGCGCTAGTTCACCACAAATTCGCCTCAAGCCATCTCCGTAATTCGGCAAAAATCCTGGTCAATCACTTCCCGGTTCTGAAGAACCAGGCGTATTTTGCGATCAAGCACGGCGCAGCGGCTCGGGGCTTCCTGCCTGCCATCGAGTCAATCGTCGCGTTTGTCGAGCACCATCGCCAACAGGTTAAGTATTCGGTCGACAATTTGCTGATGCCGCTGAGCGCCATCGGTGACTTCGAGGCGGAGGCCAGTCGGGCTGTCACGCAGGGCATCGAGCATGCTGTGACCAGACGCGGGAGCAATCGCGGAGGTGGCATGCCTGCCGCCGAGACCGCTTTCGCGGGGTACGCCGGGCGCAATGTCGCGCCTGACCGCCTCACAATATGCTTCCTGGCCGAGCGGGACGACTGCACGGCGCCAACAACTCTCGCGGCAACCCTCGCCGATTTCGGCCATACGGTCCACCTGCTGAGTGCAGCGGCTACCAGCAGCACGGTTGCTCTGGAACGCGGCGTATGGGTGCATCGGCTCGCGGTAACTCCGGGCTCGCCGCCGATCGCGGATATCTCGGTCAGGCTCTGGGAACGAAGCCGCACACTGCTGGACGAAGTCCGCCGCATCGCAAAGAACGACCCGATCGACGTCATTCAAGCCGCGATTGGCGGTTGCATTGCGTCCGGTGTGCTGGTCGACGGCAGGATCCCGGTCGTCGCGGCAATCGACAAGCCCGCTCCAGTGTTGGCGTCCGCCAAACCGGAATGTCTGACCAATCCACTGGCATTGCAGGACGAGGTGGTTCCGGCACTGTGGTGGGAACGACGTGCCGCGATCTTCGCCGACGGCGTGGTTGCGCCGACCATGGAGGCGCTCGAGCGCTTCGAACAGATTTATGATCTCGCTATCGAGCGCGACAAGGTGGCCGTGGCGAGGCTAACAGGCGATTGCCGCCAGGCCGGGGTCGCTATCATTGCGTTTTTTAAGCGGCTGATTGCACAGCGTGGTGCAGGTCGCTGGCGCGGCGCGGCTGCATCGGCGATCTCCGGGTTTTCACGCCGCTGCACACTTGCCGATTTCTGGGTTACGGCCCCACTTTTCCCCTGGCTGCGGGCGGTCGGCGACGGAGCCGTCGATTGGCGTGTATGGGCTTACTGTACGGTCCTGCAACATCTGGCCGCTGCCAACTTGGAGCGGGTGCTCGTTCTCACCGACAAAGTGCTGCCATCGGTATCGGAGTATCTACCGCACCCGCGGGTTCAACAGCTCGTCGTCCCGCCGCACGCGAAGCTCGCTGCGGCCGTAGCGAGCTTACGTGCCGGCGGCGGCGAGTTTGACGCCATCTACAACCTTGCGCTTCTCGATCCGTACGATGACAGCTTTTGTGACACCGTGATTGCGCTTGGCAGCCTTTGCCGGCCCGGTGCCAAGGTTAATTTGGTACTGGCTGGGGGGGCGGCAGAAGGCAGGTTGATGTCAATCGGCCGGCAGCTTGCCGAGGTTGGATTGGTCGCGGTACCGGATTGGACGGCGCTGCTGGGTGGAAAGCCGGAGCCGGGTTTTGCCGACCCGAGTGTCGAGCCTTATTTGTCTGCTGACATAGACGGTATAGCGCGGCCAATTGCCGGCGTCGAGTTCACGCGGGTCGGCATTTCTGGTGCCAATGCGCCGGGTCTGGTAAAGTTTGGCGTGTGATCCCGCGAATTGCATTGCCCCCAGTTTGTGACCTCGGCGGCCTGGCAGAGACGATCGGGACCCTCGATTCGCTGCTGCCGCGAATCTCGTCCCCGCTGCCGAACCAATTTATCCGTCGCGGCGAGATCGGCACGCCCGGCCATTTTTTTTATGGCCCCCGTTTCCCGCTGCGAGCCGGGCGTTACCTGATTTGGTTTTGGCTGAGGGTAAGGGGTGACGCCCGGTCGTCGCGTCTGGTCTTCGACGCGATCGCCTGGAACGGAGATAGCGCGCTAAGCCTGGGTCGTCATATCACGGCGTTGAGCCGCGGTGCGGCGCGCACCGTCATTTACCCGCTGTGGATCGAGGTTGCCAACCCGGAGCAGGTCGAGCTTCGGGCGTGGTCCGATGGAAATTCCGGCAATTTTCGCGCGCTCGGGGTGGATGTTCACCGGGTTGGAACCTCGCCGCCCGCGTCTGCACGCTCCGGAACCTTCCGGCTGCCTTGGCGGCGGCCCAGGACCGAGGCGCTCGTCAATGCTCAAGCAGACTTCGTGGAATTGTGGCTGGCCTTTGACCCGCACCGCCGTGAAGCTGCCCAATTCGCTTTGTCAAAGAATCAGCAACCCACAGCAATCATTGAGGTTCACGATCCGGCCGAAACGGCGCCCTTTGCCCTGGCCGACGGACGCCTCCTCCTCTCGCTCAGATTCCCAATCCGATCAGCTGCGGGGTATCAAGCAACGGTATCAATGGGCGGCCGGATCATCGATCTGGGTGATATCGAGATCCGGAAGCTGCGCAAAAGCGAGCCTATTGGCCGCGCGCCCGGATCGGTCCGGCGCGAGGTGCCGCAGCTCGATGCGGACCTGGCTTCTCTCGAAGCGCCGTCGCCGCGGTCAATCGAAGTCATCGCACGGGAAGGACAGCACGTAACGGCAAACGAGAGCGAGGTGACGATTGCTGGCGTGTGGTTGGATTTCCCCCTCGCGCCGGCCGAGCGCGAACAGGTGGTGGTTGACGGCCGGTTCCTTTGGGACGCCTCGGGACTGCGCCTCCGCCACGGCTTCGCGCGGTTCATGGCGGGCCGATTTCCGGCGCTGCGCCTCGGCTGCGGCCCATCCGGCGGCAGGTGCACCATTCGCCACCGCGACCGTGACATCGAGCTCGATCTCTATGCCGCCGAGCCGGGGTTCCTACTGGTTTTTCCGACGCTTGCCGAAGCCGTTTTACGCGCAGAGCCGCAGCCGCCGGCGGATGATGTAATCCACCCCGCGTTCGAGCACATGTTTCGACGTCTCCGGGCGGCATGGGCGGACAGTGCAGGCGATCAAGGAGATGCGCGGGATCCACGCGGTACGGGTCAAGTTCGGTCACGCAGCACCGAGTGACCGAAGCAGCCGCGTGATGTTGGGGTCCAACCGGCGTTGTCGTTCGCTTGATGTTCTTAGGCTGGCCGTGCTAAGCCGTTGCCGCCGTTCAGCTGGAGAGGTGCCGGAGCGGTCGAACGGGGCGGTCTCGAAAACCGTTGTCCTCCTTGCGGGGGACCGAGGGTTCGAATCCCTCCCTCTCCGCCAGTCCCATTTTATTCGGTTTCACAAACTATTGTGACGTTTCTCATCGAACGCCCAGCGAACCGCGCCATCCGGGGCCTTTATCATCGCGCGACATCCCGTCGGGCGCGAAGGTTGAAGGATTGAAGGGCCGCCTCTTTACCATATTTCGCGGAGTTTGATGCCCGTCAGCACGCATTTCGCAGCCCAATCTTGGCCAGCGTGGTGGTAAAATGGCGGATCTTCGCCCACCGCACTCAAGGGCTTCGCTGCCGATTGGAAACGGGCGATGCAGGATTGTCTGAAACCCGATGTCGCAGCCGGTAGCACCGGGCCTCTTGCCACCGCGCCCGACCTCACCATCGTGGTGCCAACGCTCAATGAACGCGACAATCTCGAACCGTTGCTGACGCTTGTCGCGGCCGCCCTTGGCGAGGTCTCGTGGGAGGTCATCTTCGTTGACGACGATTCGAGCGACGGCAGCGCCGATCATGCTCGTTCCCTGGCGCGGCGCGATGCACACGTGCGCTGCCTGCAAAGGATTGGCCGCCGCGGTCTTTCAACAGCCTGCATCGAAGGAGTAATGGCCTCGGCTTCACCCTATGTCGCGATCATGGACGGCGATCTCCAGCATGACGAACAGTTGCTGCCGCGCATGCTGGAGGTGCTCAGGAGCGAGCCCGTCGACCTCGTCGTCGGCAGCCGCTATGTGACGGGCGGTGGTATCGGCACAGGCTTGAGCAGTGGCCGCGCCCGCATCAGCGGTTTCGCGACGCGACTCGCCGGATTCATCTGCAAGGTTGAGATTGCCGATCCGATGAGCGGCTTCTTCATGTTCCGCCGCGAGGTCTTCGAGGGGGCCGTGCACAGCCTTTCGGGCCAAGGATTCAAGATTCTGCTCGATCTGATGGCCTCCTCACCGCGACCGCTTCGGGTGCGAGAGTTACCCTTCGAGTTCCGTAAGCGCCGCCACGGCGAGAGTAAGCTCGATGTGCTGGTGGCCTGGGAATACGCGATGTTGCTGGCCGACAAGCTGATCGGCCACATTGTCCCGGTGCGCTTTGCCCTGTTCGCGCTGATCGGCGGGCTCGGGCTGTTCGTTCACCTCGCGGTGCTTTGGAGCGGCCTGACGCTAGGCGCACTAAGATTTGTCGAGGCGCAGACAGCCGCGACGATGGTGGCGATGACCTCCAACTTTTATCTGAACAACCTCTTCACCTATCGCGATCAGCGGTTGCGCGGACGGCAGCTAATTCGCGGACTCTTGTCGTTCTACCTGATCTGCGGTATTGGCGCCGTCGCGAATGTCGGGGTCGCCGCTTACGCTTTCCGCGCCGACCAAGCCTGGTGGGTTGCGGGCATCGCCGGCGCGATCGTCGGCTCAGTATGGAACTATGCCGTCTCCTCCGTTTTCACCTGGAAGAAATGATAAAGCAGGCTCGTGGCAAAAAAAGTCGCGATGAGCCGTGATGTGACGGTGCGCAATAAGGCAAATTTACCAGGGACGGGCGGTACCGAGCGTGGCTGGGACGCAGTCCTGGGTGTCTTGCTTCTGGCGCTGGCCTCGGCCGCAGCCTCGCTGCATACGCTCGAACGGCTGAAGAACGTCGCCGTCACTGCCGTCAACGAGGGCCGGCCGCTCAGCTTGTCGAGCCTATGGGCAGCGCTGGGGCCGGTCGATGCGCTGCTTGCCGGCCTGAGCGCGGCGGCGCTCGCATTCCTGATCTATCTGGAATGGCGCCGCCGCGCGCTTTCCGGATTCCTGCTGGCGGCGACACCTTGGCAGAGCTTCGCCCTGCTGACGATTATCGTTGCCTGGCTCGGCCATGCCTATCTGTTTCCGGGTGTCCTTCTGGGCGGCGACACCGGCTCACACATCGCCCGCTTTCTCGAGGTGCGCGAGGGTTTCGCTGCAGGCACGCTGCCGCAATGGACCAATTTCGACTATCTCGGCAGCCCGCTGCTTGGCTTCACCGGGCCGTTCACCTACGTCGTCGGCGGTGCACTCGACATTCTCGTCCACGACCCGGTCGTCACGGCGAAGATACTGCTTTTTTCCACCCATCTCGCCGCGGGTTGGGTTTTCTATGCGCTGCTGCTGCGGCTTGGCATCGGCAGGGTAGCGGCGATGCTGGCAGCGATCGGCTTTTCTGGGTCATTTGCCGTCCTGCATTTGTTTCTCTATCGCGGCGTCTTTCCGCAAGCCTTCACCATTATCTTTCTCATACTGGTGTTCTATGCCGCCGAAGGGATGATGCGCGCTGCCGGTTCGCTTTGGCGCGATTGGCTGATCTTCGCGCTTTCGGTCGGCGGTCTGATCGTCAACCACCAGCCGCACGCGCTCTTCGCAGGGCTTTATCTCGGACTGTTCGGGGCTGCGAGTCTGGTGCTAGGGCGGTGGGACTGGTCGCTTCTATGGGCGCTGGCAACCGCTGGAATAGTCGGGGTCGGTGTCTCACTTGTCGCCGTCGTGCCGATTATCGTCGAAGCCAGTTGGGTGATGATCAATCCGGAAGGAGGCTTGTTTCAGCTGCACCTTCCGACATGGACCCGGCTATTGCATCTCGTCGTCTGGCGTAACACACGGACAACATGGGGTTTTGATAATTGGGCCTATCTCGGGATCGTGCTGGTAGGATTGGCAATTGTCGGCGGCCTGGTGGCATGGCGCGGCCGGCTTGGGCCGGAACCCCGCCGCTTGGCATCGGCGCTCGCGCCGGGGCTCGCGATCAGTTTCTTTCTATACAATCCGGTCGTCCGCGACGTTATCTTCATCGTGTTTTTTGGCGGCATCCTTGCCGCGCTCGGGTTCGAATGGCTGGCGCGGACAGCGCGCCAAGGATCGCGTCTGCCCCTCGCTGTTGCAATTGCCCTGGCCCTCGACGTCGCCAGCACGTCCGTGCAGCCGGTAGCGCGAAGCGACAAAGTTTTCTTCATCGATGCTGGACTCTATCTTGCGCGGGTAGCGCCTAACCAACGGTTTGCTGAAATCGACCTGGAGCGGGACGGCTCCTTCCACGCCGATATCGGGCCCGGGTCGGGTCCGATCAGCGCCTATGCGATGGTGCAGCGGGTCGCCGGTCATCACAACATGGCAGCGACCCGCGTCCATAATTACGCTGAGACCATCGTCGAGATGGGGGCGCGGGATCTGCGTCGGGACGGGCGCCTTGGCATGCCCACCCTGTCGTTACTGCGGCTCCTTAACGTGACGCGCATTATCTGCTTCTCGCCCGTAGCGGCCGGCTGTCCCGATCGATTCGTTCAGGTCAGCGAGGACGGACCGCTCGGACGGGTTGTTCGCATCGCCGGCGCCAGCCCCGCCATCTTCAGTCAACGCCTCGTCACGCTAACGCCGCCCCCCGGGCTCGACAAACCGATGCTCTGGGCCGAAGACTTCATAGGTAACCCCCCAGCGCCGCTGGTATCGGTAATCGAGGGTTTCCTGAACACCTATTTGCGCGATGCCGGCATCGTCTCGACATCCAGTTTCGCCTCAGCCTTGCCGGTACGCGACATCTCAGCGGCACGATCAGCGCCCGCCGGGAGCGACCCATGGCAGGCGGCGGTCAGCCGCTACAGCGTCGTACTCCAGAAAGTCGAGATGCAGATCATGGCGAGCGGTCCCGGTTACGCGCAGCTGTCACACCCCTGGTACCCGGCGAACGAGGTCCGCATCAACGGAAAGCCGGTCGCCCCTTTTCGGGGCGCGTTCGATTTGCTCGTCGTGCCCATTCAAGCCGGCACCAACGACATCGAGATACGACCGGTCACGACGCCCGTACGGCACTATTCGGCGATAGCGTCGGCGGCGATGTTGATCATCGCCTGCGTTTTTACAGCCCTCATCGCTTTCGGCGAGCGCCGCGGCAGGTGGAGGCGCGGATCGGGATAGGCCCCGATCGAATAGCGCGCGAGCGCCGTACGCAGCCTCGTCGAAGAGCCGACCCGGCGTCAACTGATAGCCAAACATTTCCCCCTATTGCGCCATCAGTTCATCATCCGGGTGCTGCCGCGCGGCTGGCCGGGAGCGGCCCCATCGTCTTGAAGAAGCGGGCGAGTGTCGGGTTTTCCGGTGCGGTGTCGTCGACCTCGGTCGAGATCGCGATGTAGGCCCCGGCATGCGCGACGCCGAGCAGCCCGGCGCGGGCCGCTAGAAGCTTGGCCTCCAGCGTGCTCGCGGTCGCCCGGCCATCGACGACATAGAACCACCACACCACCCGTTGATGCGCCTGCCGCACGATCGTCGCAGTATTGACGGTCACTGGCGTGCCGCCGAGCGATGCCGTTATCCGCCCGGTTGCGGTGACGCGCCAGGCGTTTGGATCGGCGACGGCATTGATCGTGCGCGTCAGCGGGCTGCCACGGGCGGGGAGCCGGTAGAGGGCGGCGAATTCGGTCACCGCGGCGTCGCCATCGCGGTAGGTCTCGGTCGATTCGTGGCTTGCTCCGGTAACCACGGGCCGCCAGTCCGCCGCCGCGGCGGGCTCGCGAACCCAGGCGTTATCGGCGGGCGGGCCGAGCAATACCGGAGCGAGCGGCGCGGCTGACGCGCGTTCGATCCCCATAAGGTAGGCGGGCCCGAGCATCGCCAGCAGCAGACCGGCCGCCATGGTCGCTCCGATCCGCAGCGGCGATCGGAACGCCGGCGATACCGCTGGCGACGCCGCGATACGTTGGGGGCCGTCGGCGAAGGGAATCCCGATCGCGATCAACAGCAGCGTGACCAGGGCGAAGAAGACCCAGCCGTAGAGAATGTGATCGGCCGCCACAGCGGCAGCGCTGCCTTCCACATGGGCGAGCAGAATGAGGCCGAGCGCGCGCAGCCCGTTCGCCAGGATCGGCAGCAGGATGGAGAGCCCGATGAAGACGATCCGGCGCGGAATGCTGCGATAGACGATCGTCGCGAAGAAGCAGCCGAACACGATCGAGGCGATCAGAAACCTGAGGCCGGCGCAGGCCTCGGCAACCTCGAAACTCCCCGCCGGGATCTGGATGATCAGGCCATCCGCGAATACCGGGATGCCGAGCAGCTGCAGCCCGTTCACCGCGAACGCGGCGGTGAACTGCTGCAGCACAGGAACCAGAAACGCGCCAAACGGGACGAGAAAGAAGAGGAACAAGAGCGGCGCCAGCAGCGCGCGAAACACCCGCCAGCCGAGCACCGCGACGAGGAGAACCTCGAACAGGGCAACGACGACGAGCTGTTCCGCCTCGAGAACGTCGAGCAGAGCCGCGGCCACCCACACCACCGACAGCGCAAGCGCCAGCACCAGCGCCCAGGGAGTCGGCGACGGGCGCAACAAGGCGATGGCCTCGCGGCGATTCCACAGCAGCGCCGCAACGAGAGGCAGGATGAGAAAGCAGTGGTTATAGGCGGTCGACTCGGACCAAACCCTCACCGCCCCGACAATCTCCCGCTGAAATGCAAGGCCGAACACGGCGCACGCCATGGCGATGGAAACCAGCGCAGGCGCCCAGGCCCGCAGAGGGGTTATCGCAGCGACCGCGTCCCTGACCGATGGCGACGCATTCACGGTCATCCGCCGCTCATGCGGAAACATCCAGGGCAGTCAAGGCTGGCCTGCCGCCGGGCACCGCCGGTTCGTTCGGCTCGGCGTCGACGAGCCGGTCGAGTGCCGCAAAGCTCGCCTGCCATCCGTAATCGCGAACAACCCGGGCCCGCGCCCGCGCTCCGATCTGCCCGGCCTCGCCACCGAGAACGCGAGCAACCGCGTCGGCGAAGGCGACGGGTGTCGCCGCGGTCAACAGCTCGTCATCCCGGCAATGGTCGAGACCCTCGTGCGCCTGCGGCGTGACGACGACCGCGGCACCCATCGCCATGGCCTCGAGCACCTTGTTCTGGATGCCGCGGCCGATTTGCAGCGGCGCCACCACGACCCGCGCGTGGCTCAAATACGGCCGGACATCCGGGACCCGCCCGGTCACGCGAACGTCCGGCCCAGCCAGAGCGCGCACCGCCCGGCCCGGGTTCGAGCCGACGATCCACAGGCAGGGCGCTGTCGATTGCGCCCGGAGCCGAGCCAATACCTGCCCGACGAACCAGGTCATCGCCTCGACATTCGGCCGATAATCCATCGCCCCGGTGAAGACGATGGCAGGGCGGTCTCCCAGCGGGTTCGGAAAGGTCAGCGACGGGCTGAAGTGATTGGTGTCCACGCCATTGCTGACATAGTGGGTTCGGGAGGCGGCTTCCGGCGCGAGCCTGGTGAACAGGCCGGCCTCGGCGCGAGACACGAAGACGACCGCATCCGCGGCCCGGGCAGCCTGGCGTTCGAGCGCGAGCAGCGCTCGGCCCTCGCGCGCATAGATGAGGCGAGCCAGCCCCGAGCTGGTCTCGGCATATTGCCGCCACTTCTCGGAATCGACATCGACCATATCGATGATCACGCGCGCCGCTTGGTGATGGGCGACATAAGGGGCCATCGCCGAGGAGAATATGTAGAAGAGGCTTGGCCTGTGCCGGGCGACGATCGTATCTATCCCGGCGCGAAAGCACGCGTCGCCGAAATAGCCCTGCGTTAACGGGGCGCCGCTCAGCAGACAGGGCAGGCTGCGCAGCCGGGCAAGGCGCGGCGACAGCGGCCGCCAGAACACGCTCGCGCAAATGCTCTCCAACCTGCTGATCCCGCGGACGTCCTCGGGCTCGTCGACAAAAGCGCCGAGATGGACGCGATACCGCGAGGCGAGATGCTGCAAGACGTTCCACGCGCGGATCTTGTCGCCCTTATCCGGCGGATAGGGGATGCGGTGCGCGAGGAAAAGAATGTCGCGCATCCTAGGCAAGACCGCGCACGATCGGTGGCCCGAGCCGCGCCGCTACCGCCAGCGGCAGCCGCTTCCACAGCTCGACAAACATCCGAAACTTTGGATTAAGCGGGTTCAGATCGGGAATGTCCCGCCCCGGTGCCAGACGGAACTGGTAAACCAGCGGCGTCGGTTCGAAGCCCCAATAGCATTTGAAATCATAGGCTCCCGTGCCTTGCTTGCTTCGGCCAAAGTCGAACAGGCGAAAGCCGCGTTCGCAGGCCCGCCGCATCACCTCCCAGTACATGAAGTCATTCGCCGCCAACCGGCGCGCATCCGCCGTGCCGCCACCGTAATAGGGCAGCACTTCGTCCCGGAAATAAAAATTCATCACAGACGCCACCGGTTTTCCGGCGCTGGTGATCGTGACGATGTCGGTTTGCTGGGGAAAATTTGCCCGCAACAGCTCAAAATATTTCTTGGGAAATACGGGGGTTCCGAGATTGCGGACGCTCTCGCCATAGACGCGATAGAGGCGCTCGACATCGTCGTCTAGCTGCGAGCACAATCCGTTTTGCAGCCCTTTGCGGACCATCGCGCGCTGCTTGCGCGGGATGGACTTCAGGTTCATGTCGACCGACGGATCGATCGGCTTGCGAAAACCAGCGTAGAGATCGCCACTGCTGAGCCAATGCGCCCGACCCTCAGCCCAGGAGCGGAACTCGAGCACCGGAACCCGGAGCTCCTCCATCAGCCGGACAGATGCGTCCTCCAAACCCCGCAGACTGGCGGCATCCGCCGCTATCGGACCGCCTTGCACGCAGAACGCATTTGAGATCAGGCTGGCGCCGAACAGCCTCGTTTTGACGAGGGTTAGCGGCAGGACCCCGGTAACCGCGTGATCGCGCTCGGCCATCAGATAGTAGGTTCGATGCTTGAAGGCGGTCTCGATGACCCGCTTCCAGCCGGAAAGGTGAAAAAAGGTCCCGCCCGGCGTGGCCTCAACGAACGCATCCCAGCGCGCGGTGTCGTCGGCTTCAAGGGCCCGCACCGTTATCGGGGGCGAGGATTCAGCCATGATTCGATCAGCGGTGGATGTGGCAGTGCCCCGTCGAGAAAGACGCGATCCATCCGCGCCCAGCTGAAATCCCGCAACAGCCGGCGCAGACGTCCCTCGGTACGATCGAGATTGAGATAGTGCCGCAATCGGGAGAGGCGGGGAGCGTGCGATTGCCGCGGCTGGTCGGCATCGATTTCCCAGGGATGGAGGTAGAAGACGCACGGTATGCGCAAATCCTTACCGGCTCTGCGCAGCGCCCAGCGCGTCACGCGATACGGCAGCAGGCGGAAGTAGCCGCCGCCGGCGGTCGGCAGGTTGCGCCCGAATATCCGTACCGTCGTGAGCGGGATTTCGAGAAAGCCCGGCTGTGGAAAGAACGGGCGGCGCGGAGCATCCGGCTCGCCGTAGAGATCATGCGCAATCGGATAGACGCTCGAGCTGTAGCGGTAACCTTCTTCGGCCAGAATGGCGTGAACCCATGGGTTGCGGTATCCGACCGAGAATGTCGGAGCACGGTATCCCAGGATGGGAACCCCGCCGATGTCTTCCAGCAAGGCCTTGCAGCAGCGCACGTCGTTGCGGAACTCATCGTGCGATTGCTGGTCGGCGCGATAATGGTCCGAGCCATGGCTCGCGAGTTCATGCCCCTCCGCAACGATACGTCGCACAAGGTCGGGGTGGCGTTGGGCGACCCAGCCGAGCATGAAGAACGTAGCGGTAACCCCCGACTCGCCGAAAATATCGAGGAGCCGGTCGGTGTTGCGCGCGACCCGCCGAGGTTGGGCCTCCCAATCGTGGCGGTCGATCACTCCGGCAAAGGCCTCGACATGAAAATAATCTTCGACATCGATGGTCAGCGCGTTGCAGGGACCGGGTGGCGGCGCGGGCGCGACATGGGCAGGCGTGCCGCCGACCGCACGGCGCAGCTCGGTGGGCGCGGGTGCTTCCCGCGCAACGCTAGCGGAGTTCATCGGCTTCGGCATTCTTGAGATAGCTCGCCATGATCTCGATTAACCGCCGAATCGTACGGTCGTGACCTGCTGCCATACGCTCCAGGGTGCCCAGCCTTTCGCAAATCGCTGCCAGCGGCGCTGTATTCTCCGCTCCCGGGGGGAGAAACCCCGCCCCATTGGGTGCCCCACTGGCCGTCGCCACCGCCGACAGTTCGGTCCTCAGATCATCGGCCACCTGCTCGGTATCGGCAGCCGAGATCGTATGGCCTTCCTCGAGAAAGCCGAACAGCAGGAGTCGAGAACACAGGCTGTTGATCCGCCGCGGTACGCCGCCGGTGTGTCGATAGATCGACGGAAAGCAGTCGTCGGCGAAT
This sequence comes from uncultured Rhizobium sp., assembly GCA_964392845.1. Taxonomy (GTDB): domain Bacteria; phylum Pseudomonadota; class Alphaproteobacteria; order ATCC43930; family CGMCC-115725; genus DATARH01. The sequence goes on from CAYMRQ010000001.1 coordinate 67,637, forward strand.
TGCGGGTCGCCCTTCCAGCCGGCACAGCGCAGCCGGTGCTCGATATAGCCTCGCGTGTCGCCCTCGCTCAGCGGCCCGAGATGATAGGCCGCGGTGATACGCTGTCGAAGCTGGTCGAGCGCTTGGTTTCCCAGCACCAGGCGGAATTGCGGTTGGCCGAGAAGGAAGCTTTGCAGAGCGGTTGCCGTGCCGACCACGATGTTCGAGAGCATTCGAAGCTCTTCGAGCGCCTCCAAAGACAGGTTCTGAGCCTCGTCGATGATCAGGAGCGCGCGGCGTCCAGCGGCAAATTGGGACAGCACAAATTCCTGGATGCGGGTCAGCAGCGTCGCTTTTGGCAATCCCGCATGATCGAGCCCGAACCCGGAGGCGACCATGCGCAACATGTCGTCGCCGCCGAGCTGGCTCGTGACGATCTTGGCGGTCAGGAAGGAGCGCGGGTCGATCTGCGACAGCAGACGATCGACCAGCATCGTCTTGCCGGCGCCGACCTCCCCGGTTATGACGATGAACCCTTCCGCATGATGCAGACCATAAGTAAGGTGCGCCATCGCCCGCCGATGCTCGGCGCTGTCGAAAAAAAACCGCGGATCGGGGGTCAGCTGGAACGCCAGCGAATCGAGCCCGTAAAACTTGGCGTACATAAAGAGTTCAAAAGCTCCGTGTCACGCCGATTTCAAGCAGGTTGCGGCGATATGAGCCGGCAACAATGGCGCTATCGACGTTGATAAATTGATAATGAACGACGCCGGTGAGATTCTGGCTTATGGTGTAGTTCAGGCTCAGATCGGCTGTCAATGTATTCGACTGACGCGCCGTCGCATAGCCGAGCGTGGCCGCACTGCTCAGGTTCGGCGTCAGGGACCGGCTCCAGTAGAGGTTGGCGCCGATGGCGGTATCGTTAACCGACGAAGTCGCGGCAACCCCGGTAGCGCCGGTTGGCGTCCCAACCGGTGTGCGCTGATCGACAAAGCCGAATATCCCGAAGGTATCGCGATCAAGGCTTGTCTGTATGCCGATGCGGGCGTTCTCGCTACGAAATATAGTATTTGATGCATTAGAAAATTGCGGATTGACCAAGGAAGTCGGCAGCCCGGTAACAGAATCGACAAGATTACCAGCGCCATCGATTTGGGACGAATTGAGGTTGGAGAGTATTTGCTGTTGTGTCGATCCCAGGCTTTGCTGCAGGGACCCGAGAATGGTGGTTGCCGGCGTCACCTCGTAGCGCAATTCGCCGGTGGCGGCGGAGCCTCCGTTTTCATGGCCATAGCGGACGGCAAGGTAGCTGCCGGGAAACGGCGTCACCCGGCCGCCGATCAGCCAGATCATCCCCTTCCGGTTCGCCGCCGGCTGCAACGGAAAGCGAAAATCTTCGTAGCCGGCACGGGCGAGCGCGGCAAATTCCCGGTTGAATTGATACTCGACATCGTCAAACGCGCGCAGCTGTGTCGATTCCGCGGCGGGGCCGGAATTGGCCTCGGTTGCGTCAAGCGTCAGCCTTGAGCTAAGCAACGTAAATCGGCGACCGGTCGCGAGGCTCAAGGTTGCTTGGTTCTGGCTCGTGTTAGACAGCGAGGTCGACGGCACGGTAGCGGTCGCAGGAACGGTTGTCGCTGAATTCCCGAGGAAACCGCCGTTCTGAAACAGGCTCAACGAATAATTGTACCGAAATTCACCATCAACGAAGTCGCTAATGGACCCGCGGGCGATCGGACTGAGCGAGATTACCTCGGCTTGGGTCTGCTGCGATCGTGGAATTACTGACGAATTCGCAAAGCCGACGCCACCGCTGCGCGACAGTTGCGTGATCGCGGCGCGTGCATCGATAAAGACATGGTCGCGCACGACGGTCCCCAACCCAAACCCGAGCAGATTGGCGTTGAGCCCATCCAGATCAGTGGCGCGGGCGTATTTTTGGTAATCGACCGAGCCGCTGAGTTGACCTTGCAGCCGAACGCTATCGACGGAAATGGCGGTACCCGCGTTGAGACGAGTGATCGAATCCGACAGCCCTTTCGGCGTGTTGCGTGGATTGTCGGTGTAGCTCTCGATCAGCGTCGCTCTCGGTATGATCAGAATGGGCGGTGCCCGAAGATCCTGCGCCTGAACCGGAAGCGCGCCAGGACGCAGGGGCCGGAGACCGACAGCGGTGGGAGGCGCCGGCGGCAGGATCGGCGCTGCTGCGGCTCCTCCGATGGGCGCGAGCGGGGTACCGAACCCATACCCCGGCGTCAATATCAGCGGCGGCGCGGCAGTGCCCGGGGTGGTGGCGATGCCGGGCTGGGCCTCGAGCGGAGATATCGGCTGCTGCGGCGTGGCGATGGTCGGAACGGCCGGAACCGCCGGGGAGACGCCGGGGGCAGGAGACGCCGGCTGCCCTTGCGTGGCACTGGTGGAGGGGGCGGGAGAGATGCCCGGAAAGACGCCGGGGGCGGCGCCGAAGGGAGATACCTGCCGCTCAGGCGTGAGAGGTGCGGGGGAGATGGTAGGGAAGACACCGGGACGAGCCCCGAACGGAGATGCGGGCGGCGGCGTGGCAGCGGGAGGTGGAGCGGTCGATGTCGTCGCGGGCGATGGCTCGGAGGGGGGAGCGAGCGGAAGCTCGCCTGGTGAAGCGGCCGGACCGCTGATCGCCTGGGCCAAGGCTGGAGATCCCACCAGCACGGCAAGCAATCCCAGGCCGATGCACCTGACATGCAGCCTCGGTCTCGCGCTGCGGCGGCGGTTGGCAGGCGTCAATCCTCTCCCGCCTTGGCTGCCGTTGTCCCGGGATGATAGTAGTACGAATAGGACCCAAAATGCTCACTCGACCCGATTGGCGCCTTGTTGAGAAGAAAACTGATCTGTCGACAACCGCTGAGTAGGTTCAGCGACGACTCAATTTCGGCTTGCTGGGTATGTCCCGCCTCGATCACAAACACAACCTGGCCGACGACCTGGGCAAGCGCCGCCGGGTCGGTGCTGGCAAGACACGGCGGGGTATCCATGACGATCACGGGGTCAGGATAGCGCCTGCCAATCTCGGCAACCAGGAGGCTTGGTCCCCGCCCCGCAAGCAGTTCGGGAACATGGGGACCGTAGGCTCCGGGAGGGAGAACTACCAGATTCGGGATATCGGTCTGGATCAGCACGTCGTGCAGCGTCCGCTCTCCGGCCAGGATATCCGTCAAACCCGGTTCGAGAGGAACCTTCAGGAGTCTCGCGGTATCCGCTCGCACTGCATCGGCATCAATCAGGACCGTGACGAGATTTTCCTCCGCGGCAAAGGCCAATGCCAGATTGACCGAGCAGAACGTCTTGCCTTCGCGCGGCCGGGAGCTGGTCACCATGACGACCTTTGGCAGTCGGTCCGCGGCCCCTCGATACTCTGCGGATTGCCATGGAAACATGATATTTCGCTTGACGATGCGAAACTCCTCGACGACCCGCGCTGTCGTCGTCCACGGCATGATAATACCGGACTCCGCGAGATGATTGCGGTCAAGAACGACGCTTCGGCTCAGCGGCGGCGCGGGAGCTGAAGCGGCAACCGGCGCTTCCAGCGTGCGTGGTGCGAGGGCCTGGCTATTGCTGTTGTGCAACAGGGCGGCCGCACGCTCGATCAGGCCGGCTCGGTCATCCATCAAGTCAGGCTCAATCGGTAAAGGTTGACGCTGATCGTCAGCAACACGCCATAAACAGCCAAGAGGACGCTCGCACTCGCGCACAACGTCGCAACCTGGATTCGGGAACGCCGCCGCCCACCCGGGAACACCAACCATGACACGCTCCCAAGAACCGGGAGGCCGAGAGTGCGGAGCGTGGCAACCGTCGTGAACGATCGATCAAACTGCAGCAGCAGCAGGGGTACCGCAATCGACCCGGCAATGGCGGCCGCGAGAACGCCGGATAGCAGGACCGGCTGATTCGGAGCCGCGGGTACGACCGGTATTTGGGGCGGGTCGATGATGCGGAACTGGATCTTGTCGGCCGTCGTATCCGCCGCCTCGCCAATCCGCATCTGCTCGCGCCGTTGCAGCAAGTCTTCAAAGCTCTTTTTCTTGATTGCATAATCCCGATCAAGATCCTGCGCCTGCGCCTGCACCCCCGGCGTCGCCCGCGCCGTCTCCTCTAATGCTTGCTGCTCATGCTCGGCCTGCTGCAGCCGTCGCTCTGCCGAAGCAAGCGTGGTCTCGGCCTCGACAACCCGCACCTTGACCTGATCGTAGACCGTGCTGGCGATCTGCATCTTGCGCCCGCCGGCACGGTCGCCCGGATTGGCTGCTTCCCTTGCCCCCCGGGCCTCAAGCTCGGCGATCTGGCGCTGGAGGGCAATAACGTCGGGATGCTGATCGGTAAATCGCAGCCGCAACTCTTCCACCTTTGCGCGCGCCTCCTCAGCCCGCGCCGCGGCACCGGTTGCCCTTCCCGCAATAATCACCTGCGGTCCGGCGGAGTCCACGCTGAGGAACTTGGGAACCGCTTCAAGCTCCTGCTGCAATGAATCCCGCCTGGCACGTGCATCCGCGACGTCGAGCTTCAGCTTGGTCACCGCGTTGCGTCCTGCGTCGAGGCGCGACACCGAACCATCAAGGCCCGGCAAGAGATCAATATATTTTTGGCGAGCCTCGGCCAGCCGCTTTTCCGCCGCGCGAAGCTGACCCTCGTAGGCCTGGATCTGCTGGTCGAGGAAGCGCTTCGCGTTTTCCATTTCCTTGCGATTGCCGCCGGTCGAGTTTTCGGCAAAGACGGTCAGCAGCGCCTGCACGATGTTTTTCGCTACCACCGGGTCTCGATCCCGATAAGTGATGGTAACCAGGTTTGCCGTTTGCGGCTTGATCGACACCTCTAGCGCCAACCGGCGCAACAGTTCCTCCCTGTCGCTCGCGCTATTCTTGGCTCGGGAGGAGATGTCGAGGTCGCTCAGATGTACGACCTGCTCAAGGTTGGGCCGACTCAGCAAGGTTCGCTGCAAGAATTCGACCTGACGCAGCGTGTTATCCTCGATCGCGATCCCGCGCAGCAAGGGCGTCAGCAGCTGATCGGCATTGACGTAAACCCGCGCCGACGACTCGTATTTGGGCGGGATCAGCGCGACGATCGGCCAGCCAACTGCACAAATCAACCATGCCAGGACAATCGACAGCCATTTGTACCGCCACAGGCGCCGGGCATAGGCCAGCGCCTGTTCGTACAACACTCCCTTCATCCATCCAGCGTTCATCGCCCGCCAGCCCGCACCCAGACCCCCGCGAGGAGTTCCTCGTAGGAAGACGACATTTATCTATAAAACCCTTAAAAATAAGTTTGCGGGATGATCAGAATGTCGCCCGGCTCCAACGCGACGTTGCTTTCTATATCGCCGTCGTTGATGAGGCTGTTGAGATGCACCGGATGAGATTCCCGAACGTCGTTGACGGTCCGCACAAGGGTGGCGCGGTTGCCGGCGGCGTATTTCGTCAGACCGCCGACCTCGATCATCGCGTCGAGCACCGTCATGTTCGCACGGTAAGGCAGGGCCTTGGGCGTGGTCGCCTCGCCGATGACACGCACCTGTTGGGCGAAAGGCCCGACAAAGCTACCTGGCATGACCGTCACGATCGGGTCGGTGACGTATTTCGACAGCCGCTTCTCAATTTCGCGGCTCAACATCGTCGGCGTCTGGCCGACCACGACGAGATCCTCGACCAGCGGTATCGAGATCCGGCCATCCGGACGAACCGGCACGCCGGTCGTCAGTTCGGGGTTGCGCCAGACAAAGATTTGCAGCGAATCGCCCGGCCCGATCTGATACAGGGCCGTCGGTGACGGAGACCCCGGCGGTGCCGGCGGCAGCGGCGTCCCATACTGGCACCCTGCCACGGCAGACGCGATGGCAATCAAACCGGCTCGAAGGCCCGTGCGTCGCACCTGATCTCCCCCGTCGGCCACGCGACCGGCTGTTGGCGAATTCCGCAGCACCCCCGAGCTGCGGATACTACCCGTTAGCAACCCTATCAAATCCAGCCAGGAAAATAAAGGGAAACCAAAACAACATCGATCTACAGGGTGCGCGAACGGATTGCCAGTGCACCCCCGCAAGAGGCCAATCGGCTACTTCTACTCGTCACGGCACCGGTCGCACCAAACACGGTTGCCGGAGGCCCAAAAAGGCAAACACTTGCATCCGCGGCCGGAAGGTTTTGCGAGAATCCGGCTGAATTGTCGGCGCTTCAGTGCGACCGAGGCGAAACCTGATCGTCCACATCCTGTCGCATTGGGGGTGCTCTTTGTCGCGGACCAGGGCATTCCGCGCCCTGACACGAATCTCTGCCCAATCATCCCGGGGGGCAGGTCGTTGCCGAACAGCGCAATTGCGTGCTTCCCTCAACGGCCGAGGCTGAGGCAACATCGGGCGACGCCTCGATGAGGAACGCGAGCGCGGATTTGATAAAGAAAGGCCGCAAGGCGAGGTTGCGTGACGTATTCACCGTCCACGACCGGACCGGGGCGTCGCCGCAGCCTCGTCGCCGCGATTTCCTGCATTGCCGTGTTCGGCGCCGGCATGGGCTTCTCGATGCCGCTCCTGGCGCTGGTCCTCGAAGCGCGCGGCGTCGACAGCAGCGTGATCGGCCTCAACGCCGCGATGACGTTTCTCGGCGTCATTCTCGCCGCACCGGCGGTCCCGTGGGCGGCGCGCGTGCTGGGCGCCAGGCCGCTGATGCTCGGCTGCCTTGCCGCCGGGCTCGTCTGCTTTGCGCTGATGATGCTGAGCGACAGCTTGGCGCTGTGGTTCCTGCTCCGCTTCGGCATGGGCGTGGCCGGGTCCGGCCTGTTCACGGCGTCGGAGGCGTGGATCGGCAGCCTTGCCGGCGAGCGCGATCGTGGCCGCCTCATGGCGATTTACGCCACGGTTCTATCCGCCACACTCGGCGTCGGGCCGCTTCTGCTGCCGATCACCGGGATCGCGGGTTGGCCGCCGATCATCGCCAATGCCCTCCTCGCCTTGTTCGCCGGGCTGCCGCTGCTCGCGACACCGATCCGCCTTGGACTGGCGGAGGACGCTGCCCCCCTCAGTCTCGCCACCCTGGCGGTGGCGCGGCCGGCCGTGCCGGCGGCGGTCGTCGTCTTCGGCCTGTTCGAGGGCGCGACCCTTGCCTTGCTGCCGGTCTGGGGGGTGCAGATCGGGCTCTCCCCCGATCTCGCGGCATCGACGCTTTCGGCGATATATTTCGGTGGCATCGTCTTGCAAGTGCCGCTCGGCTGGGCCTCCGACCGGATCGCCCGACTGGGGGTGTTGCGGATCTGCGGAGTGGCCGCTTTGCTTGGCGGCGCGCTGATCCCGTTCCTCGGCGGCTCGATGATCGCCACCTTCCTGGCACTATTCTTGTGGGGCGGGTTCGCCGGCGCATTGTATCCGGTGGCGCTCAGCATGGCCGGCGACCGCTTTCGCGGCCCGCAGCTGGTGGCGGCCAATGCCGCCGTGGTCATGTGCTACGGCTTCGGCTCCTTGGCCGGCCCGGTACTCGGCGGCGCGGCGATGACCCTTTCCGGCCCGCACGGCCTGATGTGGGTGATTGCGCTCGCGGTCCTCATTTTCCTGCCGGCGACGTTCATCCGCGGGCGCCGGAGCGAGGCGGGATAGGCGAGGACGAGCCGGACAACGTGCGCGAATCGCGCCGCCTGACCCCGTCTCCGCGGTGGCATCAGCCCAATCGAAATCTGCTCTGATCGTCGCGCAGGCGCAAGACGGCACGGCCGTCGATCCGGCGGTCGCGCAACGCGGCCAGCGCCTCGCCGGCCCGCTCCAGCGGAAAAATCGTTACCGCGGCGGGCTTGATCAGACCCAGCTCATAAAACCCGAATATCTCGGCATAGGCCGTCGCCAGCTCGGCCGGGCGGCGCTTCCTGTAATCGGTGATCTGCAAGCCGCTGACTTCGATATTCTTCAGCAGCAGGTAGTTGGTCTTAAGCGTCGGAATGCCCCCGGCGGCGAAGCCGATCACCACCAGCCGGCCGCACCAGGCGAGCGCGCGAATTGCCGCCTCGAACACCGCGCCGCCGAGCGGGTCGATGATGATGTCAGCGCCGCGCCCGTCGGTCAGGGCGTAGACCTGCTCGCGCAAACTATCGCGCAGATCAGGCCGCGACAGGTCGATGATCGCGTCGGCGCCGGCGGCCCGCACCGCCGCCTCGCGCTCCGGCCTGCTGATCCCGGCGAGGACGCGCGCGCCCATCGCGCGGGCCAGCTGCACCGCGGCGTGACCGACCCCGCCCGAGGCGCCGAGCACCAGCACCGTCTCTCCCAGCGCCAGCCGCGCCCGGCCGCGCAATGCAACCCAGGACGTGTCGTAGACGACGGCGAGCGAAGCGGCCTCGACAAACGACATCCGCGCCGGCAGGCGGTGGCATTGATCGGCGCCGACCGCGACCGCCTCGGCATAGCCGCCGGTCTCGGCCATCGCCAGGATCCGGTCGCCGACCCGCAATGTCGTCACCCCGGGCCCCAGCGCCGCCACCACCCCGGCCGGCCCCTTGCCGGGGATGAACGGGCGCGGCGGCAGGAACTGGTAGGTGCCGCCAACCACCAGCATATCGACATAGTTGACCGGCGCCGCGCGGGTCTCGACGAGCACCTCGCCGGGGGCCGGAGTCGGTAGCGGCACCTCGCCGACACGCAGCTGCTCGGGCGGGCCGAATTCGTTGACAACGATCGCACGCATCAATGCGGCTTTCTATGGCACGACAACTTCCCTATCTCTTTCTCCCGTTGTTGCAAGCGAAAAGCAGCTCGCGCGAACCCACCGCGCCGTTTCCGAACCGACCCCCGCGCGCTGTTTTCGCTGTTATTTGCAGGAAATTTGCAGCGAGCGTGCGAGCGCCAGTGGCGTCATCGCTCGGCTATCGCCATGGCACCAAAATATGAATAGCACAACATAGCGATATTGTCAATTGAAAAATAATAATTACGTAATGAACTGCCTCATTCGATGATTTCGTCGGCGCCGGCGAGGATCAGCGGCGGGATCGTCAGGCCGAGCGCCTGCGCCGTCTTCAGATTGACGACCAGCTGGAATCTGGTCGGCTGCTCGACCGGCAGATCGGCCGGCTTGGCGCCTTTGAGGATCTTGTCGACATAGGTCGCGAGGTCCCGCGAAACGTTAATCCCAGCAGCTCCGTAGCTCATCAGGCCGCCAACCGTCACAAATGCGCGGAACTGATAGATTGCCGGCAATTTGTGGCTCGCCGCGAGGTCGACAATCCGGCTCTTTTCCAAAAGGAAGATGGGATCGCCCGGGACGATCAGCGCGTCGGCGTGCTCGCGAATCATGGCGGCGAAAGCGCCGTCGATCTCCGGGGGTGCGCTGGCTTCGAACGAGAGAAGTGCTGTGCGCAAGGTCCGGGCGGCTTCCCGCGCGGTCTGCAATGTGGGGGTGTTTCCGGGGCTGCCGGGGTTGAGCAGGATGGCGATGCGCTCGGCGCCGGGAATTGCGGTCTTGAGCAGCTGCAGCCGCTTCCCCACCGTCTCCTGCGACAGATTGGACAGGCCGGTGACGTTGCCGCCCGGGTGCGCGAGGCTGGCGACGAACCCGGCGCCGACCGGATCGGGGACACCCATCATCACGATCGGGATCGTCGAGGTCGCCTGTTTGGCCGCCCGGACCGCTGGCCCCGGGGCGACGATGACTTCCGGGGCGAGCTGCACCAGTTCGGCGGCGAGATCGGGAAGGCGCTCCATATGTCCGTCGGCAAAACGGCTCTCGATCTCGATGTCCTCGTCGCGGTAGCCGAGCGCGCGCAGTTCCTGCCGGAACGCCGCAAGGAATGGCTCAAGGGAGACGCGCGGCCAGCTGTCAAGAAGAGCGATCCGGCGGCGACGCGTCGCCGGCTGCGCGCGAGCGGCGCGCGGCAGCAGCAGCGTCCCGGCAGCGGCGAGAACGAGGCGGCGCGTCGGAAGCGGTTCCCCAGAATTCCGCAGTCCCGGCGAAAGCCGGGACCCATTCGGCGGCTTGCTCGGGCGTTTGAAGATCACGGAGATAGGCTTTGATATAGCTCGATCCAATACGGGTTCTTTTCCTCGATTAGGCTGATTTTCCACGCGCGTCGCCACTCCTTGATCTGCTTCTCTCGGTGCAAGGCCGCTTCCCGAGTTTCGTGAGTTTCGAACCAGACGAGTCGGTCCACACCGTATTTCGCGGTGAAGCCCGGAACCTTGATTTTATGTTCCCAGATGCGTCGGACCAGATCGTCGGTCATCCCGGCGTACAAGGTTCCCTGCGGCTGGCTGGCCAGTAAATAGACGTAGAACATTCGCGCGGGTGGCCGAGTGGGTCCCGGCTTTCGCCCATAGGCGCTAAGATAACCATGCCATGTTTTGGCAGGTTCGTCTTCGGGGAGGTTCGTGGAAGTGTCGTTTGAGGCGGTTTTTGGCGGC
>CAYMRQ010000002.1:0-61495 GCA_964392845.1 uncultured Rhizobium sp.
GCTATTCTCGAAAAAGTGGCCCGTGGGCGACATGCGTTAGAGTCGGTACACTAGCACAACCCGCGCCGACCCACATCCACGGTCATTGCACGGCCAGGCGGGTGCCGATTTTCCCTGCCAGCAGGGAAAAAATCCGGGGATGCGCGCTTATATCGTTGAAATATCACAATTGTTGGCGAACTGCAGGGAAATGGCGCAGGGAATTTTTACCGCCTCGCAGGGAATTTTTTTGCCCCCGCAGGGAATTAGCAGGGAAATTCGAGGGCATTTGCGAAGCCGCCCGTAAAACTCTAACGCTCCGTATATTTGGTAGCGCGCCGCAAATAAGCCAATGGCGCAATAATCTTGTCGTCCCGGTGCAGGCCCGGACCCACTCGTCAACTATCTCGAATGCTGATCAGTGGATCCCGGCCTGCGCCGGGATGACCACTTATGGGCGCCGCTCGGGCGGCAGGATCTCGGGCGCCAGGATCTCGTCGATCAAATGGGTGCGGCGGATGTCGGCGAGGTGCGCCCGCTTCTCGTCGGCGGTGAGGCGCGTGCCGATGCCCTGCATCATCAGCCGGACCAGCGAGCGGTCGCCGAGGCTCAGCCAATATTCGCGCCGGATCAGCTTGTCCTCGCCGTCGCGTGCGAACGGGTCTTCCTCGAAGCCGTCGAGTGGCGGGCGGTAGAAGCCGGTCATCGTATCACCTCCCGTGTCAACTCGTCTCGCCGGCGGCCAGGCGCAGGCCCGACAGCAACAGCTCACGGTCCTCGGGATTGCGCCAAGGAAGTTCGCTCGACACGACCAAAGGGGTGATGGCGCGAAGCCGCGCGACGATCGCGCGCGCTTCGTCGAGCCGCCCCATATGGGCGTAGCACGCGGCGAGAAACCGGTATGGGAGGGGAGAGCCGGGATTGTCCTGCATGGCCAGGCGAAGCTTCGCCACCGCTTCGTCAAAGCTACGTTTGAAGAAATAGGCCATGCCGATCACGTATAGGGGCTGACCCATGCGCTCGCGCGGGCTCAGCCGTAGCGCGGTTTCGATATGCTCGATGGCGAGATCGGGTTGGCCGGCCCAGGCCCTGACAACGCCACTCCGAAGCCAGCCGTTGGCAAAGCTCGGGTTAAGCGCCAGCGCACGGTCAATCAGCCCGATCATGGCACCGATGTCCTCGCCGAAAAGAGCCAGCACAAACGCGGAGTTGGTAAGGATGCCCGGGTCGTTCTCCGCCACATCGAGCGCCTGCCGGGCAAGATCGATGGCCTTGCGGCGGCTTGTCTCCGGTGCTTCCGCCCAGCCGTCGCTGACCAGCCGCAGGTGGCAGAACGCCGCCCAGGAGAGGGCAGGCCCGTAGTGCCGATCGATCGCGATCGCCCGTTCGAGCAATTGGAGGGCCTCGAAAACCCGCTCTTTCGTTATGGGGTAGAAGGCGGCAAGCGCGCGCAGGTAGAGATCGTAGGCGGTAAGGTCGGTCGTTGGCCGCGCCGCGGATCGGCGCATCTCGGCGGCTTGCAACGCCGGTTCGATCACGCCAGCGACGCTGACCGCGATCTTGTCCTGAAGCTCGAAGACATCATCGAGCGAGCCGTCGAAGCGGTCCGCCCACAGATGCGTGCCGGTCAAGGCATCGATCAGCTGCCCGGTAATGCGAACGCGATTCCCCGCCTTGCGGACCGATCCTTCCAGCACATAGCGCACGCCGAGTTCACGTCCGACCTGCTTCACATCGACGGCCTGGCCTTTGTAGGTAAAGGTCGAGTTGCGAGCGATCACGAACAGCCAGCGGATCTGGGAGAGCGCGGTGATGATCTCCTCGACCATGCCGTCGGCGAAATATTCCTGCTCCGGATCGCCGCTCATGTTCTGGAACGGGAGGACCGCGATCGACGGCTTGTCGGGGAGGGCGAGGGTCGGTGATTCAGCAGCCCCCACCCTTCCCTCCCCCGCTTGCAGGGGAGGGTAAGTTAGTGAGCCCGCGCGCGGAACTCCCTCCCCCGCAGGCGGGGGAGCCCCCGGACGGCCGCCCGCTAGGGCGGGCGTTCCGGGGGTGGGGTGGGGGCTTTGCGGGCGAGACGCCCGCGGTCCCACGCGGTAAGCCCGCACCGGGCGCGCGATGTTCTTGACCTGCTGCTCGCCCATGTCCTCGAACGCGAAGTCCAGCTTGTCGCGCACCTGGTCACGAACGACGCGGCTGACGCAGATCCCGCCCGGCTCGGCCAGGGCTTCGAGGCGGGCGGCGATGTTGACGCCATCGCCGTAGATATCGCCCTCGTCGATGATGATGTCGCCGAGATTGATGCCGATCCGGAATTCGATGCGCTGGTCCGCCGGAACGCCGATGTTGCGCGCGGCCATCTCCCGCTGCACGTCAACCGCGCACCGCACCGCATCGACGACGCTGGCGAATTCGGCGAGCAGGCCGTCGCCGGTGGTCTTGACGATGCGGCCGCGGTGTTCGCCGATCTTGGGGTCTATGACCTCGCGCCGGTGGCCCTTGAGCGCGGCAAGCGTGCCTTCCTCGTCAATCCCCATCAGCCGCGAGTAACCGGCAATGTCGGCCGCGAGGATCGCGGTCAGGCGGCGCTCAACCCGTTCCTCAGCCGTCGCCATCGCCCGATCCCCGCCTCCGATCCGCGCATCGAGAAGGCGCCCATCTTACCGCTTCGTCGAGGCGCGTCCCTCACCAATGTCGATGCGCTGATTACCGCCGGGCCTGTTCTCGCGCAATTGTCCCAACCCGAGGGCCGGGCAGAATTTGACATAGATTAATTCCCGCTATGAGAGATTCTGACATACTAACACCCGTAATAATGGTTTTCAGCGGAGAGACCGGATGCGCGGCCTACGCTTCTTACGGTCGCCGGCCCACCATTGCAGCACGGCGACGGCACTCGAGTATGCTCTGATCGCGGCGCTGATCGCCGTGCCGATCATGGCGGCAACGACCTCGGTCGGGAGGGAACTGGCCGGCCTCTTGCACAATTTCGGCGCTTATCTGGCGGGTGTCCCTTTGGTGGAACCCGATCCGCCTTTGCCCTGATCCCGCTGCGGCGCAACCCCGAATCCCCCTCCCTTCCCTCCCCCGCTTGGCGGAAGGAGGGAAGGGAGGGGGCGGATCGCGGGTGACGCGCGGCGCGATTTCGCGCAGGTTGCGATGATGAGCGACCCGCCCGCGATAGCCACCCGGCCGGCCATCCCCCCGGCCTGGCTGATGCTCGGCGGCGCCTTTACCGCGTTCACGGTCAGCGCCGCGCTGATGCACTCCTACGCGGTCTACCTCGTCGCCTTTATCGAGGAGTTCGGCTGGGGCCGGGCCGAGACCTCGCTCGCCTATTCGGTCTCGCAGCTGGTTGCCGGGCTGAGTTCGCCCTTTGTCGGGGCGCTGGTCGACCGGCTCGGGCCGCGCCGGCTGTTGCTGCTCGGCGGCGGATTGCTGGTCGTCGGGCTGGCCGCCAGCGCCTATGTGACGGCGCTGTGGCAGATCATCGCGCTCTATGGGGTGGTGATGACGGTCGGGGCCAATTGCCTCGGGCTGGTGGTGTTCGTGCCGCTCCTGTCGCGCCATTTCGTGCGCCGGCGCGGCATGGCGATCGCGATCCTCCAGTCGGCCAACGGCTTCGGCCGGGCCGTCTCGGCGCCGCTGGTACAGCTGACGATTTCGGGGATCGGCTGGCGCACCACCTATCTCGTTCAGGCCGTCTTGATGGCCGCGGTCGTGCTGCCGCTGGCGGCATTGTTCCGCCGCGCCGACCGGGTTGCCTCCGCAATCACCGACGGCACGGTGCCGGAAGGCGATTTCTCCGCACTCCCGGCCGCACCGCCGCGCCCGGGTTGGACCCTCACCGAGGCCATGTGCACGCCGCATTTCTGGCTGTTGTTCGCGGTCTACCTGTTCACCGGCCTCGGCAGCTACTTCGTCTCGCTACACCAGTTCGCCTTCGCGATCGATATCGGCTTCGACCGGATCTATGCCGCCTGGGTCTTGGGGATGGGGGCGCTCCTCGCGGTATTCGGCACGATCGTCACCGGCACCTTGTCGGATTATGTCGGCCGCGAGATCTCGGCGATCCTCGCCTACGGGTTTTCGATCGTCGGGGTGATCTGCGCGCTCTTGATCACCAGCCCCGACCAGCATTTGCTGTTATGGGTGCACGCCTGCTTTTTCGGGCTGACCTGGGGGGCACGCGCCCCGATGATCACGGCGAAGACCGCCGACCTTTTTCCCGGCACCCAGCTCGGGGCGATCCTCGGCGTCGTCACGATCGGCAGCGGTCTCGGTAACGCGCTCGGCTCGTGGGGCGCCGGCTGGATCTTCGATGTGACGGGCAGCTACCGGGTCGCGTTCAGCCTGTCGATCGCATCCTATTTGTGCGGCATCGTTGCGTTCTGGGCCTTGCGCCGGCCGCCGGTGCGGCAGTCCAGGCGGCCAAGCTAGCCCGGCTTTCTGACCAGCGCCTCGATGACCGCGCAGCGGCCTTCCTCGGTGTTGCGCAGCGAATTGATCTGCATCTCGCGGCTGCGCTCGCCGAGGATGATATCGGCCGCGACGCGCGGCAGTTCACCCTTTTCCAGCCGCTCGCGGTTGCGCCGTTGACCCTCGCGAATCGCCGCGGTGGTGTCGCGGAAATCGGCAATCTCGAAGCCGGCGGCGACGAGGTCGGCGCGCATTTCTCGCGCGGTCGCGAGAAAGCTCGTCTCGCGCGTCGTGGCCCACGGCACCGGGTAATAGGGTTCGCCCGCCGCCCCGGCGCACAAATTCGACAGCGCCAGCCTGCCGCCCGGCCGCAAGGCGCGGAATGCCTCGCGATAGAACAAAGTTTTCTCGGCGATGTTCATGATGACGTTCTGCGAATAGGCCGCATCGAAGGCGCCGTCGGGCACCGGCAGGGCGAGCGCGCTGCCGCGGATGATCGTGACCTGATCCTTCATCCCGGTCGCCGCGTTCAATGCCTCGGCGGCCTCGCAGAATTCGGGCGTCAGATCAACGCCGGTGACATGAACGCCGAATTTGGCGGCGATCCAGCGCGCCGGGCCGCCGATGCCGGAGCCGATGTCGAGCAGGCGCTCGCCCGCCTGCGGCTGAAGCAAGGCGACGAGCTCGCGGGTCGCCACCGGGCCGCGGCCGTGGAACTGGTCGAGCGGCGCCAGAGCGTCGACGGTGACCCGAGCCTCCGCGCCCTGCGCCTCGCGCAGCGCGGCAAGCACCCGCGCCGCGATGCCGGCATTGCCGTAATGCCGCGCGACCTCTTCTTCGATGCCCATCTCGCATGCTCCCTTGGAATCCGGCGTCACCAATGCTAACCGGAGGGCGGAACCGAGTGAACCCTATCGGGGAGAGCGGTCATGGCGTTAGAGATCGAGCGCAAACAGCCCGCGGGTATGAATGTCAGGATGCAGCAGGGCAAACCTGCCTATTCGCACGTCGTCACCGTCAACGGTCCGGGCAAGACGATTTATGTCGCCGGCCAGCTGGCGCGCGACGTTAACGGCAATCTCGTCGGCAAGGGCGACATGCGGGCGCAGATGGAGCAGACCTTCAAGAACCTCGATGCCTGCCTGAAGGCCGCCGGCGCGAACTGGGCCGACGTCGTTAAGAGCAACACCTATGTCACCGATTACCCGGAATTCTCGAAGAATTCCGACGTGCGGATGCGCTATTTCGGGGTCGCCTCGCCGACCAGCACGACCGTGCAGATCAGCCGGCTGGCCGATCCCGATGCGATGGTCGAGATCGAGATGATCGCCGTCGTCGGATAGCTCGGTCGGGCTTGGACCGCGGGCGTTCCCGGCCGCCTGCGGGCCGGAAGGCCCGCGGTCCGTCAGCGGATCGGCTCGTAGAGCCGCTCGTCGTACAGCGCGCCCGACATCGGCGTGAGTTTGCGCCGGAACTCGCGGGTCGGCTCGGCCATGACGTGCCCGTCATGTGCTTTGCGGTCGCGCCACGCCTCGACCACGGTGAAGTGGTTCGGCCGGCTGTCCTGCTGCAAGATGTCGAAGCGCAGGACCCCGGCATCCTTGCGGGCATCTTCGGTCAGCCGCTTGAGCAGCACGATGCATTCGTCCTTCGACGGCGGCGGCACATCGACATGGGTCAGCACATAGACAGAATTGGCCATCGCGGCGTCGACCCCAGCAAGCGCCGTGGCGACCGCGAGCCCCAAGCTCGGCCGCACGTCAAACGGCGCGGCCAATTGCGCCTTTAATTGGTCTTGCAGCGCTGTCGACGCGCCGGCATGGGCGTCGAGCGCCTTCTTGTCGCGCCACCCCTCGACAAACGCAAAGCGGCCCGAGCGGCCCGTCTCGCGCAGCGCGACAAAGCCGAGATTGCCATCTTCTTTGCGAGTGGCCGCAGCGAAAAGCTTGAGCGTTCCGGCGACCGCATTGGCCGAGGCGGAACCAGCTTCGAAATACGTCACGGCGTAGACCGGTGCGTTCGCGGCAGCGGGCGGTGGCGCCTGTGCCCAGGCGGGCAAAGCCGTAAACCCCAGGAGAATCGTCGAAAGAAACCGCCAGCTGATCGCCATCCTGTGCCGCCCCTCAATTTTGGGGCTGCCGACACAGCCCCGCCGAGCCAATCAATCTTCCGCCGAGCGCCGGCGCAACACCCGGGTCACCGGCTATTTGAAGTGCGGCATCACCCTTTCGCACAGCAGCTGCAGCGAGCGCATCATCATCTCGGCCGGGATCGCGGCGCCGAAATTGAGCTCGAACAGGATGCCGTCGATGCCCAGCTCCTCTTCCAATTGCTTGAGCCGGTCGGTCACCCGATCGGGTCCGCCGACGACGACCTTGTCGCGCAGCACCTGTTCATAGCTGATCGTGCGGATCTCTTCCAATTCGGCGCGGCGGCGCACATTGGGCGACCCTTCGAGCCGGGTGGTCAGCGATCGGTAGCCGGCCATGATGCTCGGCTCGCCCTCCTCGAGGGCGCGCTTGTCGTCGTCGCCGACATGCATCGAGAGGCGGAGATAGACCTGGCCGCGGCCGGGGTGCCCCGCCGCCGTATAGGCCGCGCGATAGGCTTTCAGATCCGGGGCGAGCCCGGACAGCGAGGCGCTGCGAACCGAGACGAACAGCGGATAGCCGAGCGTGCCGAGCGTCGGAAAGGTGTCCTCGCTCGCGCCGGCGATGCGGATCGGCGGGTGCGGCTTTTGATAAGGCCGCGGCACCGCGCGCGCCTCGTTGAAGCTGTGATACTTCCCTTCGTAGGAAAAAGTATCCTCGGTCCAGGCGCGCTTCAAAATCTCGAGGGCCTCGAAAAACCGCTCGCGGCTTTCCTCGTAGGGAACGCCGTAGGCCCGGTACGAGCGCGGATTGCCGCTGCGCCCGGCGCCGAGAATGAAGCGGCCGCGGCTCACGACATCGACCGTCGCGGTCTCCTCGGCCAGACGTAGCGGATGGGTCAACGGCAGCACATGCACCGCGGTGCCGATCTTGATGCGCCTGGTGCGCGCGGCGATCTGGCCGGCGACATTCATCGGCGCCGACAATACCGAGCGGCGCGCCTGCTGGTGGATTTCCGCCAGCCAGAAAACGTCGAGCCCCCAGCGGTCGGCGGCCTCGACCTGCTGAAAGCCCTGCTCGAACGCGTCGGCGTCGCTTTGGCCTTCCACCTGGCGATGAAACTCATGATACCAGCCGAATTCCATGGCGGCTCCCTCGACGCTCGACTCTGAACCCGTTCGCCACCCTAGGCCGGCCGCCGGCATCGCGCAAATACCGATGTTCGAGCCGCTCCATAAGGGATCGGCATGATTGAAGCTGTTTGGTGTAAGATCGGCGCCCGCGCTCAGCCCCCGCTGCGGCTCCGTACCGCGGCGCAGGCGGGTGTTTAATCGGTATCGAAATCGGTCTCGATCGTCGCGGGAAGACGGGCAAAAACATCGCGCGCGAAAGCGGGTATCTCAGGAGAGTGCGAACCCGCGCTGCCGTACCAGAAGCAGCTCACATCGGCTTCCGCACCGTCGCGGGCCATCAAGTCGCGTAGGGCAGCGATATGGTCGGCCCGCCCTTCCGGGCAGACGACGGCGATAAGATGTCGAAAATGATCAGCAAGCTCGTTGCTGTGAACGCAGCGCCGGGTACTCAAATACCAGACGCCGGTGCGGCCCCGTACCTCGTGTCCGCGGCTACGCCGATAGACCTCTCCTTTGCGATAGGCTGTGGTCGGCTCCACGCCGAGAATGGCCGTAATCCGGTCGGGCTCCAGCCGATCGCCTGAAAACCGCAACGTCGCAAAGACGCTGAGGGTCTCAGTCCGCTCGACTGTCTTCGTAGATATCTCCGACATGCTCGCCGTTCGCGTCCACCACCATTCCGCCATCGTAGATGGTAACACGGTCGTTGGCACCAAGTTTGCTGCGGTGCTTGATCTCATGAAGCGCCTCCCGCAGGCGCCAACGCGGGATGCCCAGCCTCGCTGCGACCGCATTTGTCGGGTTTTTAGAGCCGCTCCAGATAATCCGAGATCGTGCTCTCATGCGAAAACAGATAATGCATGGACGGCGGGTACGCATCGCTTTGTTGTCAACAACGGAACGCTGCTGTGAAAGCGATAAGAAACCGGTATTTTGAACATCGCCGCCGAGCAGCTAATCTGGCCGCAGGCAGGTTGGGAGCACGGAACCATGCAATTCGGTCTGTTTGGCAGCGCGACGGCGCGGCGCCCTAATGGATCTGACGCCGCCGAGTTCGACAGCAGCGAGGGGTTTCGCGACTTCATCGAATACAATGTCGAAGCCGAGGCGCTCGGGTTTCGCAGCACCTTTGTCGTCGAGCACCATTTCACCGGCTATGGCCAGGTGTCGGCGACGATCAACCTCCTCACCTGGCTCGGCGCGCGCACGTCAACCCTGCGCCTCGGCACGGCGGTCATCGTCTTACCCTGGCACAACCCGGTGCTGCTCGCCGAGCAGGCGGCGACGCTCGATCTGTTGTCCGGCGGCCGGCTCGATTTCGGCATCGGCAAGGGCTACCGCTACAACGAGTTCGCCGGGTTTTGCGTGCCGATGGACGAGGCCGACGCGCGCTTCGACGAATGCCTCGAGGTCATCGTCAAGGCGTGGACCTCGGACAAGCCGTTCTCGCATCGCGGGCATTATTGGCAATTCGACGAGATCGTCGTCGAGCCGCCGACCGCACAGCGGCCGCACCCGCCGATCTGGATGGGTGCGGGCGGCGAAAGCTCGGTGCGCCGGGTCGCGACACGCGGTTACAACCTCCTGCTCGGCCAGTATGCGTCGCCCGCCGATGTCGGCCGCTCGATCGCCGCCTACAAGGCCGGGGTCGAGGCCGGCGGGCGGCGCTTCGATCCGCTGCAAATCGGCGTCACAAGGGCGTTCTTCGTCGCTGACAGCAAAGCCGACAGGGAGGGCGCACTCGAACGCCGGCTCGCCAACCGGGTGCGCCAGCTGAAGCTCGCGACAAGCCCCGACGGCACCGTGCATGGCGGACCGGATCGCGCCACCGGCGATCCCGATGTGATCAACCGGGGGAGCGCGATGTATGGCAGCCCGGAGGAGATCGCCGAGAAGCTCGACGAATTGCGCCGCGCCGGGGTCGGCTATGTGCTGGTCAATGGCGGCGGCTCGGGCGGCGGCTCGCGCGGCCGGACCAGCCTGCGCCGGTTCGCCGCCGAGGTGATGCCGCACTTCGCCGACGCAGCGCCGGCCCGCGGGATTGGCCAACAGGCGGCGGAATGAGCCTGGATTTCCAGGGAGGGACGCGATGCGGATCCACAATCTCTACACCGACGCCAACGGCCAATCGCATTTCCGCGACATCGAGGTCGAATGGATCGAAACCCGGCGCGGCAGCAAATTGTCGAAGCGCCTGCCGGCGACCGGCGTGATTTTTCGCGAGACCGCGGCCGAGCACAACGTCGACTGGCATCCGGCGCCGCGCCGGCAATACATCGTCAACCTCGATGCCGGGGTGAAGATCACCGCGAGCGACGGCGAAAGCCGCTTCATCGCCGCGGGCGAAGTGATCCTGGTCGAGGACACCACCGGCAAGGGTCACCTCTCGGACCACATCGAGGGCAAGATCCGCCACTCGATCTTCATCCCGATCGAATAGGCGCATACCTCCCTCTCCGCCCCGGCTGGATCCACCGACCGATCGAAGGCGCGCAATATTGGCACGTTGGCTGGCCCGCCGGGGATCTCGGACCGGGCTTCGTGCGTCCTTCGAGACGGCCGCTTCGCGGCCTCCTCAGGATGAGGTAAATCGTTGTTTCCACATATGGATCTTCCTCATCCTGAGGAGCGCCCCGGCGGGGCGCGTCTCGAAGGACGCACAACTCTTCCCCTCGGCGGCGAGGGATTTTCAGGAGATGGCGATGTCGCTCGAAGACCGGCTGGCGATCAGCGATCTGTTCGTGCGCTACGCGACCGCGCTCGACGCCGGCGATGTCGAGACCGTCGTCGATTGCTTCACCGCCGACGCCGCGCTCGAAAGCCCGGTCATCGGGGTCATCGCCGGGCGCGAGGCGATCCGCGCCTTTGCCGGCCGTTTCGCCGCGCTGCGCGCGGGCGGCACGCAGTTTCGCCACATGGTCACCAACATCGCCGCCGAGGTTGCGGCCGCGGGCGATCGGGCGCGGGCCACGGCCTACCTGCTGGTCTTGATCACCCGGGACGGCAAGAGCCGCCTGCTCCCGCCCGGCCGCTACGAATGCGAGGCGATCAAAGAAGGCGGCGCGTGGCGCTTCACCCGCCGCGTCGTCTTCCACGACCACGACTACACGCTGGAGGGGATCTGAGGCGCCCCCCTCTTGTGTCGTCCCGGCGAAGGCCGGGACCTACTTCTGCCGTGGATACCGGCCTTCGCCGGTATGACAAATTTGTGTGTCGGGTCACGGCAATCGCGGCAGGATCTTCTCGGTCAGGAGCATGAAGGTCTCGTGGCTGAGCGGCGCGCATAGGAGATAGTCGAGGCCGATTTCCTCGCGCAGCCTGATGATCTGGTCGAGCACCGCCTCTGGCGTGCCGTAGAGGATTACGTCGTCGAGATAGCGCTGCACCGGATCGGCGCCCGGCGCGGTAGGGTCGGTTACCCCGACCGGGCGGTGCTGCGCGCCAAAATACGAATCGACCATCCATTGCGCGCTGCGCCGCGCGACCTCGGCGGCCTTGGCGGTGGTGTCGCCCAGCGCCAAGAGCCGCGCCACCGGGAGATCGCGCCCCGCCAGCGAAAACCCGGCGGCCTCCAGCCGCTCGGCGTAGTATCGCCGCTTGCGCCCGATGTCGCGGGAAGAGGCGTGCGGGTCCATCAGGATCGAGAAGCCGCGCCCCGCCGCCCAGTCGAGCGCCGATTCCGAGGTCGCCGCCATCCACACCGGCGGATGCGGGCGCTGCATCGGCTTCGGCAAGACCTCGACATCGTCGAAATGATAATGGCTGCCGGCAAAAGTGAGCTTTTCCTGCGTCCAGGCGCGCAGCACGATCTCGACCGTCTCGTGAAAGCGCGAGGTGCTTTCTTGCGGAGGCACCCCGAAATTCTCGAACTCGACCCGGGCGAAGCCGCGCCCGACACCCCAATTGACCCGCCCGCCGGACAAAACGTCGAGCAATGCCACTTCCTCGGCGAGGCGCAGCGGGTGGTAGAACGGCGCCAGCGACACCCCGGTGCCGATGCGCAGCCGCGTCGTGCGGGCGGCGGCGAGCATCCCCATCATGTGCACCGACGGGCACACGCTGAAGCTGCTGAAATGATGCTCGGCGAGCCACACCGCGTCGAACCCGGTACGGTCCATGATCTCGATCCGCTGCAAGGCCCGGGCATAGACCGAGGCGAGATCGACGCGCCGCTCCGGCCAGCTGAAAAATTGAAGGACCGCGATTTTCATGCTCCCGCCTCCACTCGGTCGCCGCGTCACGGCATCGTCAACACAAGCGGGCACATAATCGAATTGTCAAAGGGCTTGTCCCGGTGTTGACTGGGGCCCCGTTTTGACTGGTCCCCTGGGGGGCGTCCGCGACAGGGGGAGGAATGCCCGATGATGACCGAGCGCCAGGCGGCGTTCCGCACCGATTACCGCACCCGCATCTCGCCCTGGTATAGCGGGCTCGGCCATGTGGCGGTCATCGCCGCGCTGGGGCTGGCGACGATCTGGTATTGCGCGCGCAACGTGAACCAGGCGACCCCGCTCGAATGGCTGGTGGTGCCGGCCGCGTTCCTCGCCAGCAACATCTTCGAGTGGGCGATGCACCGTTTCATCATGCATCGCCCGGTCAAGGGCCTCATGGGCATCTACAAGCGCCATGTCCTGGCGCATCACCAGTTCTTCACCGACCACGAGCCGCGGATCGATACGACGCGCGACTTCCGCATCACCTTCTTCCCACCCTATGCGCTGACCACCTTCATTTGCATGTCGGCGGCGGCCGCGTTGGTGCTCGGCGCCGTGTGGTCGGCCAATGCCGGCTGGCTCCTGGTCGCGACGACATCAGGCGTCTATCTCAATTACGAGCTGTTCCACTGGAGCTGCCATGTGAAGGACGACCGCATCATCCGCCACATCCCGTTCATGAACACGATCCGGCGCCATCACATCGCCCATCACGACCAGGCGATCATGATGGGCACCAACATGAACCTGACCTATCCCTTTGCCGACTGGCTGTTCGGCACCAGCGATCTCGACCGCGGCCTCTTCGGGCATCTGTTCAACGGCTACGACAGCCGCTTTCGCAAGCAGAACCTGAAAAAGGCGCGCGCCACCGCAGCCGATTCGCGCCTCGCACCGATCCAGGCGTAAGCGGGATGGCGGCAACGCACGTCAAGCGCGGACTGCCGTCGCTGATCGGCGGCATCTTCAGCGCGATCGTCGCCTTCGTGCTGTGGCTCCTGCTGTTCGGCACCGGCAGTGTGGCGATGATCGCGCTCGGCGCGGTCGTCGCCATCGCGCTCGGCACCTGGATCCGTCTCGCCGACCTTTGAAGCCGGTCGGGCATCGTAGGGTCGGTTGAGCATCGCGAAACCCACCATTTCTCGCACGATCCGAAGCCGTGGTGGGTTACGCTTCGCTAACCCACCCTGCGGCAGCCGTCACGCCAGCCAGTGCTTGCGCCGTTTCGCGACGAACGTTCCGGAGGTTTCCCGCGATGCCGAGGTTTGCCGTGTTGATCATGCTCGGGCTCGCCGCCTGCGCGGTCTTCGATATGGGCCAAGAGACCGAGTTCGGTTCAGGGGAAATGGCGGGCTGGCGGGCTGTCTCGGGCAAGGCGCCGAGCCGCGCCGAATACGCGGCGATGGTCGCGGCCTGCCAGGGTGGCGCGGTGCAGCGCGCAGTGGCGGCACCGCTCGAGGCCTGCCTCGCCGATCTCGGGCTCAAGCGCGCGCCATGAGCCGGCGCCCGCAACACGGAGACAGGCCATGCTGATCGAAATTCCCGCGCGGCGGGGCAAGGCGGTGCGCCTGCGGCGCGGCCAGACCGTCCGTGTGATCAATACAGGGGGCCAGCAAGTCGTCGACACCTGGGCGTTCCGCGCCGACGATATCGCCGAGTTCATGTCGATGGAGCACAGCCGGGTCGCCATCGGCCGGATCATCCCCGGCATCGGCGACACGCTCGTCACCAACCGCCGGCAGCCGATCCTGACGCTGACCGCGGACACCTCCGGCGGCATCCACGACACGCTGTTCGCCGCCTGCGACCGCTGGCGCTATGAGCTCCTAGGCTGCATCGGGTACCACGACAACTGCACCGACAATCTCGCCGCCGCTCTGTTGGAATTGGGCCTGGTGCCGCCGGAGACGCCGTCGCCGCTCAACCTGTTCATGAACATCCCGGTGATCGACGGCAATCGGGTCGAGATCCGGCCGCCGGTCAGCACGCCCGGCAGCTATGCGAGCCTCCACGCCGAGACGGACTGCATCGTCGCCTTCTCCGCCTGTCCGCAGGACATCGTGCCGGTCAACGGGTTGGCATTACAGCCGACCGAGGCACATTTCGAAGTGCTCGATTGAACGTCACCCCCCACCCCTGCCCTCCCCCGCTTGCGGGGGAGGGAGTTCCCGCAAATCGTCCCGATGACCCTCCCGCGCAAGCGGGGGAGGGAGGGGCCCGCGCCGCAGGCGTGGGAGGGTGGGGGTCTACCGGCCGATGCGCCGGCTACTTCAGGTGCTTCTTCATGAAGTCGACGACCGCGGCGTGGGTCGTGTCGGTGTTGCGTTTGGCATTGTCGAAATAGGCGATTTCGATGTCGCCGCCGGCCTTCCGGTAGTTGCTGACGAACCGCTCGGGCTCGTTGCCGGCGAAGCCGCCGTCGGGGTCGTGATAATCATGCACCTCGTCGGGCCGACCCTGATGCCACAACGCCGGCGGCATCACGACCTTCTCGCCCTTTTCGAGGATCAGCATCGGGTTGCCCTCGGTCATCTCGGCCTCGGTGTGCCAATAGGTGTCGTGCTTTTCCTTCATGCCGATCGTGAATTGCGGCGGGTTGGCCTCCTTCGACCGGCGGATCGCGTTCCTATAGCGCGACAGCGGGTTGATCACCGGCCACTGCATCACGACGCCCTTGACGCTGGCATCGACCCCGGCGGGACCCGGAATCGCGGCATAGCGCGGGTCGTTGGGGCGCATCGCCACCAGCATCGCCAGATGGCCGCCGCTCGAGGCGCCGCCGATCACCACCTGATTGGGATTGACCTTCAGCTCCTTGGCATGCGCCTTGGTCCAGCGGATGCCGTAATTGATGTCGGCGCACGAAGTTGGATAACCGTCGGCGGCATGGCGGAAATTCAAGGTCACCATGACCGTGCCGCGCTGCGCCAGGTATTCGCCGAGCCCGGTGCGGTCGGCGAGGTCGCCATTGTTCCAGGCGCCGCCATGCAGGTCGATATAGCACGGGAACGGCCCGGCGCCTTCCGGCTTGAATACCCGCGCCATGATCTGGCGCTCACCGTGCTTCACATAGCAGACGTTTTCGGTGGTGAATTGAGGCATCGTCTCGGTTCCTCCCTGGATCGCGCCCCGAGGCGCTCGCATGATCGCGACCGACACCGTACCCCGCGCGCGGCGGCGGGGCCAATGCGAAAATTACCGCGCAGCGGTATCCCGGCGAAGGCCGGGACCCATTGTTCCACCTCTCGGGCGCCGAAAGGTGGATCCCGGCTTTCGCCGGGAAATGCGGGTGTAGGGAGGAGAATTTCCTGGTCAGGACAGGAAGCGCAAACGCGCTAAGATAGGCAAAGCTTCACGGGAGGACGCGACAATGATGCGCTCATGGATCCATTTCACCCGCGGCCGCTTCGTGCGCCAGGCGCGGATCGGGCTCGACGAAGCGAAGCTCAAGGAGGAGCATCTGAGCCGGCAGGGCTTTGCCGGGCCGGTGGCGATGCTCTACCGCACCGATGGGCCGAACGAGGTCGTCCGCATCGAGGGCGACTACCGGCCGCGCGCGGTGGACAGCGCCGATGTCGTCGCGCCCGACGCCGATGACCCGCGCGGCGGCTGGCAGACCCTCTTGGCGAACCAGGATGTCGCGGTCGCGATCAGCCGGCGGCATCAGGCGATGCCCTATTGCTACCGCGACATGGTCGGCGACCTCCTCTATTTCGTGCATCGCGGCCGCGGCACCTTCGCGACCGAGTTCGGCCCGATCGCCTACGAGCCCGGCGACTGGGTGTTTTTGCCGAAAGCGACGACCTTCCAACAGTTGCCCGATCCGGGCGACAGCCTCTTACTGGTCGTCGAGTCGCCAACGCCGATCCGCCTCGCCGAGCACGAGAATGTCGGCCGCCACACCCCGATCGATCCGACGATGCTCGACGTGCCGGACGTCGCCGATTACCGCCGCGCGCCGCAGAGCGAATACGAGGTGCGCATGAAGCACGAGGGCGGCCACAGCTCGATCTTCTACAAGAACGATCCCTTGAAGGTGGTCGGCTGGAAGGGCGATCTCTTCCCGTTCAAGTTCAATGTCCGGCACATCCTGCCGATCATGTCCGACCGGATTCACATCCCGCCCTCGTCATGGGTGACCTTCGAGGCGCCGGGCTTCTGCATATTGACCATCCCGCCCCAAATCGCGGTGTCCGACATGCAATCGGAGGAATTGCCCTCCTATCACCGCAACATCGACATGGACGAAGTGATGCTGGGCCACGCCGACACCGACCCCTCCGGCCGCCGCCCCGGCATGTTCCGGCATACCCCGCAAGGCATCCTGCACGGCGCCACCGAAGCCTACCGCGCCGAATTCCAGAAGAAACGCAAGCCGGGGACGCACCGCACCGCGACGATGGTCGGGGTCGACACCTACCGCCCGCTCAATGTGGCGCCGGAATTCGCCCGCATGGCGGGGTAGCAGATCGAGGTCAGACATGAACGACAGAGGGAGCCTGGAATGGGAGGCAGAATTCGTGGAGGCTGGAGCGGCCCTAGAGCATGAGCGGTGGGCACGTTGGCAATCTTATCTATTTAGTAGGTGTACCCAAAACCAAGATGGCTCGCTCACTATAAGTCGCGAAGATGCAGAGCATTGGAAACGTCAACTCGCTACGCCCTATGAGGATTTATCCGATGCGGAAAAAGAGAGCGATCGAAAGGAAAGCAGGTTATATCTGCCTCTTGTGAGGGCAGCGCTATCACGTGCGCGAGATTAGAAATATTCGAGGGTTATATTCGGGCGAGTTCAGCTAACTTCCGATAATGAGCTCCTAACGCGGTGAGTCGGCATGCTTTGGAATTGATAGCGGCATGGTACATATGTTCCGCTTCGACAGGGACGACGAGCCCATGCCGGTTGCACATTTGCAATTCCTTGAAGATCCGTACGTGGGCCGCATCAACCGGTATGTGAGCGAGGTCAGGAAGGTTCGCGCGATCCTCCTCATACGAAGGATCTAACCTAAATACGAAAGCCGGTTCGGGGAAGTAGTTTGGCAGCCGCCGCAATGCATCTAGGGGGACTTTGGGCGTGACCTCACGCAATGTGACGAAGGTCTGGACATTCGCCTTGTAGACGGGCCGCTGTTCCCATGGCCCGAGGGTTTGGTCGATATGGGAGTAGACTGAAGCGGGAGTAATGCGGCCGCATACGTCAGCCGCGCCTCCCTCCAAGCCGTCAAGCAATAGGCTCGTGAATAAGCCATGCCCATCCGCTTCAGCGGCGGTGCCCTCCCGGTGACAGGCAGTAAGGATGGTTACGCCTGCACCCACCATGGAGACATCCGTGCGACCTAAGCCCGATACTTCTCCCGCGTACCCAGCTTGGCAACTATCGAGTATGATGACCGAGGACTTGATCTGGGGGTGTGCTGTGTTGGCTCGGTCGAGTAGTTCGCTGAGCGGCGTGCCCCATGTCGGCTTAGAGCCATCCTGCATGATGATGTAGCCGGCATTCGTAGTCTCGTTGACAATTCCATGTCCAGCAAAGAAAAGCAGTGCAATGTCAGCGTCTCCTTTGAACAGGTTATCAAGCGCGTCGTGGACGAGAGCCGTCGTAACCTGCACCCTATCAGAAGTGAGAAGGCGCACTGCAAAATTGGGTGAGCCGTCTCCGTTCTCTTCGAGTATCTTCGCGACCGCGGTCGCATCGTTCACACAACCCTGCAGCGGCATCGTCGGGTAGTTATCTATCCCAACTACAAGCGCGCGTTTCATGCGTCACCGAGCGCCGCCGATTAGGCTTTTGAGGTTATCCCATGCCCATCTGTATAGCTTGTCGCTTGTCTTTGCGGCCGTGGGTTTAGTGCAACTCTTGTCTGCATACCCCTTTAGGAGAAAATAAGGAACCTTCTCTTCCTGCGCGATTTTAACCTCGGCGCTCACACCGGCGGCTGTGTGCGTGTGCTGCCCGCACAAGACGGCAACGACATCGACAGACCTGATGCGGGTGCGTGCCTTCTTTTTCCAATCCTCGGAAATTGCTTCCTTTATCGACCAATCAGCCAACTCGAATGGGCTATCCGAATGCTTTGCTTGGCCAACCAAAAGATGCTTCAAGCTTTCGTCGTGATCGTAGTCGAAGCTTACAAAGACGCGGCTCTTAGCCATAGGGGGAACTCCTTCGAATCGACACGCTCTTAGATGATGCAGCAGTCCCGTGACCAATCCCAATCACGGGTGCCGTTGCGACCGTCCGGAACGCGAGCGATGCGGATATTGCCCCCCAGCGTGTAGATGTCCAGCCCGCGACGCTTCGCCTCAGCAGCATGGCGTATGCTATTGATTTAAAAAAGCCTGAGCTCACGATGGTTAATTTTTCCCCGGCTAATTCCCCCATCTGTCTCGAATTGCCGACGCTCGATTCGCAGCACGTTAGGATGGGCTGAACGGAGCGAAGCCCATCGCTGCGCGGCAGCCGACCGGGGTGATGGGCTTCGCTCCGTTCAGCCCATCCTACGAAGCCATGCCTCGGGACAAAGAGGGAGGCGCGACACGAAACCGCGCCGCTAAATTTGCCACATTCATGTGGTAGTGTCGGTTTGTCATGGATCGGGGCGAGGGTGGCAATTCAACAAAAACGGGAATTCGACCTGATCCTGGCCTGATACATCAGGAATGCCGTTGCGCTTACTAAACTCCAGATTGCAAACGCCTAAGGCGCTCAGGCTTCCGGCGCTGACGATGTGATCGAATGATTTTTGTTGTCATGCCGGCGAAGGCCGGTATCCACTGATCCGCGGCACGAGCGGCCGAGGGGTGGGTCCCGGCCTCCGCCGGGACGACGAATGGATTGAGGACCGAGCCATGAAGCTGATGTGGTTCCATTTGATGCCCTATACCGAGCTGCCCGACGATTTTCGGGAGAAGCATCCGTCGGTGTGGGTCGACGTTCATTCCTCGCTGTTCGACCCGCGGCGGGCGCATCACATGTACAACGACTTCATGGACGAACTCGAATTCGCCGCCGAATGCGGGTTCGACGCGGTTTGCGTCAACGAGCATCACTCGAACGGCTATGGCCTGATGCCATCGCCCAACCTGATCGCGAGCGCCCTGTCGCGCCGCACCACCGACACGGCGATCTGCGTCATGGGGAATTCGCTGGCGCTCTACAACCCGCCGACCCGGGTCGCCGAGGAATTCGCGATGATCGACGTGATCTCGGGCGGGCGCCTCATTGCCGGGTTCCCGGTCGGCACGCCGATGGACACCTGCTTTGCCTATGGCCAGAACCCGTCGATGCTGCGCGAGCGCTATCTTGAAGCGCACGGCCTGGTCATGCGCGCCTGGCAGGAGCCGGACACCTTTGCCTTCAACGGCCGCTTCAACCAGCAGCGCTATGTCAACATCTGGCCGCGCCCCATACAGAAGCCGCACCCGCCGGTGTGGATCCCCGGCGGCGGCTCGGTCGAGACCTGGCAGTGGTGCGCGCAGATGGACTACGTCTATGCCTATCTCTCCTATTTCGGCTACAAGGACGGACGGGCGACGATGCACGGCTTCTGGGACGAGATGGCGCGGCTCGGCAAGGACAAGAACCCGTACCGTGCCGGCTTCCTGCAATTTGTCGGGGTCGCCGAGACACGCGAGCAGGCGATGGAATTGTATCGCGAGCCGGCCGAATATTTCTATGGCCGCTGCCTCAGGGTGGACCCGAAGTGGGCGGTGCCGCCGGGCTATATCACCGAGGCGACGCAGCGCGCCGGCATCGTCGGCCAGATCGGCCGCGCCGCCAGCCTCGACGCGAGGCAAAAGGCGCGGGCGACGACCCAGATGGAGGACATCGTCGAGCGCGGCTATGTGATCATCGGCTCGCCCGACGAAGTCGTCGAGCAGCTGACCACCGTCGCGACCGACCTCAATGTCGGCCATCTGATGATGCTCTTGCAGTTCGGTAACATGGGCAAAGACCTCGCCAAGTACAACACCAAGCTCTTCGCCGAAAAGGTCATGCCGCGGCTCAGCAATCTGTTCTCCGAGTGGGAGGACAGATGGTGGCCGGCGCCGATGCCGCGGGCCGAACGGGCCGAGCCGGCCGCGTTCACCGCGGGCGCGATCGCGGCGGAGTAGCCGGGGGGCTTAGGCCTCTAGCGTCCTTCGAGACGCGCCCCTGCGGGGCGCTCCTCAGGATGACGTAAGTTTATGAGGGAATTAGGAAAGAACGTCATCCTGAGGAGCCCGCAGAGCGGGCGTCTCGAAGGACGCACCGATCGGGTCTACCTCAGCGCGCAATGCGGCGCGGCCGGAAACTCGCGGTCCTTGCTGGGGATCAGATCGTAGGGCAGGGCAAAGCCGGGCATTGCCTTGAGCCGCCCGGCCCACGCCGCGAGGTGCGGCCATCGGGCGATCTCGAAGCCGCCCTCGGCCATGAACACCATGCGGCCCCAGCAGCCGATATCGGCGATCGTGCAGTGGTCGCCGAGGAGGAAGGGCCGGTCCTTGACCGTGTCGTCGACAAACGACAATGCCGCCTCGGCGCGCGGGCGGAACTCCGCGATCACCTCGGGGTGCGAGGCGCGGAACCGTGCCGAGTGGCGCACCTTGGCAACCGCGGTGATGTGGTCGGCCTCCCAGGACAGCCACTCGCGCGCCTGCCAGCATTGCTGCTCGGTCGCGCCTTCGAAATGTCCGGTCTCGCGCGCGAGGTAATCGAGGATCACATTCGATTGCAGGATGACGAGGCCGCGATGGCGCAGCGACGGCACGACGCCCCAGCGGTTGACCGCGAGATATTCTTGCGTTCGCTGCACCCCGGTCTTGAGATTGACCGTGCGGAACGAAAACGGCAGTCCGGCCAGGGCCAGATACAGTATCGGCTTGTAGCTCGAACTCGAGGTGAAGCTGCCGTAGAGCGTCAGCCGGTCGTCGCTGAGGGGCGAACCGATCATCCGACAATTACCCCCGTGTCATTGCGAGCGCAGCGAAGCAATCTCGTGCAGATCCCGCGTGTCGGATCGAGATTGCCGCGTCGCTGCGCTCCTCGCAATGACAACCGGCCTCACTCGATGTCGTTGAGTTCGAGCTGGTCGGTCAGCCCATAGCCCTCGGCCAGGGCGCGCAGCTTGTACCAGGTCGCATCCTCGACCTCGATGCCGTTGGCGCGGCGGTCCTGCTCGCGCTGGTGCTCGATCTCGCCGGGATAGAGCACGCCCAGGCTGCCTTCGGCCGGCGGGGTTTCCTTCAGATAGCGGGCGAACTCGCCGACCTCCTTCTTGAATTCGGCGAGCGGGCGGAACGCATCGACCTTGAACACCGCCATGAAGCAGCCGTCATTGTGCCGCCCGGTCGGCTCGACCCCAAAGCCGAGCCCGGTCAACAGGCCGCACAGGATCTCGACCATGACGGCGAGCCCGGTCCCCTTGTAGCCGCCATCGGGGCCGCCCAGGGGCAACAGCGCGCCGCCCTGGCGCAGCTGGCGCGGGTCGGTGGTCGGCTTGCCGGCGGCGTCGATGACCCAGCCGGGCGGCACCGGCTCGTTGCGGGCGACGGCAACCGCGATCTTGCCGGCGGCGGCGGCCGAGGTTGCCATGTCGAGGTAGAGTGGCGCCTCGAGGTCGGAGGGGATCGCGATCGAGATCGGGTTGGTGCCGAGCCGCGCCTCGCGCCCGCCGAACGGCGTCACCGCTTTTGGCGAGCGTCCGGAATCGGCGGTGATGAGGCCGATCATCCCGGCCCGCGCCGCCATCTGCGTATAGCTCGACAGCCGGCCGATATGGCCCTGGCGAAACACCGTCGCGGCGGCGACGTTGCCCTTCTCCGCCTTCTCGATGGTGAGGCGCATCGCCCGCTCGTTGGCGACATAGCCAAACGCCCAGTGTCCATCGACGACCGTGTGGTTCGGCGACTCCTTGACGATGACCCAGGGCGCCCCGGGCACGATGTGGCCGACCTTGATGCGCTCGATATAGGTCGGGATCTGGATGACCCCGTGCGAGTCGTGGCCGACGAGGTTGGCGCCGACGATGTGGCGCATGACGAGCGCGGCCTCCTCGGCGGGCGTCCCCGCGGCGACGAACAGCGCGCGACCGATCTCTTCGAGGCGTTCGGCGGGAATTTTCGGCATTTTCCGATCCTCACTCTGCGGCGTTGCCGACGATACTCCGGCGCGGCCCGGCTCAGCAACGCGCGAGGATTTGTGGTCGCGGCTCAGTTTGTGTAGCAAATCGACCCCAACGGCTCTATCTCCCGGATCAAACCACAGACGAACCCAGCTGAGTCGACATGCTGGATGGGTGGCCGAGCGGTTGAAGGCACCGGTCTTGAAAACCGGCAGGGGTGCAAGCTCCTCGTGGGTTCGAATCCCACCCCATCCGCCATCTCTTGACGCGGGAGCGGATGCGCAGGCATGGTCTGGATCGCTGTGTGCCGATATGCCTCGATCGGGCGCGGCGATCGCCTTGCTAGGGAGAACAGATATGCGCAACCTGATGCTTGTTGGCGCATTTGCCCTTTTGCTTCTGTCACCATTGACCGCTTCCGCGCAACAGAGGGCGGCGCCGGCGCCGGCGCCGGCGATTCCGTCGACCATTGAGGGGGTACCCATCGCCAAGGTGCTGGCGATCGCGATTGGCGTCCTCGCCGGGGCGGTGGCGGTGGAGGCGATTGCCGGCGGCGAAGTGGTCGCCGTGGTCGGCGGTGCTGCGGGCGGCCTGCTCGCGGCGTGGTGGTACGACCATTCGAATGGCGGTTCGGCCCGGGCGGCGATGCGCGAGCCGGCTGGGGCGCCCGCCCTCGCCCGCGCCGAGCGCCTCGCATTGGCCCGGTGAGGCCGGGTGAGGGCTTGGCGTCGGGCGCCGACGGCCAGCGGCGCGCCGGGATCGGGGGCACCGTCGCGTAGGCCGATGCCTCCCCCGCGCCGATCGCCAGGCGGTGCCGAGCATTCTGGCGCCGGCGGTTTGCATCGATAATCCGCAAAGGGGTGATCTCGGCGCCGCCACGGCAACGCAACGGCAAGCTGATGCGGTTCGATTGACGGTCATCGGCGGAGCAACTTCTTGAAGTGCCTGCTCGTCCTTGTCGGCATTCTGATCGTGGCGACCGGCCCGCTCGTCGCGGCGCCCAATGATGGCTCCGACGCTCAAGCGAACGATTTCATGGCGACGCTGCGATCGTATACGGCCTCGATCGAGGCGGGTGTTTCGGTCGCATTGGAGAGCATGAGACCGTCGGCGGAAGGCGGTATCGGCACCATCGACGCCTTGATCGGCGATGCGTATTACTATGGCCACGGCGTGTCGCGGGACTACACGGCGGCGGCCCGCTGGTACCGCCGCGCGGCAGAAAACTCCAATGCGATGGCGCAGAGCACGCTGGGCGATATCTATTATTACGGGCGCGGCGTCCCGCAAGATTTTGTCGAGGCCGGGCAATGGTGGCAGCTCGCGGCCGCGCAAGGGATGGCGGTGGCGCAGCTCAACCTCGGTGTCATGTACGCCAATGGCGACGGCGTCCCACAGGATTACGTCAAGGCGCACTTTTATACCAACCTCGCGGCCGCCCGCCTGCCGCCCGGCCAAGATCGCGACATCGCTGTCAAAAATCGCGAGATTGTCGGGAAGTTGATGAGCGCGGCGCAAATTGCCGAGGCGCAGCACCTGGCACGTGATTGGCGTCCGAAATCGCCGCAATAGCCGCCGCGCCCGGGAGCGGAAGGTTCGGCGGTGATCGATCCCGAGGAGGTTAGCGATATAGCCGTCAATCTCGCCCGGCAAAGCGGCCGCGGCGCACCGGTTTGCCCGGTTCAATGACCACCGGCCCCGAGCGACGCGGCGTTCCGGCGGCGCGGATCGCCGCGGTGTGCGGAGCGCATCCTGCGCTGGTGTCGGTCGTGGCAGCGTTGGCCCTGGCGGCAGCGGCGGCGGGCGGCTACATCACTCATGCGACGATGTCGCAGCCGGCACCCGCCACAACGGCCGGCGCGCCGATCATCCAGCCTGGCATCGGGTCTCGCCCGGCCGAGAGCGACGCCAAGGTCCGCGATACCGTCGTCTGGCGCGACGAGGCGGGAGCCGTATACCGCGCCAAGGTCGGCGACGGGCGCCTCGACCAGTTTCTGCGCCAGCGCAAGGCGGTCCTTGAGACGGCCCGGACCGAGTCGCGCGAGCAGTCCGCCGCCGAAATCCTGGCGGCGCTCAAGCCCGTCTTCGCCGATATGACGGCGCGCGTGCCGGGTTATGCCGATTGGTATTTCGGTTACACAACGAAGTACGAATTGATGGGCCACGCCGTCTTTCCGGCACTCGACTATCTGCTCCGCAGCCTCGATTTTTCCTCCCGTCCGGACAAGAGCCTGGCCCAAACGGTAGGGCCTCATGTGGTCGCGTATCTCGCGGAGCAATATGCCGAACGGGTGGTGCGGCCGCGCGAGGCGGAAATTCGGCTCCGGGCTGCGTTCGACAAATCCCATGACGCGGTGCAGGCGCATTGGCGACGCCTTGTCGACGAAGAGCGCGCGGCGATGCGGGCGTTCATCAAGGAACAGGCCGGCTCGGCCGAGCGCCTTTCGGCCGATCAGGCGGCTGGAATCGAACTTGACTGGGACGGGAGCCGTGAGCACGGTTCTGCCGTCCCGGAGGAACGCATGGTCGATCAGACCTTTCAGCGAGGATTGCTGTCGGTCACACTGAAGATCCCGAAGTCGGCCAAAGCATCGGCCCCGCCCGCCGGCGGTGAAAAAACACCGGAGGAAACCGATGAAATCACCCATGTCATCGTCGATCTTTTCAACAAGCTGATCGAGCCCGTGGTGTCGCGGATGAGCGATTTGGCGCTCGGCGTCTTCGCCGGCAGCGCCGCCGGCGGGACAGCCGCCGGGTTCGGGATGGCTCGCGGGTTCGGAATGGCTGGCGGGTTTGGCCCACCGGCCGGGTTCGCGACGGGCGTTGCGACGGGCGTCGCCACCGCGGTCCCGATCGGCGCCGCAATCGGTCTCGCGGCGACGGTTGCTGCAGAGATGTTGACCAATCGGCTGGAGGAGTCGCTGAACCGCGGCGAATTCGAGAAGGAAATAAAGCAGACCGTGGACGCTACGGAGAATGCCGTCGAAACCGGGATGATCGCGGCTCTCCACGAGCACGTCGAGGGGTGGTACGCCGACATCGTCAACCCGGTTGCGGTCAAATGAAGCCCGGCAAGTGAGGCCCGGCGGCTGTCCGTCGGCCGCAACGCCAACGCCGTCGAGCCGGCAGCCGGTCGGCTGATCAGGTCGGGTGGCGGCCACCACGCGGCCACCAAAAAGCCGTTGGTAACGGGCCGGTAGATGCGCTAGCATTTTCTATAGTGCGGATAGCCGGCGTCCCCCTTTGGCCGTAGATGCAGCTGGTTGTGGCACGATGGTTTGTCGGAAAATTTTGGTGCCTTTCGCCCCATAGGGAAAGCCGATGCGCAGACTCCTTTGCGTTGCCGCCGTTGCGCTGGTCGCTGTCGTCCCGGCGGCCAGTCATGCTCAAACGCCTGCGCCACCGCCGAGTTCGGGTGGTCTGACCGGTGGGCAAATCGTTGCCCTGGCGATCGTTGCCGCCGCCGCCGCTGCCGTCGCGTGGTACGCGGTGGCCGGCACGGCCGCGGTCACCGCCGGCGCGGCTGCGCCCGTGGGGCTCGGTGAACTGGGGGCTGGTGCCGGTGGTATGGCGGCTTTCGAATCGGCCGCAATGCCAGCCGCCGCTCGGGCCGCAGCGGCAGCCGAGATGGCGGCCGCCAGGGCGGCCGCTGCTGATGCAGCGTCGGGCGCCGTCGGTGGCTCCAGTCACTTCGCCGGAATGCGCTTGGCCGGCGGAGGCGCTGGCCGGATGGCCGCCGCCGGTGAGCAGGGCGCCGCTGCCGAAGGCACTGCTCATGGTGCCGCTGTCGCCGGCGCCGCCGAGGTACCGGCAGCGGCGGCTGGCGACGCCGCCATGCCAGCCGGTGCCGGCGGCCCGCGGATGGCCGGAATGCACATGGCCGCTGACGGCGCCCCGATGGAGGCCGCACCCGGTGGCGCGGGCTTTATGGGTATGTTCGGCAGGATGCGTGGCGCCGCCATCGACTGAATGGCCGCATTGGACTGAAAAGCCTGCGGTATTGAGTCGGGCGGGCTGGCATAGCGATTTCGGGCGGCTTCTGTCGACCGCCCGGGGTGAGCCGGATGCGCCACCGCCGGGGCGGTTAATTGCCGTCTGGCCGGATGACGCAGACCGCATCAGGAGGATAAGTCCGGTGCGAAAACTGTTGTTAGCCGCAATCATATCAATAAGCGCGATCGGACCGATGGCCGCCCATGCCGGCGAGAAGCTGACCCTCGTTCAACAGGGCGTGCCCGCGGCGATCGCAGGCCTTGACCGCAACAAGGCGCTGGCGATCGGCGCCGGCATCGCCATTGGTGCGACCGCCGGATCGGCACTCTCGATGCGCGGGGCGATCATCGCCGGTGCCGTGGCGGGTGGCCTTCTCGGCGCCTGGTGGTACGGCGAGCGTTCGGAGTTCGCGACCCTTGAGCCACGCAAGAAATAGAGCGGGTATGTCGGTCGGGGAATGTTTCCTGGCGATGGCGGCGCGGATCCGCCAGACACGAAATCGGCGGTAACCTCGGACGTGCGGCGGCGGGCGTCTCGCCGGATGCGGGCACTGCTTGGCGTTGCCTTGGCCGCCGCCCTCTGGGCGTCGCCCGCCGCGACGTTTGCCGGTGAGGGGATGATGCCCGCCGACGAACCGGAAGATACGCTCGTTTTCGGCCTCACGGCGACGCAGCTCGCGCTCGCTGCCGCTGTCGGAGCGGGCGCCGGGTTGGCGGGAGCGGTTGCCTCGGGCAATGTAATCGCTGGCGCGTCATTGGGGTTCGGCACGCTGGCGGCG
Organism: uncultured Rhizobium sp.; assembly: GCA_964392845.1. Classification (GTDB taxonomy): domain Bacteria; phylum Pseudomonadota; class Alphaproteobacteria; order ATCC43930; family CGMCC-115725; genus DATARH01. The sequence goes on from CAYMRQ010000002.1 coordinate 26,716, forward strand.
ATCTACGTCGCCCACCTGGCCGCCGAGGCTGTCTTGGTCGGCGGCATCTATTATTGGTGGCCCTGGGAGGCGTGGCCCTGGGAGGCGGACTCCGAATCCCCCACCTCGCGCCCCATCGCGATCAGGCGCGCGGGCGAGGCTGAGGCACGATCCCGAACCCTTCGCTGATACCCGAGGCGCGCTTCGATCCGTCGACGACCTAGCCGCTGCCGGACGTGGGCTTCCCCGACACGAGATCGTTGCAGTGCTCGCTTGCGGCTCCGGGTCGCCATCCTAGGTCAGATCGATGCACGATCAAATTGGTGTCGAGCAGCCCGCTTGCGGCGGGAGTTTGCGGGCGCCCGGCGCGACGCCGTCACAGTTTTTGATCGAAGGGACCCGAGCCGCGGTCTGAAGATCGCGGGACTCCGCAATTATCCCCTTGGGGCCGCGCCGATTGGCTAGAATACGGAGGTCCAGCGACATAAGGGCCGACCGGTCCCCGGAGTCTCGCTTGCCGGAAGAGAACGAACCGAACATCAGGCCCGCTCGATCGGTTCTTCGCTTGTGGCCGGCGGCGGCTCGGTCACCCTGGGTGTGGCTGTTTTGTGTCGGGGTGGCGATGGGGGTCGTTGGCTTGCTGGTTGCCAGCTTGCCCTACCTGCCATGGGAACCGCCACCATCGGCAAATCGCCGAGCGGCAGCGCCGACATCCGCACCACCGCCTCCGATTGCCGCGCCCGCCGCGCCGGCCGCGGCAGCGGCAGGTGCCTCGCACACGATCGTCGCCTGGCGCGATGGCGAGGGAGCGCTGCGCCGAGCGGGCACCGACAGCGCGCGGTACGAGGAGTTTGTCGCGGCCGCGCGCCACCAGATCGACGAGGACCAGCGATCGCTGCTGGTGGCGCGAAGCAACCGGCTGCGCGCCGGATTGGCCCCGCTCTTCGAGCAGATCGACGAGCGGGTCTCAGGTTACGCCGACTGGGTGTTCGACTGGTGGACGAGTTGGATCCTCCTGGCCCGTACATTCGGGTGGACATGGGATGGCTTGACGACGGGTCCGGTGCTGACCCTGCCCGACAGAGTCCAGGCACAACTCGTTGCCGCCGTGCAGGAGCAGTTTATCGGGCGGGTCCTGGAGCCGGGTGAGCTCGAACCGAAGATCGACGCCGCCCTGCGTGGCGCACTCGTCGCGATGCGCGAAGATCTGCTCGGCAACTGTGCAAAATATCAGCAGTCCTTCACCGGCTTCATCCGGAGCCAGGCACGAAAAGTCGAACGCCATGATCCGGCACAAGGGTGGATTCCCGATCCGTCGTGGGAGCGTAGCGCGGCCACTTTTCGACCGCTTTGCGATGGGATTGGAGCCATCGACGAAAGAGCGATGCGCGCCCAGTTCCCGGTCCTGCTCGAACTGAAAACCGCCGACAGCCCGGTCAATGACGTGATCTTGCGTCTGGCACGCCCATTCGCGACAAAGCTGATCAGCTTCGTGGTGTTGCCGGTGATCGTCGCCGCGATCCTCGGCGGCATCCTGCTGCCGCTGTTCGGCCAGTTGCCCGGCGTGCTGGCGAACGTCATTACCGGTGTCCTTACCGGCGCCGTCGGCGCGCTGATCATTGGCCTAGCCGCGAGCGCATCGATTGATTGGGTGCTGAACCGAACCGACGCGACGCTGAACCGCGCCGGCTTCGAGGCGAGTGTCCGCAAGGCGATAATCGCGACGGAACGCAGTTTCGAGACCCGAGTGCTCGACGCCCAGGAGGGTCCGCTCAAGCGGCAGATCGAGGCACTGGCGACGGCCATGGCCGGCAAAATTGCCGCGCCGTAAACGGCCCGGACCAAGGCGCAGCGGCCGCCTCAGCCCAATGCGCCAGGGCGCGCAGGCTCAATCCGCAGCCGCCGAGAATGCCGCGGTGTGCAATCCGGTCTGGCTCCTGCCGGGGTCGCCGATCAATTGGAACGATGGCGCCGGAGTGTCGGCGTAACGCATTTTCATTTTGCCCCCTGGCATCATTCCGTCGCGGCTCGTGGCGGCCATATACCACCACTCACCGATCGCGCCTCCGGCGACGACACCGATCACGGTCGCCGGGACACCGGTAAGATAATAATAGCCTACGGCGCCACCGACCGCGGCACCAGCGATCGTTGCGGCCACGGCGCCCACAGTCAGCCCACTCTCTTGCGCCGGCGCTTCGCGCGGAGCGGCGCCGATCAGCGCAAGGGCAACGGCGGCAACAGCCAAGCTTTTCATCGGAGCCCTCCTTTGACGCAGCGAGCGCGATCGATCTAACACAGATGCTCCGCGATGATCAAACGCCGATGATGCGAGCGGACAAGCGAAGCGTCGAGACAAAGCCGATGGAGGCCCTCGCGCGGCCAACCGGGCTCTTCAGGCTAGCGATCCTCGCTCGGCGCCCAATTGCGGGCAGCCATCTGCGCGTCTGCGATTTGCGCGGCGGTCATGTTCGCCCCGACCGACTCGCGCAGCTTCGCCACGGCGTTACGGGGCTCCCCCGGCGGCAATCTGGATGCGGCCAGGTTGAGCCACAAATGCGCGGCAACCAGATCCCGCGTCACGCCGACCCCGTTCATGTAAAGCAAGCCGAGGCGGTATTGCGCCACCGGCACGCCGCGATCGGCGGCCATGCGATACCACCGCGCGGCTTCGCCCGTGTCCTGGGTTACCCCGATGCCCCATTCATAGCAGGCGCCAAGCTGATATTGCGCCAGGCCAACCCCAGCCATCGCAGCTTTGCGCAGCCACTTCAAGCCTTCCGCACTATCGCGAGAAACCCCCTCTCCGGAAAAATACATTCGCCCCAACGCGTATTGCGCCGCCGGCGCGCCGCCGGCAGCGGCGGGGCCGAGTTCGCGATAGGCGGTTGCATAATCACCCCGGTCATAGGCAGCCAGGCCGTCATCCAGGCCGGCAAATGCCGGCGCTGTCAGCCCGATCGCGATCAGACCGCCGAGCACCAAGCCCCGCGTTGTCGTCGGCTTCGTCATTGCTCCGGTCCGGGCTGAGCGGACAAAATCGTGCGTCAACCGGCGTAACCATCCTTGCCGCGCCCGATCCCCAGCGCACCGGCCAGGTCGATCGGCAACGGAAACACGATCGTCGAACTCTTGTCTCCGGCGATGCTCTGCAGCGCAAGGAGGGAGCGCAACTGCATCGCCTGGGGCCATCCGGCCAGGATCTCGCCCGCCTGCCGCAACCGATCGGCGGCTTGCAGCTCACCCTCCGCGTCGATCACCTTGGCGCGCCGGTTTCGCTCGGCCTCCGCCTGGCGGGCGATCGCGCGGATCATGGTTTCGTTAAGATCGACGTTCTTGATCTCGACATTGAGCACCCTGATCCCCCATGAATGGTAATGCTCGTCGAGGATCGACAGGATGTTGTCGTTGATCTGTTTGCGTTCGGCCAGCATGGCGTCGAGATCGTGTTCGCCGAGAACCGAGCGCAGCGTGGTTTGGGCGAGCTGGCTGGTCGCATCTTCGAAATCCTCGACCTGGAGGATCGCCTCATCGGGCCGGCTGACGCGGTAGTAAATGACGGCGCTCACTTTGACCGACACATTATCGCGCGAGATGACATCCTGAACCGGCACGGGAAGGACCCGGACCCGCAGATCGACCCGCACCGCGTTCTGCAGCAGCGGCACGATGAAGACCAGGCCAGGTCCCTTGACCCCGGTGAACCGGCCGAGGGTGAACACCACAAAGCGCTCGTACTCGCGTAACGCCGAGATCGCCAAATATGCGATGCCGAGGACCAGCCCGCCGGCGAGCACGATCACAAAGGCGCTGTTGGTGCTAAACATCGAAACCTTCCTTTCGGCATTGCCGCACGGATAGGCTCGCTTCCGATACCGGCAAGGGCCTAAGTCATGGTCGCAAGGCGTGCTTTGCCCGCCCCCGATAGTATTGGAACATCACGGCAGCCAGCGCGATGGTCCAGAAATTCAACAGGTACAGCGTCCACAACAACAAGCAAACGGCGTAGATCGTGAGATAGGCCACGAACGCCGCCAGCGCCAAACTGAGGAGCGCCGCACGCCGCGCCATTCCCCCGTGCCAAAAAAGAAAAGGGGCCGCAACCGCCGCCACCAACAGCGCGGTCACGATGCTGATCAGGACCAGAAAGGTGGCGGTTGCCACGTTGCCGGCCGGGTCGTCGACCAGGGTGCCGATGCCGTAGTTCAACGGATTGGCACGATCACCCAGAAACTGCCAGAGCGACAGGTTCCACGGGCTTTCCGGAACGAACAGCGCGTTCAGATCGAAATAGCGCCGGTCAAAGCGAGCGTAAATCAGGGCGACTCCGAGCGCTATCCCCAGCAATTTGGCGACCGCGGTAACGAGCGGAACCTCGAAAAAATCGTCGGGAAGCACTCTCCGCTTGATGCGGCCGGCCAGCTTGATGGCGACGATCGGGAGCGCTACGACGAGCGCTATCTCAAGCGCGGCGCGGGCGATGGCAACAAGGCCGCCAATATCGCTCATCGCCGTCAGGCAACGCGGTCAGCGTCGCCGATGTGCCGCCGCCCCCGTCCCGAACACATCGAGCCACTCCTTACCGAGCACGCAGGCGCCGATCGGATAGGCGCGGGCAACGGGAGGCGGCGACTATGACCCTGCGCGCCGTCAACGAAATATTCGTCCGGGTCGCCTAATAGGCTTCCGATCCCAACCCGGTTTCGTGCTGCTCGGCGAGCGCGCGCAGCGGCTTCTCGCCGAACCGCAAGAACAGGACAGGCGTCAGCACGGCATCCAATAGCGTGGCGCCGATCAACCCACCGAAGATCACCAGGGCGACGGGCGACAGGATTTCCTTCCCCGGCTGGTCACCGTTGAGCATCAGGGGGATCAGCGCGCAGCCGGCCGAGAGAGTCGTCATCAATACCGGCGTCATGCGTTCGAGGCTGCCGCGCACGATCATCGCGCGCCCGAAAGTCTCGCCTTCATTGAGGACCAGATTGATGTAGTGGCTGATCTTGAGAATGCCGTTGCGCGTGCTGATGCCGGCCAGGGTGATGAAGCCGATCATCGTCGCCAGCGACAACGTCCCACCGGCGAGCCACAGACCCAGGACGCTGCCGATCAGCGCCAGCGGCACGTTGAAGATGACGATCAGGGCCAGCGCCGTCGAGTTGTAGCGCGTATAAAGAATTGCGAAAATCAGCATCAGCGAGACCAGCGACAGCACCGCGATCCGCTTGGTCGCCGCCTGCTGCGCGGCATAATTACCCTCGACACTGACAAAGTAGCCGGCAGGGAGGCTCATCCGGGCGGCCTGCTGCTCGATCCCGCGGGCGATCGCCGCCATATCGGTGCCGTCGGTGTTGGCGAGGATCGCAACGCGCCGCAAGCCGTTGTCGCGGACGATCTGGTTGGGCCCGTCGCTGTCCCGGATATCGGCAAGCTGCTGCAACGGCACGTGGCCGAACGGCGTATCGATCAGCAAGAGGCGCAGCGCATCGCTCGTTCGATCGGCGTCATCGAGACGGATGAAGACGTCGTAGCGGCGGTTTTCGTCGACGACTTCGGAGGTAACCCGTCCGGCAGCGAGCGTCTCGAGCAGCCGCGTCAGCTGCGCCGACGTGACCCCGTAGAGCCGTGCGGCATCGGGATCGATGCGGACGCGCAACTGCGGGATGCGGGCCTGAGTCTGAACCTTGAGGTCGGTCAGGCCCGGCACATGGCCGAGCCGCCCACGCAGACCTTCGGCCAATTTCCCCAGCGTATCCAGATCGGGCCCGTAGACCTTGACCGCGAGTTGCGAGGGCAGACCGGTCATCAGGAGATTGAGTCTGTGGGTCAGCGGCTGGCCAATATGCAGCGCGCCAGGCATCCCGCTCAAATGATCGCGAATGTCCTGCAACACCACCGACAGCTTGCGTTGCGACGACCGTAAATCGACGTCGATATTGGTCTCGTAGATGCCGTCGGCATGCAGATCGAGCTCCGCACGCCCGGTGCGCCGAGCGACCGACTGGACCTCGGGAACCCCGAGCAGCAGCTTCTCCGCCGCCGCGCCCATGCGGTTCGACTGGATCAGCGAGATACCGGGACGGTACGTCAACTCGATCATGTACATGCCTTCGTTGAGCGGCGGCAGGAACGCGCGCGGCAGATAGCTCACGGTGACCGCGGCAACGACTACCCCGGCCAGCGCCGTCGCGATCAGGCCCGGCTGGTGTTCGAACGCCCAATTCAACAGCCGCGCGTTCTGTCGCTTCAACCAGGCGATCAGCGCGGAATCGCCATGGCGCATCTGCTTCATCTGCGGCAGCAGGTAATAGGCGAGGACCGGCGTCAGGGTGATCGAGGTGATCAGACTGGCAAAAATCGATACGATATACGTGATGGCGAGCGGCGCGAACATGAGTCCTTCGATCCCGGGAAGCGCAAACAGGGGAAAGAAGACCAGAAGAACGATCAGCGTCGCATAGAAGATGCCGGAGCGCACTTCGACGGTGGCGTCGGCGATGACCCGCAGGGCCGGCAGCGGCTCTGCCAGCGCGCGATTGAGGCGCAGCCGGCGAAAGGTGTTTTCGACCCCGACCACGGCATCGTCGACCAGTTCGCCGGTCGCGATTGCCAAGCCGCCAAGGGTCATCGTGTTGATCGTCAGGCCGCCGAGCCAAAAGACCAGTATGGTGATGCAGATCGAGATCGGGATCGCGGTCAGCGAAATCACCGTCGTGCGGAAGTTGAGCAGGAAGGCGAACAGCACTACGGCGACCACCGCCGCCGACTCGAGCAGCACGCGCTGCAGAGTGGCAATCGAATGCTCGATAAACTTCGCCTGCTCGAAGACGATCTTGTCGGCGCGGATGCCCTGCGGGAAGAACGGGCGCATCTCGACGAGCGCCTGCTCGACCCGCCGAGTCAATGCCAGGGTGTTGACCCCGGGCTGCTTGTGAACGCGCAGCTGCACCGCGGGTTTGCCCATGAGCCCGGCGTCACCCTGCTTGACGCGCGGTTCGAAGCCTACCCCGGCCAGCTGCCGCAGCAGGACCGGCCGTCCGTCGCGATATGCCACCACCAGGTCGCGCGCGCCTGCGATCACAGCCTCGGGCTCGCGGGTCCGGCCGAGGTTCATGATCAGGAACCGGCGGCCATATTGGTCGACCGAATCGCCACCGGTATTGGTGTTGTAAGCGGTCAAGGCCTGCTCGAGCTGGTCGACCGTCACATTGAGAAAATCGAGCTTGCGCGGGTCGGGGGTGATGCGCAATTGGCGCACGTCGCCGCCCATCGGCAGCACCTGCGAGATGCCCGGGATGGCCATCAGCCGGGGCCGTAAATACCAGTCGGAAAAATCGCGCAACGCCATCATGTCGCCGGTATCGGAGGTCATGGCGATAATCAGGATCTCGCCCATCACCGAGGATATCGGCGCCATCTCGGGCGTCACATTGTTGGGCAGCATCTCCCGCGCCTGAGCAAGCCTTTCGGCGACCAGCTGCCGGTTGCGATAGGTGTCGGTGCCGAGCTCGAAATCGACGTTGACGATCGAGAGGCTCGAACTTGAGATTGAGCGCACGCGCGCGACGCTATTGAGCCCCGACATCGATGTCTCGATCGGGAAGGTGACGCGCCGCTCAATCTCCTCGGGTGCCAGCCCCTCGCCTTCGGTGATGATCGAAACGGTAGAGCGGTCGATTTCCGGCAGGACGTCGACCGGCACCCGCTGCAGCCCGAGTGCGCCGCCAATGAATAAGAGGCCGGTGCCGCACAGGATTAAAACCCGGTGCGACAGACTCCGGCGGATCAAATATGCGAACATAAAGGGTCAGCGCACCTCGTTGAGGAGGTCGGCCGATTCTGTCACCACGCGCATATCGGGAACCACGCCAGCGGTGACCAGCACTTTGCTGCCGTCGATCGACTCGACCCGGACCGGGATCGACACGAAGCTTTCCGGATGGACGTGCTGCCAAACGATATCCTGACCCGCGGTGTTCCTCGTGACCGCCGCGCGGGGCAGGACCACCCCGGCCCGCTCGCCGCCGGTTTCGACCAGCACCGAGACGAGACTGCCCACGCTCAACCCCGCGTCGGGGTTGTCGATCTGGAAATAGAGCGGAATCGTCTGGCGCTGCAGCTGCGGTCCGCGGCTGATGAATTTGAGGTGATAGTTGCCGCCGGCCGAACCCTGCGCGTTGGCGTCGATCACCTTGCCGATCGCCGCCACGTCATAGGCGTAGGCCTCGACCCACAGACGCTTCAGGTCGACGACCTGGAAGAGCTTTTGCTGCTCGTCGACGATCTGTCCGGCAACCGCGAAGCTGGCCGCAATGATTCCGCTGCTCGGGGCCAGCAGCGGCGCACGCAACGTGTCGCGGTCGCGCACCACCGCAGCGATCGCCTCGCGCCGGCGCGAGAGGTTTGCCAAGTCGGAGCGGGCGTCGTCGATCTCGCGCGGCGAGGCGCCGCTGTCGGCGACGCTGAGCCCGGTCACCCGCTGCTGTACGACGCCGATCTCGTGGTCGATCTGCGCGACCTGCTGCAGAATGATGCCGCGATCGATCGGATTGACCACCGGCACCACCCAGGCCAGCACCTCGCCCGCCTCGACTTTCTGGCCCACCTTGGGCCAGGCGCCCTCGAACGGCTGCAGCCGGCCGCGGATTGTCGCATGGATCTCACCGCTGGTGCCCGGGTCGGGGATCACTTGGCCGACCATCCGCAGGGTACGGCCGACCTGGCTGGTGCGCGCGATGGTGGTCCGCAGATTGAGCAACCGCTGCGTGTCCTTCGGCACGAACAGGCTGCCATCCAACAGACGGCGGGGACCGCTGGTGCCCTCGCCGCCGCTCGCGGCGGTCTGCGCCGCAGCCTGGCCCTCGTCGGGACCCTCATGAGCCAACACGCCGCGGCCGAACAGCAGCAGAGCGATCGCCACCAGCGTCACCACACAGATGACCGCGACCGTGGACGCTTCGACCCGTCCGCGGGGAAGCCATACCCGTACCGGCGCCGTGGCGGCGACAGCGCGCCGCTGAGGCTGGTCGTCGCTGTCCCCGGAGCCGTCCGCGCGCCGGGGGCGTACCGCCCTGGCCGGGATCAACACGGCCTGGTCGAAGCGATCCCGCAGCGATTTCAGCCCGGTCGCCAAGTCGAGGCCACGCAGGCTTGACGGCATGCGACGCGTCTGAAAATCGGGCAAAGCGGCGCCCGCGATCAATCGGGCTCTCGCGACGGATACCCCTTGCCGCAGCCGGGCCTTAACGCCGCCGAACCTGCCATTGGCTGCGCCGAGGATGCGCTGGCCGCTGCCGCGCACCCGGCCGGCGGCGGCGCGCACGGTTGCGGCAAGGGACGACCACCGAAACAACGCCGAACTCACCACCATGCCGAGCAGGAACGCGAAAATGTTGTCGATCGACGGAGCCGGCAGCCCACCGCCATTGGCCGAATGGCTTCCCGCCGCAGGCGCGGACGGCACTTCGAGAGTGCCAGCGAGCAGATCCGAACCCTGGTCCGACAGGATCGTGAAGACGATTTCGTGACGGCCCGCCTGCGCCACCCAATCCGCGGTCAAGGTGTAGACGCCGCTCGGATCCGCGGTCGCTTGCACGGCCTGGCCATCGACCTCGACCTCGATCTTTGCCCCGAGCACCGGCTGATTATCGGCGAAGCGGTCGAGGTAGATGCTGAGCGTCCTGCCGCGGGCTATGCCGACCAGTTCGAAATCGTCGCTGCGGGCGGCGACCCGCGGGCCGAGCGAGACGCCGCCGGACATTGTCGGCGCGTCGGCGTGCGCGTCCTCGCCATCGCCATGCGCCGATGCGGGCTGCGGCATGTTGCCGAGGCACAACCCGACAACCAGCGCCAACAGCACGAGGAGCCCTCTGAAACCTTCGGTGCTCAGCATAACGCTCCGCTCCCCCCGCCAACCTTCCCCGATCGAGCTGGATGCTCGACGGTTGTGGCGGATGTCAGCACGGCTGGCAATCGCAAAACGCTATGGTAGGCAGCCCCTATATTATTGTCACGCGCGTGTAGGGAGACAAGCTATCGCAAATTCTCTCCGAATGCTTATATCGCCGGGCATATCGCGCTTCTCCTCATCGGGGAGAAGCGAAGCGCGGAGGAAGAACGCGCTCGCGAGATCGGGCAAGGCCCGCTCTCGCGCCTTGCGGGCGGCGTCGGCGCAATACCATCAGAACAGGAGGGTGGTCCTGAGGCCGAGCACCAGCGCATTGCCGATGGTGCCGGTGCCGGTCGGGTTCGCCACGTTGCCGCCGGGATGGATCACGTATTGCAGATCGGGCTGAACCGTCCACCCCGCAGCGATGCTGGCGCTGTAGCTCAGCTCGAGGACGGCTTCGAGGTCGCGCACCGCGGTGGGCGGACCCGCGGCGCGGTCGGCGCGCGCGGCAGCATCACTGATCTTGCCGTAGGCAAAGCCGAGCGTCAGCACATCATCGGGCCGGTCGGCAAGCGGTGCCTTGAGGCCGATCCCGCCATCGACGTACCAGGACACGAGATTGCGATCGGACGGAACCCCGCCCGCACGGACGAACACATTCAGACTTTGATCCTCGTTGCCGGGCCGGCGCCACACCATCTGGTCCGCGATCCCGTATATGCCCCAGTCGCCGGAACGATCGAGGACGCCGGTAAACTGGTTCAAGAAGGTCCCCGTCTCGCGCCAGCCGGCAAGCTTGTAGGTACCGGGCAATCCTGTCGCCGTCTTCTCCGAATTCAGGGCATATTGCGCCTCGCCTAGCCACAGGGTGCCCCCGCTGAAGCTGAAGGTCGTGCCATTCCGGTTACAAAGTTGCGGATTGCCGAAGCAGCCCTGACCGCCCGGATTGCCGCTGAACACGGCAGCGTGCAACGTCACGTCGGACGCGGGCTTTACCTGAACGCGAACACCGGGAGTCGGCAGCGGATAGGCCGGGCCGCCGGCCGTCATGTTGGCCGAGGTGATCAGCGGAAAGCCGAACGTGCTGTTGATCAGATTGCTGGCGGTATCACTGATCGCGAATTCGTCATCCGCCGCGAGCTGGCCGACGCGGATCGAGAGCCGATCGTCGAAGAGGCTTTGGTCAAGCCAGAGCTTGTAAAGCCGCACTGCCGGGAGCGCCTCGATGCCACTCGCCACCATCAAATTGCCGCCGAGCAGATTGCGCGACGCGCCGCGACCGTGCACGTCGATCGCATTGACGTGCGCCCTGGCACCCGACCAGCCGGCGAGCTTGTCGAGATCGACGTGGAGCGAAACACCGACCTGCCCCTCATAGACGAAACCCCGCCTAACGCCGCCCGAAACCACCCCCAGCGTTTCGCCGATATAGCTGACGCCGAGTTTGATCCCGGTGGCAGCCAACCCCGTGCGCAGACCGCCCAAGTCGCCGCCGAGCAGCTTTGGCTCGGTTGGCTGGTCGGGCTCGGCAGCCTGGCTGGGCTCGTCCGCCCGGCCGGGCTCGGTAGACTGGCTGGGTTCGGCAGCCTGGCTGGGGTCGACGGATTCGGCCGCCAGCGCGGCGGTGCTTAGAAAAATCAGCGCAGCCGCCGGCAGAGTGCTCAGGCCCCATCGCATTGTCGCGAATACCACGTCCTTTCTCCCTCTTCCGGAACCTGCGGTGATCCTAATACGCTTCCGAGCTGCGGCCGATCCAATGCGCCTGCAGCCGCGCCAGCGGCTTTGCGCCGAGCTTGAGAAAGAGGACCGGCGTCAGCACCGCGTCGAGCAGGGTGGCGCTGATCAGACCGCCGAAGATGACCACCGCCACCGGCGCCAGAACCTCCTTACCGGCGCCGGCGCTGCCCACCATGATCGGGATCAGGGCAAGACCGGCACACAGCGCGGTCATCAGCACCGGCGTCATACGCTCCAGGCTGCCGCGCAAGATCATCTCGCGCCCGAAGGTCTCGCCTTCGTGGAGCACTAGATTGATGTAATGGCTGATCTTGAGGATGCCGTTGCGCGTGCTGATGCCCGCCAAGGTGATGAACCCGATCGCGCTGGCAAGCGACAGCGTGCCGCCGGTGATCCGCAGAGCAATGACGCTGCCGACCAGCGCCAATGGCACATTGGCCATGATGATCAGGGTCAGCACCGTTGAATTGTAACGAGAGTAGAGGATCGCAAAGATCAGCGTAAGCGACCCCAGCGACAACACGCCGATCTGCATCATCGCCGCCTTTTGCGCCTTGTAATCGCCTTCGATGCTGAAGAAGTACCCGGGCGGCAGGTTGAGGCGGACGATCTCCTGCGCGATGCTCGCGGTGATCGCCGCCATATCCGACCCATCGGTATTGGCGAGAATGGCGATGCGGCGCTGGGCATTATCGCGAACGATCTCATTGGGCCCGTCGGTGTCGGTAAGCTCGGCAAGCTGGTGCAGCGGAATCCGTCCTGCCGGCGTGTCGATCAGCAGGCTCCGCAATCCGGTGGTGGTGCGATCGACATCATTGAGGCGGATGACCACGTCGTACCGTCGGCTTGCTTCGACGACCTCCGAGACCACCCGCCCCGCGGACAGGGTTTCGAGCGTCCGCGTCAGCGCCGCCGGTGTGATGCCATAGAGCCGCGCCGCGTCCGAGTTGATCCGGATGCGCAGCTGGGGGATGCGGGCCTGGGTCTCCAGTCTCAGATCGGTAAGCCCGCCGACATTCGCCAAACGGCCGCGGAGCTGGTCGGCGAGCTTTACCAGGTTATCGAGATCCGGGCCGAACAGCTTGACCGCAAGCTGTGCGGGGAACCCCTCCATGATGGATTCGATCCGGTCGGTGATCGGCGCGGTGATATTGACCACCGCCGGCAGCACGCTGACACGCTTGCGGATATCCGCGATGATTTCGGAGCGTGGCCGCTGCGACGGCCCGACGCGAACGACGATCTCGAAGTGGTGGATCGGATCGGCATCGAGATCGCGCTCGGCCCGCCCGGTCCGATGACCGACGACCTTCACCTCCGGTATCTCCAGGATCAGCTTCTCGTTCGTCATCGCCAGCTCGTTCGATTGCGCCAGCGACATCCCGGGAAGGTAGGTGAACTGCACCAGGTAGGTCCCTTCGTTCAGCGGCGGCAGGGCGGCGCGCGGCAAGTACATAAGGTCGGCAGAAGCGAGGGACACTGCCGCCACGGCAACCCCGGCGACGGTTTTCCAATGATCGAAGCCCCAAGCCAGGAGCCGCGCGTTCTGCCGCTTGAGCAACCTCACGAGGCCAGCATCGCGATGCGCCATGCGCTTCATGCGGGGCAGCAGGTAGTAGGCGAGCACCGGCGTCACGGTGATCGACGTGAACAGGCTCGCAACGATCGAAACGATGTAGGCGGTCGCCAGCGGCTTGAACATCAGCCCTTCAAAACCCGGCAGGGCGAAGAGCGGGAAAAGCACCAGCAGCACGATCACGGTCGCATAAAAGATCGCCGACCGCACTTCCACCGTGGCGTCGGAGATGACCTGGAGCGCGGGAAGCGGGTCGCCGAGCTGGCGGTTGAGGCGCAGCCGGCGAAAGATATTCTCGACCCCGACCACGGCATCGTCGACCAGCTCGCCAATGGCGATGGCCAGCCCTCCCAAGGTCATCGTGTTGATCGTCTGGTGCAACAGCTTGAAGACCAGGACGGTGATCAGCAGCGAGATCGGCAGCGCCATCAGCGAGATGATCGTCGTCCGCGCGTTGAGCAGAAAGGCCGAGAGGACGACGATGACGATGACCGCCGCCATGATGATCACGTCGGTGAGATTGGCAATCGACTCCTTGATGTACTCGGCCTGCTCGAAGAAGATGTTGTCGGCATGAACCCCGGGCGGCAGGAAGGGCCGCAGATCGAGCAGCGCCTTCTTGACGTCGCGCGTCAGCTCCAGCGTATTAACCCCGGGCTGCCGCAGGACATTCATGCCGACGGCCAGCTGGCCCATGAACCCGGCATCGCCCTGCTTGACGCGGGGGGCGTAGCTTACGGTCGCCACCTCACGCAGCGAAATCGGCCGTCCGTGCGCGTTGCCGACCACCACATCGCGCGCGCCCTCGAGCAAAGCCTCGCTGTTTTGCGCGCGGCCGAGATTGACGATTTGAAACCGCCTTCCGTACTGGTCGACCGACCCGCCGCCGGTGCTGGTGTTGTACGCGGCAAGGGCCCGTTCGATCTGGTCGACGCCGATACCGTAGAAATCCAGCCGGCGCGGATCCGGGGTCACGCGCAGCTGGCGGACCTCGCCGCCATACACAAAGACCTGGGAGACGCCCGGGATCGCCAGCAGGCGAGGCCGGATCAGCCAATCGGTGACATCGCGCAGCGCCATCATGTCGCCATCGTCGGTGGTCAACCCGATGCGCAGGATCTCGCCGATCACCGACGCCAGCGGCCCCAGCTCGGGTCTCACGTTTGCCGGCAGTTGGGAACGCACCTGGGCGAGCCGCTCCACGACCATCTGCCGGGCCCGGAAGATATCGGTGTTCATCACGAAGGCCACCGATACGATCGACAGGCCGGTGCCCGATTTCGAGCGCACCTTTTCAACGCCTTTGACCCCCATCATCGCCGTCTCGAGCGGGAAGCTGATGCGCCTTTCAACCTCCTCCGGCGAGAGGCCAGCACTCTCGGTGACGATCCACACGACGGATCGGTCGATTTCCGGCAGCGCGTCTACCGGCATATGCCGCAATTGGATCGCGCCGACGACGATCAACACGGCGGCGCCGCATAAGACGAATATCCGATGGATCAGGCTCTGCCGGATCAGATACGCGAACATCGTTGGTCAGCGCGGCTCGGCCGCCGCATCTCCCGGCGCGGATGGCGCCCCGCCGACAGCCGCGAACCCGCCGCGTTCCGACCGCAGCACCACGTCGAAGGATGCAGCAATTGGCGCCACCGCGATCGGGCACTGCGGCCAAGCCGGAGTTCGCGCACACGCCTTTGGAGGCGCCCGAAGAGTGGCCCCTCGCGCCAACGCGGTACCTCCCCCAATCACTGGATCGCGAGCGCTCAAACCGAGTATCCGGGCGCCGAACGGCATCGAGCCCTCACATGCTGCCGACGATAACCCAATGATAAACCCCCAGCAAGTTGTCGTGGCCACGGATGGCAGGGGGGCCGCCCGCCGCCGGTATCCTTGCCGCGCCACAAGATTTCGCTCGAGGCGTTGATCAGGCCAGGAGGTGACCAGGCTCCGTTTTTGAGTGGACTCATGTCCGCGCCCCTCCTAGGTTTCCGATGACCGCTCGCTGATCGAGGAGGCCAACGCGGTCTGCCGAGCAGCGGGCTTGTCGCCGGGCCGATCAATCTCGAAAAGACCCAGAGCGATCCCATGCCGAGAGTGCAGCGCCATGCCGGCATTGGGCGGCGGACTGGTGAAACTAGCCCGCCGCGTGGTCCGATCCTGCCGGTCCGGTTCGGCTCGCGACACCATTGGCCCAGACCGGCGATGGTCCGCCGCCGATATGGGGTAAGTCCAACGATCGCTTCGGCGTAGGGCGCCGTCCGCCTGGAAGACAACGGGCCGGCGAGTTGCATGAGGCTGTACATTCGCGGGAGTAACCTGGTGGCAACCAGCATCAAGAAGGTGCGTGTCGGTCCGGTCAGTCTGCTTCACGCCAGCCGGATGGCGACTGCAGGCGTCGGTCCCGCGCTGCTCTGCGCGCTGATCATCATCGCTGTCGGCTGGGCCGGAACGGCATCGGCGCATCAGATGAACCTGTCCAACGCCCGCATTGCGGTGGCGCCCGATCGCTCGGTCACCGTCGAGGTCGCGATGAAGGGCAACGACGTGGATCGCATCGTCGGGACCAAGATTTTTGACGACAGCAGCGGGCTCGTCCGCCCGGAAGCGGTCGCCGCGTCGGCGCCATCGATCGCGAGCTATATGACCGGGCATGCGATGGTGCTGGGCAAGGACGGGACGCTCTGCCGCCCGGGCGTGCCCGGGGTAACGCCGGACGAGGACGGCGTCATCGTCCGCGTGAAGTGGGATTGCGCCGGCGTCGAGGATCCCCTCGTCTACCGCTCCACGGTGCTGACGGACACCTACCCGGAGGCGCGCCAGGTCGTGCTGATCGGCACTGGCGACGCGCAATCGCAGAACCTGCTCGATGCCGTGCGAACCGACCTCCCGCTGACCGGGGACGCTGCCGAGATGGGGCTATTCGCGGTCATCCTCAGGTATGTCGGCGCCGGGATGGAGCACATCTTCATCGGCTACGACCACATCGCCTTTCTGATTGCGATCATGCTCTGGGCGCGTCGCTTGCTGCCGGTCGTCAAGATCGTCACCGCCTTCACGATCGCGCACTCCATAACGCTGTCGCTGGCCGCCACCGAAACCCTGATGATTCCCAGTTCGATCGTCGAGCCGGCGATCGCCGCGTCGATCGTCTATGTCGCGCTTGAGAACTTCTTTTCGCGCGAGATCGACAAACGCTGGCGCATCACCTTCCTCTTCGGTTTCATCCACGGCTTCGGCTTCGCGAGCGCGCTCCGGGAATTCGGCCTGCCCACCGGCGCACTCGTTCCGGCATTGGCGTCGTTCAACATCGGGGTGGAGATCGGGCAGATCGCGATCGTGTCGATCGCTTTGCCCGTGCTGCTGGTGGTCGATCGATTGGTCGCCTCGCGTGGTTGGATAGCACGCGGCGTCCGAGCGCCGCAGGCGGTTTACGCCCTCTCCGGCGTGATCTGCCTCCTCGGCGCCTACTGGTTCCTGGTCCGCACCATTCTACCCGAGCCGGCATGGGCGCAGATTCTCGGCCAATGATGCCGATGGTAAGCTGTCGGCGCCGCCGGGCCGCCGCAGCGCCCCTCACAGACCCGCGGTGGGCTCAAATCGCCCAGCGACCCACGGCGGCGGGTTTGCCTGGGAACTCGATCACGACAACGATGCGCGAGCCTGGCCCCGCAGTCACCCCGATTTTGCCCGTCATCATGTTGCCGTCGCCGTCGGATGTGCCCGGCTCCAACACGATTGTCGCCTTCTCCTGACCCACGAGCACCGTTGCTCTGCCCTTGGCCTCCTTGGTGCCGACAGGGGCGTCGCCTTTCTGCTCGAAGAGGAAGACCTGCAGCTGGGTTTCCTTGACGACCAGCTCCATGTAGTAATCCCCCGCATCGGTCGTCGGGCCGCCATGCGGCCCCGGGCCCTCATGCGCGAAGACCGTTGCGGGCCATGCCAGCAACAGGCAGGCGGCCAGGATCCTGCCAAGCATCGAGCACTCGCCTATCTCTACCGCGATCGAAACGCGACCGAACGCATGTTCAGGTGGTTCAACGGTTTCGGGCGTATTGCCACCCGATATGAGCGCGAAGCCTAATTCGACGCTGCGAGTTGCTCAAGCGCCTGCGACATTACGGTCGCGATCGCCTTGTCGGTGGCAAGACGGACGCTGGCATTCTTCAGCCACTCCGCCGCCACCAGTGCCGCCTCATCCTCCAGCAGCACGAGTTGGTGCACGGCCGCTTCGAGCTGGCCCTGATCGAGGCTGCGTGCGGCCAGCGCGATGACTGCGGCGTTGCGATCAACCGCCGCCCCCGCGGAGGCAGTGGTCGTGAACAGCGACTGCACCCAACCCCAGGCTTGCGCGGTGATCGGCGGCCGGTTCGCCGCGGCCACCGCCGCCAGACGGGGGACTAGGACGGCGGTGAAGTTATCGCGAAGCTCCGCGACCGTCGCCACCCCTTGATCGGCGTCGGCAGCAAGTCCTTTGAGGGTGGTCAGGAGATCCGCATTCTGGCCAGCCATCGCCTGCGCCGCGACAACCTCACGGGTGAACGGGTTTCCGGTCCGGGTCAGGTCGCGCAGCTGCAAGGCTGCCAGGAAGAACTTCTCGGGCCTGTGGTCGACTTTCTGCAACACGCCGATATCGGCCTCGACCGCGCCGAGGCGGGCGGTCAGGATATCGTTGAGGTCTCGTTCCGTTGCGGCGAGCTTGTCCTGAACCGTCTTCAGATCGCCATCGAATGTGGCCAACCTCGCGTCGAGCGCGTCGGCGCGGGACGCCGCCATTCGATCGGCATCCCCCGCCGCCGCGGCAAGACGCTGATTTGCTTGCCTGAGGCCCGCTTCAACCGCATCGAGCCGCCGCGTCGCCGAGCCGCTTCCGACCACCGTCTCGACCGCCTCGAGACGAGCGGCGCCGTCAGCCGCATTGCTTTCGAGGGTGGCAATCGATTGCGCCGCCGCAGCCAGCCGATCGTCGATGTCGGCGCGACTTCCGGTTACCAAATTGACGATCTCGGAATCGCCCAGCGTTTGGGTCAGCCATGAGCGTGCCGGCGGCGGCATGACGGCCGACACAGCGATGAGGACTGCGAGAAATGCCAGCATCAGCGCCGAAACCGCGAGACCGCGCCCGGGTGCGTTCCGTCGCAAGGCTCCCGACGCGGCGGATGAAACCGCTTCCAGGCCGAGCAATTCTTTGTTGCCGGGCGCCAGGGGTGCATTGTCCTGCGTCGGGACGGCGGCCGGGCGCAGGCTGCCGCTGGGGAACTGCCCGGCAAGCGTGGCCAGTGCCGCTTCGTCTACACCTGGTATCGGCCGCTTGCGGCTCATGTCAGTTCAACCTGGCGAGCAAGTTTTGTTACGTGGGCTGATGGCCGGACCCGCAACAGCCACTCGACCTCCTTGGCCAGCAACGCGACCTCCGCCGCCGCCGTGCTCGACGGAGAAAGGACGGTCGGCGAGGCGCCGTGAAAGGTTGCCTCCTGAAACAGCACGCGGTCGGTCAGCTGGGCAACGAGCGGGTTGGTCTTGAGGGCGGCAAGCTGGGCGCGGGCGTGCGTCGCGACGGCCGATCGCTTTACCCGACAAAGAAATGTATGCGCCGGAATGGTTCGGCGGGTCAGCTGCGCCGCACTCTCGACGATCTTGCAGGTACGCGCCGCTTCGAAGACGTTGGCCTCATCGGTCATCGCCGGGATCAATACCAGATCGGCCGCGCCGATGGCAAAGACCATTGCCTGATTGCCGAACCCGGCACAGTCGACCAGCACAAGGTCGCGGCCGCGCGCCAACTCGCCGATCGTCGGGATGATCGCGTACTCGTCGAGTTCGGTCCGCAGGGTCATCTCCGACAGGACGTTGCCCTTGGCGTGCCAGCGGGTCAGCGTTCGATTGGGATCCGCATCGAGGAGGGCGACCTTTCGTCCGGCTTTGTGCCAATAAACCGCGAGGCAGGCGATCGTCGTCGATTTCCCCGCCCCTCCCTTGGCAGTGGCGGCGACCAGGACCTTCGCCATCGGATCTGCCATCTTACACCAACCGCCGCTTCATTTAGGACAACCAGCGCCGATAAGAATGTAGATCGATCTTCCCTTGCCAATCGGACAATCTGACTGATCAAGGCCAAACGAACACCGTCGCCAAGTCTTTGACCAAAGACATTCGGCGAGATGCGGTGCCAATACTGGCCGAAATCCCCGATGCACCACTTTGCCCTCCTGATTTGACAACTTTAGCATGGGTCCGGCGGCACAGCGAAGCGTTTTTGGGTGACTCGCGAAACCGGCCGGGGCAACGACGGAGAGCAAAAAATGTGTACGATGGCCGTTGGCATCGTCAAGGAGTGATCGCCCCTGCATCGCGCTTGTCGAGAGACAACCGGATCGGTATGGATCGGATTACCTTGCTGACCACGGAGCTGCGCCGAAGGGGCCCGCCCGAGCAGGGGATCTTGCCGTGTGCGACGCCCCGATTGGTGCAGGGCCATGCCGAAGGCGCCGCCCGAGCGAGGGCGCAAATGACGGAGCAAGCAATCGCAGCGTGGGTGCGATGGGGATGGCGATGCCGATATTTGGGCCGGTATTTGGGCCGATACTTGGAAAGCAAGGACAGAGGTTCCGAAGGAGGCGCGTAACCCTCGCGGCACTCGGGCTGGCGCTGCTGGTGATCGCGGGGCTCGCCGGGTGGTCGTCGGCAATGCCCGCATCGGCGCAGCCGAAGCAACCGGAAGCCCGCTCCGATGTTGTCCCCGGCGGCGGCGAGCAGGCGACGCCGCCAAGCGTCGATCTCAGCGACCGCCAGCAGCTGCTGATCGTCGGCTCAACCACCCTGGAGGATGTCACCGACGCGGTAATCGAGCGCTTGCGCCGCGATTACGAGATGCCGGAGCCGACCAGGCGATTCGAAGGCACGAGGGTGGGCATCGCCGCGTTTTGCGCCGGCATCGGTCCCGAACATCCGGATATCGTCGCGGCGACCGACCGGATGAGCCACGCCGAGTTCGAGACCTGTGTCGAGAACAACGTGCGCGATGTCATCGAGGTCAAAATCGGCAAAAGCGCGGTCCTCGTCGCCACCAAAAAGGGCGATCCCGTCTTCAACCTGACGCCGCGGATGGTCTATTTCGGGCTCGCCGAGCAGATCCCGATCAATGGAGAATTCGCGGTCAATCCGAACAAATCCTGGAACGAGGTCAACAAGGACGCGCCGGACCTGCCGATTAACGTCATCATCCCGGCCAAGGGCTCGGGTACGCGCAGCTTCTTCGACGACAACTTCATGCAGGGCGGCTGCCGCCACGTTAAGGCGATCGACGCCATCTTCGCCGCCGCCGACAGGGTGCCGCTGTGTATTACGCTGCGCGATGACGGGCTGGTCAGCCAGCCGGCCGAAAACCAAATCGTCGACGCGCTGACAAAGGCGCCGCGGGGAACCCTGGCAGTCGTCGCCTGGCTGGTCTATCACAGGAACGAAGACAAGCTGGAGGCGCTGCCGATCGACCGCGTCCCGCCGACCCACGAGAACATAGGAAGCGATACTTACGAAATGAGCTCGACGGTACGGTTTTACTTCAAGCGAGCGCATATGCGGAACAAGGCCGGGCGCGGCGTGGTGCGCGGCATCCGCGAGTTCATGGCGGAGATCATCAAGGACGAGGCGTCCGGTGAGGAGGGCTATCTCGAGAAGCTGGGCATGGTGTACCTGGAGCCGGACGACCGGCGCGCCCAGCGAGCCAATGTGCGCCGTCTGAAGCGGTTCGCACCGTAGACAATTGCCCCTCGCTCTGAGGTGAAGAATCGCTGTGCCATTGCGGCGCCCCGCACGTCGCGCCGCCCGCATCGGCGGGCCGCCGATGCGGGGCATGAGAGCGATCAGTGGAAGGTGACGATCGTCGGGTTGGAAAACTTGCTGCGGGTTACCGGTACATCGTCGCGCCAGGCGAGGTGGAAGTAGAGGGCCGCGATCTCGGCGTAATTCTCGAAGTTCGCCGCTTCCTCGCGCGCCCTCCGTTCCAACCGGGCAGCGGCTTCCTTATCGCCCGCGAGCTTCTTCGCCTCCGCCCACAGGGCAAGCGCCGTCGAGCTTTGTGGATTGGCCTCGACCGCCTTCGCCAACATTTTGTCGGCGCCCGGAAGGTCGCGCAGGCCCATCCGCGCCGCCCCCCAGGTCATATAGGCGGTGGCGAGCAGCACCTTGCTTGTCGGCGGCGCGATGCGCACCAGCTCCGCCATGCGATCGGCCGCCTTGTGGTAGTCGTTCAACTGTATATCGGTGAGCGCCGCGTTGAGAAAGGCCACCGGGTTGGTGGGGTCACCGAACATCGCGGCGTCGAACGCCTTCCGCGCGGCTTGCGGATCGTTTTTGAACAGCGCGATGAGGCCGAGCAAATTGTCGAACAGCGCCCGGTCAAAGCTGGTGGGGGTCGCCGGCAGCAGCGACTTGGCCTGCTCGATGAGTGCGACGGCGTCGGTGAAGTCATTGTCCGCCGCGTGCTTTTGCAGCAGGTGGAGCGCGGTGGAGTAGGGCGCAAGCTGGGAGGCGCTCCACAAGGCGCAGCGTTGCACAAAGGCGATCAGGACTTCTCCCTCATGGGGGATCATGACTTGATGGATATTTCCTATCACGTGGCTATAGCCGTGGACCAGGCCGCGCAGCGCGCCCTTGTCGACAAACAGAGTGAACCGGATGTTGTCGGGCTTGAACCCGAACTGGCGTTGGAGGGCAAAGGCGATCTTCTGCGCGTTGACGGCCTCCGCCAGCGCCATGCCGAGCCCCTGCTCGTCTCGTGACCGGATTTCCGGCGGCCGAACCAACGACAGAGTCGATGAGATCGCGTCGAACTGGTCCTGGAATTCGGCCGCAAGCGTGTTCTCGTCTACGGAAATGGTCTCGATCTTCGGCGCGATCGACACTTCGATGGAGACGCTGCCGGAATTTATCACCGAGTCGGCCGCCAACAGGCCGAGCGCGAGCATTACTGCGATGGCAATCGTCGTCAAATCCACGTCACTGATCCCGGCAGCCTTGGACCGCCCAAGCCGCGTCGCGTCGCTGCTGGCTTATCGGCAGCGACCTCGGTCACGCAGCAACGCAACCATAGCCAATCACAACGATGAGTTAAATACGGTTCACGCGACAACCGGCGCCGTGCACCTGCGGAAAACCGCGCCGGCACGGCTTGATGGCCGCCTTCCACCGCCTCAGCCGAGATCGTCAAAGCGCACGACGGCGATCAATGTAAGGTAACGACCCTCGGGTTCGAGAACTTGTTGCGGATGATTGGTTCCTTGTCACGCCAGGAAAGGTTGAAGTAGAGGGCCGCGACCTCCTCAAAGTTCGCGAAGGTCGCCGAGGCCTCGCCCGCCAGAAGGTTCAACCGGTCGGCAGCCGCTTGATTGCCCTCTAAACTCTTCACCGCCGCCCACAGGGCAAACGCTGCAGCGCTTTGCGGGTTGACCTCGACCGTCTTCGCCAACATTCGGTCGGCGCCCGGGAGGTCGCGCAGAGCTAACCGCGCCGCTCCCCAGGTCATGTAGGCGGTCGCGAGCAGCACCTTGTTTTCCGGCGGCGCGATACGCACCAGCTCTGCCATGCGATCGGCCGCCTTCTGATTGTCGTCCAGCAGCAGATCGGTGAACGCCGCGTTGAGGAAGGGCACCGGGTTGGTGGGGTCCGCGAACATCGCGGCGTCGAACGCCTTGCGGGCGGCTTGCGGATCGTTCTTGAACAACGCGACAAGGCCGAGCAAGTTGTCGAACAACGCACGATCAAAGCTGGTGGGCGTCGGCGGCAGCAGCGCCTTGGCGTCCTCGACGAGGGTGACCAGTTCGGTGAAATCCTTGTCGGAGGAGTGTTTCTGCAGGAAGTAGAGTGCGGTGGAATAGGGCGCGAGTTGCGAGGCTGCCCACAAGGCGCAGCGTTGGGCGAAGGCGATCACGGTTTCACCGGGATCGGGGACCATGACCTGACCGAAATTTCCGAATCGCTGGCTCTGGCCGCTGACAAAGCCGCGCAGCGCGCCGTCCTGGGAGAAGAGGGTAAACCGGATCGTGTCGGGCTTGTATCCGAATTCGTGTTGCAGGGCATAGGCGATGTTCTGCACGTTGACCGCCTTGGCCAGCGCCATGCCGACGCCCTGATCGCGCTTTGACCGGATTTCCGGGTGGGCAATCGTGGGAACCACCGAAAAGGTCTGGACGATCGTGTTGAGCTGATTCTGGAACACCGCCGCGAGGCTGGGCTCGTCGATGGAAATTTTCTCGATCCTTGGCGCGATGCCCACTTCGACGGCGACGCTGCCGGCTTTGATGACGGTGTCGGTCGCCAACACACCGAGCGCGAGCAATACCGCAACGGCGAGCGTCGTCAAATCCATGTTACCGATCCCGACAACATTGGGCCGTCCGGGCAACCATAGCGAATGACAGCGGGGTAATAAATATCAGGTTGGGCGATGACTTCCAGCGTATGCCCCCTCTTACGTATGTCCGGGCGAAGCGTGGTGAGCGGCATCCGCCGGCTCATGGCCGGCGATCACACGGATGGGAGGGGGCGAGGGCGTCTTTTGGCTGAACTCGGCGCATCGGATTTTTTCAGCTTGCGGCTTGCGGAGAGCAACGCTGCCGGGTAATGGATCACCTTGACGAGGTTGCCCTACTCGCCCTTAAAGGGGCACCGGGCGGTGGAGCGGTGGCCGGATACGCCCGCCAGCCGCGGACAGGGGCGATAGCGATATCGATGCCAGCGCGTCTCGCGATCGCGGGATGGGTGATCGACCGCGGCGCCAGCACCAAACCCGGGCTGCGATGCAAGTTGCGGCTGTAATGGGAGACTGGTTCGATGACCCGCTACACCAGGGGAGTGCGGCTGCTACAAGCTGTCGCGCTGATCTTGACTGTATCCCACCCGCGTGATGCCGCAGCGGGGCTTGAGGACGTGGCCAACTCGCTGCAGGAGACGGTCTCGGACTTCATCAATGACTTCTTCCCATCGTTTACCAAGTCGACGGTGGCGTCGGTGACGAAGGTGAAGCCGAAAACCGTCGTTCATGGCATGGACGTCGGGGGCCATTTCTTGGAACACCTCTCAGATGCCGGCTACGCGTTGAGCGAGATCCACATGTCGGTCGGCCTGATCCCTGATGTCAAGCTGACGTTCCAAATTGTCCGGGAGCTGTCGGAAGCCGACCGCACCGCGCTCGAACGCAGCCTCGAGATCGACGACAAGCGGGTGCCGGGAGTGACCGCGATGGCCCACCGGCAAATCATCCGCACCCTCCTGGCGATCTCCAAGTCGGAGGAGATGCGGGTCAGCAAGTTGGTCATCGGCATCCTGCCCCTGCCTTCAGCGGAATTCTCCATCGAGCCTGCCGAAGCGCCGCTGAGCGAGGAGCACGGCGCCCTATATCGTGCGATCAAGAGCAAGACGGCCGAGAAGGCAGAGGATCACAAGAAGCCGCCGCCGAAATAGGGCCGCGCCGCCAATCGGAGCGCGGCCGGCGCGCTATCCCGACGGGGATTTCGCGAACGCCACATAGGCGCTCGGCGCGATCCCGTAATCGCCGCCGAACGGATAGCTCAGCTTCAAGATCACCAGAAAAATCGACATCGTCACCGTTGCCACCAGGGTCGACATGATAAGCGGCGCAACGAGGCTCGGGCTGCCGAAGAACCAGGGGAAGATGATACAGATCAATGTGCCGACGGCCGCAACCCCCCACAAGAGCGGGGTCAGCGCACCGAGACTGAGGCGAATTCGGGCGCCGCGATGGTTGCGCACGACATCGAGCATCTGCAACGAATATTGAAAGGCCGATATTTCCTTTTCGGTCTGCGGCTCTATTGCGAGATACGTATAGTACAAGTCGTCGAGAGCGGCCGAGCTCTCGAAGCTCAGCAAACGCGCCTGCATCCGCGGCCACTCGAGGTCGGCAACCGAACTTGCATAGTCGCGCAACTCCCTGCGCAGCTGGTTTCTCGTGTCTCTCGGATAGGCGCTGGCGATGCGATCGAGCGTGGTCAGCGCATTGACCTCGACGATGATATCCGAGCGTACATCATCGTATTTCTGATAGACGCCAAACAGCAGCAATCCGATGTAGCCGGCATACACGGACGACAGAAACGCATATTTGAAGCCGCCGATGATGTTGTTGACAACGAGTTGACCGGGAGTGACGTAATAATTGACGATCAGCGTGCCCAGTACCGTGATTGCGATGCCGCCGCCGATCGTAAGCACGGCGCCGGTGCCGACCGGAAGGTCATTCAGCCATTGTATGAGGCGCATCATCCCTTGCGATCCCTCTCACCGCCACCCACCAGCACCGCGACGATCCGGCACTGTCGGGGCGCCGGTTGCGTTCCTTCCGCGAGTGCCGACAACCCAGGCAATTGTTCTTGAGATCAGATGATGTGACAACCGGAAACTGGCGTTGGTCCCACGCTGATCCCGCCCGCCGCTTCCCGGGGTGGCGGTGCGGCGATCAAATAGGGCAGATTTGCCGGCGCACCGTTGTGCGCCATGGGCTGTGCCGGCCGAACCGGCGGGAGCGCGTTTCATGATCAACGAATCGGTGCGCTGCCCGGATTGCGGCCACTGCGGCTATATCGTCGCGACCGGGGCCGCAGATCTTGAGGAATTCGTGGCGACAATCTGCCACTACTGCGGACACATCCTCGATCGCGACGGGCTTGCCGAATGCCTCGCACGGTGCGACGCCGAGCGCAACACGGGCAAGCCCAAATAGGGTATGCCGCTTGCCGCGGCGGACGGGTCACGAACGGCAAGATCACCCCGAGGGTGGAAGCCGCTCTAACTCCCGCGCGCAGAGACTTCCTCGATAAACGCCGAGTACGGCGTCGGAAGGATGCCGTAGTCACCGCTGAACGGATAGCTCAGCTTGAGGACGACCAGCACCACGGACGCCATCTGCAGAGTGGACAGGATGGACATCAGCATCGCTGCGTTGACGTTCGGGCTGCCAAACACCCAGGGGAAGACGATCGCGACTGCCGTGCCCGTGAGGGTCACCCCCCAGAGCAGGACCTGGAGAGCTCCCAGGCTGCGAAGGAAGCGAACACCACGGTTATCCCTGATATCGCCCAGTATTTTATGCGAGTATTTTAGCACCACCCGCTGTTTGCGAGTCGTCGGCTCCACTGCGCCATAGGCATAATCGAGGGTGTCGAGCGCAGAAATCACGGTCATGCGGGCGGTGCGGCCGCGCAATTGCGGCCACTCCACGTCGACCACCTGACGCGCATATTCCTTGAGCTCTTCTCGCAGCCGGATTCTTGTCGCGGCAGGAAACGCAACGGCGAGCCGATCCAGCGTCGTAAGCTCGGTCACCTCGCCGATGACGGCGGCGCGCGTCTTGTCGTAACGATTGTAAACGCCGAACAGCAAAAAGCCGAGAAAACCTGCGTAAATTCCCGCAATAAACAAGTACTCGAAACCGCCGACAATGTTGTTGAGACTGAGCTGCTGCTCACCGAAGAATATTCTGGAAACCGCCGTCCCGATGATCGACAGCGCGATCGACCCGCCAACCAGGACGAGGACGCTTGCCCATAACGGCAGATCGTTGAGCCACAGAATCGCGGCCATGGTCGTCGGTCCCGCCCCACGAACAACCAGCTCTAACGCCGCAGGGCGATGCCCTCGACAATCGGGCGGTCACGCGCATTTGCCGCCGCGCTGGCGCGGTCCGGCTTCAACAGGGGGCGAAGCTGGGCCTCGCCGCCATTCTGGTACCACCAATGGGCCGCAAGCCCGCCGCCAACACCGCCCGCGAGATAGGCAAAATCGGCGGGAACGATGAGGTGCACGACGAGCGCGCCGGCGATGATTCCTGCACCGACGACCAGGGCCTGCTCTTTGGATATGCCGACCATGTCCCGGAACTGATCCTGATCCGAGAGGGCGAAGGCGAAATTCGGCGCGCACAGGCACCACGAGACAAGCACCGCAGCGGTCCACTTAGGCATCGTGTTACCCTTGAAGATAATATTCTACGGCCAGCGATGCCGCCCGCTGCGCGCTAAAACAGCAAATAGCCAACGCCGCCGCCGACCACGACGCCGACGAGCACGGGGGTGCTCGCCGCCGCTATCGCGCCCGCCACGCCGGTCGCCACCACCGGAACGGCGGCGCCAATCGCGCTGGCCGTGGCGGCCGCGGCGGAACTAACTGCCGCAGCGGTCGCATTGAGGCCGGTGGCGTAGACCGATCCGGCGAGACCGCCCAGCACCGCGCCGGCCGTGGCGGCTCCGGCCTGGGCATGCGCCGCTGTCGGGGCAATCAGAGCAAAAGCAATCGCTGCGAGGAGGAGAAATTTCCGCATGGCGCTCAAACCCTCGATCCGCGGACCGGCCGGACCCGCCGGACCGGCCAGAATACTGCATGTTATATCGAATTTCCGCCGCCTGCCACCGCTTCGCGTCCGGCGGCGGGCGATGTTCACCGGGTTCAGGGCAGCGTGACGTTGTTGGTATCCGCCTGACCCGACAGGCGTGCCCGCACGTACGACCACGACACGCCGACGGCCAACAAATTGGCCAAATTCACCAGCGCGATCGTCGCCACGGTGCCTGAGCCGGCGATCCGGATCAGGCCGAGGTCGATCATCGTCCAGGTCACGACGGTGAAGAAGAGCAGCCACGCGGCAATTCCGAGCCGGCCAAGCGAGCGCTGGGTGGCCAAGCCGAATGTCGCGTAGAGGATGACGAGCAGGACCCCGATCAGCAGCTTCAGAATCCAATTGCCGATGTCCAGCTCGCTGACCCAATGATAGTAGGAATATCCGCTCGGATTGTAGGTCGCCAGGACCAGAAACATCGCGGCCAGCCAGCGCGTGACAAACCTCTGGATGCCAAACGACTCGAACATCGATCAGAATACCCAGGCAGTGGAGCGGCGGTCGACGTTATCGCCGGCTCGGTCAGATCGAAATTCAGGAGCGCTGCGCCAAAATCCCCACCCGTGATTGGGCCACGGTTTCGAGGAATTCGAGAACCTGGTTCGCGGCCAGGCGGCTTTGCACCGCCCTGATCCAAGGTTCGGCAACCGCGGCCTCCGGGCCCGTCAGCTTGCCGAGCGCGGCCGCCGCCCCGGCCAGATCTCCGCTATCGAGATGGGTCTTCGCCTCCCACACGATCGTGGAGGCCGGCCGCGTATCGTGGAGCCAGTGCGCGAGTGCGTGCAGGCGCAGCGCCGCGGCCGCGGCAATGACGGCGCGGTCGAACCGGCTCGACTGCGTGCCGATGACATCGTTCAGCACGATCGCGTTGGCGAAAGTGACGAAGCTCGCCTGCAACTCCGGCAAAACCGGCACCCCCTGATCGGCGTAGGCGCTGAGCATCTCAAGCGCCTGATTGACGTCCGGCTGGCGTGGCATCACGCCTCTGACCAGGGTCAGCTCATTCCTGAAAGGCTCGTTGCTCAGCAGAGCCGGACGCAGCTGCGCGACGCCAAGAATCATGAATTGCGCCGAGCCGGGATTGCCATAGATCGTCGGCGACCACTTTGGTCCGGTCATCGCCATAACCAGGCTAAGCACCGCGAGGATGAGCGCAGTACGCGTGAGGTCCCGCAACCCGGTTGCGGTGATGCCGGTAGTCGCCGGGCCGACGCCGGCACCGCCGGTCGCCGCCGCTGGATCGGTCGCGGCGGGGTTCGCGGAAGGATTGTCGGGCGGCATGGGTTCGCCGTCGCGGCGGACGCCGTTGGTCGTGCTGCCCGTTGGCTCCTGGTCAGATGTCATGATGCACCATCTTCCAATCAGATCGGCGTGTTCATCCTCATAGGTTGGATGGTCATGAGGTCCGTTATTGGGGGCGGACCGGCGCGGGGATACAAGCCTTTATGCGCCAAAAGGCGGTGGGTTCCAAGGGCGTTTCGTCGGGTAATGGCGGCCGATCCGGCGGCCGGCGACAGCCACTCCCGCGACTGGCCGCCTGTCCGTCGCGTCGCCGCCGCCCTCGCCGCGCGAGGGGTGACAGGGCTAGCGCCTTGCCTATAAGCTTTCTTCGACCGGGCGATCCTGTCGCCGATGCCCGGAGCCTGTGCGCCCCGGGGCTCCCTGGCCGATCGGCGACCATTTGAACTGGCTGTGGCGATGGTGAATGAGCCTCTTCCGTGGAGCTTTTTTCTCGCCCGGTTCCTTTGCAGCCTTGCTCTTGTGTTCTCGACGTACAACCCGACCGGATACTCCGTTTACCATTGGATTACCGATTTCGGGACGGGTCTGCCATCGCTGAAAGTGATTGTCGCGCTCACTCTGGTGATGATTTATTACGCCATATTTCGCGTCGTCTTCGCGGCGTTCCAGCGATCCGGGTTGATCGTCGCCGGTCTCGCCATCGTTCTCTTTGGCAGTGAATTGGCGTCCGTGGTTGCCGCACCGCAGTCACCGCACTCCTGGCATTTCTACCTGCTGGTAAGCCAATACGGCACCTTGTGTGCCGTCGCGATTGTCCTCGCGCTCGGTACCTCATGGTCGCACCTGATCGAGCGGCTGACCGGCCAGTTGCAGAAGCGCTATGTCCAACGCTGATGTGGAAGACGATGCCGGCCATCGCCTCGAGTCTCGGGCACCCGGCAGGAGAAACATGTCCGGCATCGAGATCCCGCTGCTCGTCGCGGTCGGGATCGGCGGTCGCCTGGAACTGACAGCGGAACAGATCAGGCTCGTCAAGGGCGGCGTCTTCGGGCACGCGGTCGAGCTGTTGTGGCTTGGTTACGGCGTCACCGAAAAGAGCATACCGGTCCGGGAGATTTCTGCCGTCGAGATCGTCAAACCGCTGTTGCTGCCGGACTTCATTCGCTTTTCCTATCCCGGCAGCCCGCGGCAAACCGGCAACTACATCGATGATGCGCTGGCAGAAAATGCCCTGGTCATGAGCTGGTTCGATAATCGCGTATTCTACCAGATAAAAGCCTGGATTGATCGCTGGCCGCACGTACCGCCGCTGCCGGTCGTTACCGACACGTGAGGTCCTGCGTGAATATTCTGGCGGCACGCGCCGCGCGGCAATGGGCCCTCGCGGTCTGCGCGGCGCTCGCGGTCTCCGTGTCGTCAAGCCTCGCCTGGGCAGCGGCGGAGGACTTTGATACAAACACGGAACCGAGCCTCGCCAGCCGCCTTGGCGAGATCGCCGGATCGGTCTACGACACAGCGGAGAGCCGCCTCATCGCGCCCTCGCGGCAGGCGGCAGAGGAGTTTCTCGCTCACCCGCGGACCCAGGAGATTTACCAGGATCTGAGCGAAACGGCGCAGGGCCTCGCAGCGCTGGCCGACACCCATGTCCTCCAGCCGATTTCGCGCGAGTCGGCCGAACTCATCGGCCGGTCGGACGTGCGGCAGTCGTATGAGGCGGTCCACGCGATCGCGGGCGATCTCGCGGAAAAGCTGCGCCTTGGTGTTCTCGATCCCCTCACTGCCAAGCTGAAGCACGCCGCCGAACGCGCCATGGCGGCGCCGCCCGCCCCCAGTGCCGCCGCACCTCGCTTCGCCATCGCCGCCGATCCGCTCGTGCCAGTATTGGCAATCCCCGGCCTGTCAGAAAGCGACATCCTGCGCAATCTGAACGACGATGATCCGCTCGAGCCTTTCAATCGGGCGATGTTCCGGCTGAATGTAGGGCTGCAGACCAACGTCTTCGCACCGGTCAGCCAGCTTTATTTCGATCATACGCCGCCGGAGGTGCAGCTCGGCGTCGGGAATTTCTTCCGCAACTTGCGCGAGCCGGCAACCTTTGTCAGTAGCGCGCTCGAGGGTCAGTTGGATGATGCCGGCACCTCCGCCGCGCCCTTCGGCATCAACACGACGTTCGGCATTGCCGGCTTCCGCGACCCCGCGACGGAGCTGGGCTATACGGTAAGGCCGCGCAATCTCGAAGAGACTTTGTGCGCCTACGAGCTGCCCTCGGGCCCCTATCTGGTGCTGCCGATTTACGGGCCGGCAACGCTGCGCGATGCCGCCGGCCGGATCGCTACCGTTGTCATGTATTTCGAAGTGATGGGCCTGTCGGTATATGTGCCTTATCGGGTCGCCGGCTTCATCGTTCAGCCTGGAATAGCCGAAGAAAAAAGGGATTTCTTCAATACGCTTTCGAATGACCCCTATGCGGCACAGAGGGCGTTGTATCTGGCGATCAGCCAGCTGGACTGCGACCGCCAGACCGCACTCCATCGCCAGTTTTTTACACGGTGAGGCACACACCGACACGCTGCCGGCGTGACGCGGCAAACCGGGCCGAAAGATGCCGCTCGCCGGTCAGATTTTCCGGAACCACTTTCGGGTGCCGAAGATCCGGCGCGTCCGCCGCCCGTTCCAGCCGCGCTCCTGGACCATCTGCTTGACGCGCTTTTTGATTTCGGGGACCGCAAGGCTGCCGTTGGTCAGCTTGGCGTAGACGGCGACGACGTCGGCGAATTCCTTTTGGCCGATCTTGCCGCGCTTCACCACCTGCTCGAGCATGACCTCCACGTGATGCTCGGCCTGGCTGGTCAGCGCGATGTCGTGCTCGGCGGCGACGCTGAGCATGACCCCGGTCGCCTCGTCGAGCTCCATCCGGTAGCGCGTGATGCCTTCCTTGAGAACCTTCATCTCGTCTTCGCGGGTGATCAGGTTCCCGTTGATCGCGTGGATCCGCACAAAATCGGCAAATTGCTTCTTGTCCCGCCGCGCTTCGGGCTTGCGTCGATTCCCGCTCCCCTGGTCTTCAACCGACATGATGTCGTATTCCAATCGACAATTTGCGCAGAGCCAATCCGAAGCCCTCGCCGGCAGCGACAAAGTGCAAGGCGCAAACCAGCGCAACCTCGCACGCTATCGTTAACCCCCAGTCTAATCGCGCTTCTTGGCGACGGAGATTATGAGTTTCAACCCGCAATAGCTAGCGAAACCCGCGGCGCCGGCCGATCGATCATTACGTCATGGCGCTCTTGTTGTGGGACCGCGCATCGGCGGCGCGTCGCCTTGCCAGTCATTTCTGCCGTGACGAGCCGGCTGCAATTCAGGTGCGGTTGCCGGCGCAGCCGCGATCGCCTCGCTCGGCGTGGCTGGGCTGAACCACGCGGTGATTACTTCGCCAACGCCGACCAGGAGCCGGTGGACTTCGCCAAACGCAACAACGAACACGCTGCCGACTGCCGCATACCAGGGGCGCTGGCTCTCCGCGGGGGTATCCTGAAGGAGGATTTGCGCAACCTTCTCCGACAACGTCACGTCGGCCGTCGCATTCACCACCGCGCCGAGCGAGGTGCAGGTCGTGTGATACGGGCGCCCCGACGAGAACCATCCCGGGTTGCCAAATTTGATCTGTCGCAGCACGTACGGCAGTCTGCCGCGCGACGCCCCGATGACGATATCCTCGGAAAAGAACGGGACCAGGTCGAGCGCATCGGCATCGATCATGTCGAAGACAAGGCCGCCGGTGTACGGCGCCAGGACCAGGAACAACGCCGCATCGGTTTCGCCGGTAGTCACCCGGCCGAGCGCGCGGGCGCCGCCAAGGTGTTCGAGCCGGAGATTGGCAAGCGACCGGTCGATTCCCCGCAGGGTCGCGAAGGTCGCGGCAAGCTGCCCCGTCGCCGGCCCCACATCGAGCGACGTCTGACGGTTGGTTCGCACCCTGACGAGATCGCCGTAGCTCTGGATCTGCGATCCCTTGCGCACCACCGCCATCAGGCAGACCGGGATATTGCCGTAGAATTCGAAGCGGGTGTCGCTGTCAGCGTGGTCGCGCAAATACTGGATATAGCGGTCGCGCTGAACCAGTCCGATGCTGCGAGGATCTGCAGCAATTCGCTGCATGACCTCTCGATCGGTGTCAATGCTCGCCAGCGTAAACTTGAATTGCTCGGCAAGCGATTGAAGTAATGCCGATCCAAGATCGGCGCTGGAATATCCCTGCGGTGCATCGACATAAATCATGCCGCCATCCGCCTTTGCACGCGACGGCGAGCCAAGTGACAGGCCAATCACGGCGAGACATCCGCAAACGGCGACCAACAGCGGGTTCAGCCCGACGCGAGTGGGTCCGCCCCGTATTCCTGCAGAGGCCGCCATCCGATCCCCCCGCTATGTGGCGCGACTATACGAGTGATCGGCCGCTTTTGTCACCCGTCCCGCGGCGGGGGCCTGGCGGGGGCCTCAATGCGCCATCAGGACCGGCAAGGTCATGCTGTCGAGAACGGTTCGCGTGGCGCCGCCAAGCACCAGCTCGCGCACCCGCGAATGACCATAGGCGCCCATCACCAGGAGATCGGCGCCGAGCCCTCCGCCTCGACGGCCGACGCGACGGGCGGGTGCTCCGCCGCAACCGTCTGCACCTGCTGCGCCTCCAGGTCGGCCACGCGGCGCCAGATGGTCTCGGCACTCTCGATGTCCTGGCGCTCGCCGACGAGGCTCGCCGCGAGCGCGGTCGTGATGTCCATGCTGTCCGACATCGCCGCCAGCCCGTCCATGGAGAACCGACCTTCGATCGCCAGCGAGCTCTGGATCTTGGAGCCCAGAAGGCTCAGCGCCGTCGCGCCAACGGAATCTTCGTAGGCGAGGTAGACGACGCGGACTGGACGATCCGAGCCGATCCGGTGGCTGCGCCGCGAAGCCTGGCGGAGCGTGTAGGCCGACAGCGGGGCCTGGTAGAAGACGAGCGTGGGGAAGTCGAGGGCACCCGTGAGGTCCAGGCCGGTCTGGACGAGGCCGGGGTTGCCGACAACGATCTGTACGCCCTTGGCCACTTGGTGCCCGAGCCACTGCTCGCGGTGCTCCGGCGCGACGCTCGCGCGGAGCGTCTCGGCCTGGTACCCGCGCTCGGTGAGGATGCGCGCCAGGCGCCCGGCGACGTCATGGCGCTCCGTGTTGGTCACGAAGACGAACACGCGCCGAGACGCCGCGGCCTCCTCCGCGAGGATCTCCAGCAGCGCCCGGGCCTTGGCGTAGAGGTGATCGAGCGGCAGCGAGCGGGGCACCGCGATGATGGTGTCCTGAGACGGGTGCCGGATCGGCGAGAAGCCCGCGGGATGGTCGAGGTAGGCCAGGAGCGTCGTGATGTAGGAGCCCAGGAGTCCGCGGTAGCGCCGGTGGAGCGCGTGGACGACGGCGCCGCGAAGATCCTGCCGGAGCTCGTCGTAGGCCGCGCGAAGGGGCGGGTCCATCTCGACCGTCCGGACTTCCTCGGTGAGGGGCGGCAGCGCGACGGCGAGATCGGCGAGTTCGAGGAACGCGACCTGGTCGATCAGGTGACGCGCGAAGACCACAGGTGAGATGCCAGGCCGCTCGTAGTGATGGCGCTTCGTCTGCGCCGGCCCGGTCGTGCTCGCCGGCGTGGTGACGGTCACGCGCTCGTGGATGCCGTACCGGCGGATCCACTCGCTGGTGTTGCGGTAGCCGAGGCCCTCCCGCAGGAGCGACGGCATCGCGATGCGCGCGATGAGGAGGTGGATGTTCGAGGCGAGGCCCCCGGAGAGCGTTCCGGTCAGGATGAGCGTCCGGCGCGCGGCGGCCGCGAGCCGCCCGAAGGCCTGCCCCTGCGCGGTCGTCGCGCCCTTGAGCTCGTGCGCCTCGTCCGCGATGAAGAACGTGAACCAGCCCTTGAGGTGGC
>CAYMRQ010000003.1:0-3643 GCA_964392845.1 uncultured Rhizobium sp.
CCTATGTGCGCTTTGAGGGCTCGCTCGACATGCGGGTCCGGGTGCTCGCCGCGATGACGGCCGCGCGCGAGTTCGAGGCGGTCTATGTCTGGGGCGCTCAGACCGGCGGCGCGCGCCGGCAGGGCATCCCCGAGACGACGATCGCCGCGATCCGCGACAACCATTCGCGCGGCATCCCCCCGGAAGACGCGCAGATCGTCGAGTTCACCAGGGCGTTATTGCGCAAGCATCGCGCCGACGACGCGATGTTCAAGGCGATGCAGACCCGCTTCGGCAACGACCAGCTGATCCAGCTGACCACCGCGATCGGCTATTACAGCCTGCTGGCGATGACGGTGAACGCCTGCGAACTCGAAGCCGCGCCCAACGCCGAAGTCTTGAAGGTGTAGGCACCATGCCCCGCTTTTCTGCCAATCTCGGTTTTCTGTTCACCGAGCTGCCGTTTCTCGAGCGGTTCGAGGCGGCGGCGCGCGCCGGCTTCACCGCAGTGGAATTCGCCTCGCCCTATGAGTATCCGGCGGCCGAGCTGCGCGCCCGGCTGAACGCCAACGGGCTCAGGCAGGTGCTGATCAACAGCCCGGCCGGCAACCGGGCGGCTGGCGAGCGCGGTTTTGCCTGCCTGCCCGGGCGGGAGGGCACCTTCCGCGACGGCGTCCAGCAGGCGCTCGACTATGCCGTGGCACTCGGCTGCCAGCGCGTGCATGTGATGGCGGGGATGCCACCGGCCGGCCTCGCCCTTGACACCGCGCTGGCGCTCTACGCCACCAATCTCGCCTGGGCCGGCGAGCGCGGGCTCGCCGCCGGGGTCAAGCTGGTGATCGAGCCATTAAACCCGCGCGACGCACCCGGCTATCTTTTGCGCACGCAGGAGCAGGGCGCGGCGATCGCCGCGGCGATCGGGCGCGACCGGCTGGGGCTGCAATTCGACATCTATCACTGCCAGATCGCGCAGGGCGATGTGACGACGCGGCTCGCCGCGCTGCTGCCGGCGATCGACCACATGCAATTGGCCGACGTCCCCGGGCGCCACGAGCCGGGCACCGGCGAGATCGGCTGGGACTATGTGTTCCGCCGCATCGACGAACTCGGCTACGCCGGTTGGATCGGCTGCGAATACACCCCGCTCGGCGACACCGCCGAGGGGCTCGCCTGGCGGCAAAGGTACGGGGTCTGATCCCTGCTTGCTGAATCGGCGCTGTGCGTCCTTCGAGACGCCCGCTGCGCGGGCTCCTCAGGATGAAGTTATACCTCTGATATCACACACAAATATGCCTCATCCTGAGGAGCACCCCGAAGGGGTGCGTCTCGAAGGACGCGCAGTTGCAATGCAGTCCGGCGTTGCTCACCCCCGGCCGATATAGGGCATCTTGGTCGCCATCACGGTCATGAACTGGACGTTGGCGTCGAGCGGCAGGCTTGCCATGTAGGCGACGCCCTTGGCGACGTGGCGGACATCGATGCGCGCCTCGGCCTCGACCTTGCCGGTGGCCTGCAGCCGGCCGACCGAGGTATCGGTGTTACGCTCGGTCGCGGCGTTGCCGATGTCGATCTGGCCGCAGGCGATGTCGAGCCCGCGCCCGTCGAGCGACAATGAGCGGGTGAGGCCGGTCAGCGCGTGCTTGGTCGCGACATAGGGGGTCGAGTTGCGCCGCGGCACATGGGCCGAGACCGAGCCGTTGTTGATGATGCGGCCACCCCGCGGGTCTTGGCTCTTCATCATGCGAAAGGCGTGCTGGGCGCACAGGAACGAGCCGGTGAGGTTGACCTGAACCACACCCATCCATTGCTCATAGGTCAGATCCTCGAACGGGATGCCGCGGGTGCTGATTCCGGCATTGTTGAACAACAAATCGATGCGGCCGTAGCTCGCCTTGACCGCCTCGAACAGCGCGGCGATCGCGGCCGGGTCCGAGACATCGGTCGGCACCACCAGGGTGCGCGGCGGCGGCGCTCCCTCCTTGCTGATGAGGGCGAGCGCGGCGGTCTCTTCGAGCATCGCACGGCGGCGCCCGGCGAGGACGACGTTCCACCCGGCTTCGAGCAGGGCATGCGCCGAGGCGCGGCCGATGCCGCTGCCAGCGCCGGTGATGACCGCGATCTTCGCTTGGGTTGCCATTGCGGGTCTCCTTTATCCGAATGTGGGCCAGCCGCGCTGCCGGTAGGCGCCGTCCCAGAACAGCCACTCATACTGGGCCGAGCGGCTGAAGGCGGCGAGCATAGAACCGCGTCGCGCCGGAGTCGCTTCTGCCGCGGCCCGGTCGGCGATGTCGATGACCCGGGCGACCGCCTCGCCGAACGCCTGGTCGGCATAGGTGTCGATCCAGGCCTGATAGCGATTGTTCAGCGCCGCGCCGCGGGCGATCGCAGAGGCGACGTCCCAGTAGATCCAGAAGCACGGTAGCAGCGCCGCGACCAGAACCTCCCAGGGCTGCTGATGGGCCGCGGCGAATAGAAAGCTGGTATAGGCGAGGCAATCGGGCGCCGGCTCGGCGGCCGCGACCGCCGCGGGCTCGACCCCGAACTCGCGCAGGTAGTGCTCGTGCAGCCGCTGCTCGACGGCGATCGCGCCGAGCGCGGAATGGCCGAAAATCTGCGACCTCGCCGTGTCCGGCGCCTTCGCCGCCGCCAGCGACAAGACGCGCGAATACTGCGCGAGATAGAGCGCATCCTGCATGATGTAGAAGCGGAAGCGCTCGGGCGCGAGCGTACCGGCCGCCAGCCCGGTGTTAAACGGCAGGGCGTGGATCGCCTTACGCAAGGTGGCGGTGCGCTCCCAGGCCTCCTCGGAAAATCGCATCATGCCTCCTATTCCCTTCCGGCATTTGACCACGGCCAGGGATACCTATCTCATTTGCAGCCGCGATGCGTTATCCTTGCGCACGCAACCAACCCGCGGAGGGTTTCAATGGACGGCTTGGCTATCGCGGACCTGAAGGGCGTCGTCGCCCCGCTCAACTTCACCCAGCCGATGGCCGAAAAGCCGTATTCCTACAATTACGAGCCGCCGCCGGGGGTGCCGCCACGCAACACAAGGGAGGAAACCCACCAGGTCAAGGTCCTCGACGCGCGCGCGGTCAACGACCGGCTGTCGCTCGACCGCGAGGGCTTCGTGCTGCTGCGCCAGCCGACCGCGGCGACCAACCTCTATGACGACGACCAGGCAACCTCGCTTTACTACCCGGAATGCGAGCGGGTGATCCGCGAGGCGACCGGCGCGGTGCGGGTCGTTGCCTTCGACCACATCGCGCGCAACGCCGCCCTGTCGGCCAAGGGCAATCAGATCAAGCTGCCGGCGAGCCGCGTCCACAACGATTACACCGCCTGGTCGGCGCCGCAGCGCGTACGCGACCTGATGGGCGCGGAAGCCGAGGAATTGCTGAAGCACCGTTTCGCCGAGATCAACCTCTGGCGGCCGATCCGCGGCCCGCTCTTGCGCTCGCCGCTCGCGCTGTGCGACGCGCAGACCCTGGCGCAGGAGAACCTGGTCGGCTCCGACCTCAGATATCCCGACCGGACCGGCGAGACCTATGCCGTCACCTACAGCCCGCGCCAGCGCTGGTACCACTT
This sequence comes from uncultured Rhizobium sp., assembly GCA_964392845.1. GTDB lineage: Bacteria > Pseudomonadota > Alphaproteobacteria > ATCC43930 > CGMCC-115725 > DATARH01. The sequence continues at coordinate 3,568 of CAYMRQ010000003.1, forward strand.
CCCGCATATGCGCCCCGACGAGGCGCTTTTCATCAAATGCTACGACTCGGCTGAGGATGGCCGCGCCCGCTTCACC
>CAYMRQ010000003.1:3653-7484 GCA_964392845.1 uncultured Rhizobium sp.
AACCCGGCGCAGCTCTGGTATTATTTTCCGAAGATGGAGGCCGACGAATTCGTGCTGATCCGCTGCTTCGACTCGGCGCGCTCGGGCGCCGCGCGGTTTTCCGCCCACGGCGCCTTCGACGACCCGCAATCGCCCGCCGACGCCCCGCCGCGCGAGAGCATCGAGGTGCGTACCCTGGTGTTCTTCAACGACTGACGCAGGTGGTAGATCGTAGGATGGGCTGAGCAACGCGAAGCCCATCTTCTTCGACGGCGGCGTGGTGGGTTTCGCTTGGCTCAACCCACCCTACGATGTACTAGACCCAGGTTAGGGCGCTCTTCGTCTATGCCTGCAATTCCTTGATCGCCGATTGCCAGGCGTCGACCGTGAAAGCGATATCCTCGGGCGTATGGGCCAGCGAGATGTAGTACTTCGACTCGCCTTTGAGGATGCCGCGCTCGCGCAGGAGCGCGTTGAAGCGGCGCATCAGCTCGGCATCGCCCCGCAAGGTGCCGCGATAGTCGCGCACCGGCTCGGCGCTGAACACGACATCGAATAGCGGCGGCTCGCCGCAGATCTGCGCGGCGATGGCGGCGCGCTTCAATAAGTCGCCGAGAGCGCCCATCAGCTCGCGGCCGGTGCCGTGGATCCGCTCGTAGGCGCCGGGGCGGCGCAGGATCGCCAGCGTGGCGAGCCCGGCTGCCGCGGCGACCGGATTGCCCGAGAGGGTGCCGATCTGCACCAGGAAATTCTCGTCGCCGACCTTGGCGCGGTCAAAATGGGCCATGATCTCGGCCCGCCCAGCGATCGCCGCCAGCGGAAAGCCGCCGCCGATCACCTTGCCGAGCGTGCAGAGATCCGGCACGACGCCGTAATATTCCTGCGCCCCGCCATAAGCCAGGCGGAAGCCGGTCACCACCTCATCGAAGATCAGCGGGATGCCGTTATCGGCGGTGATCTTGCGCAAGGCGGCGAGGAAACCGGGTTCCGGCGGGATGATCCGCTGAAACGGCTCGACGATAATCCCGGCCAGTTCGCTCTTATGCTCGCGCACCAGATCGGCCACCGCCTCGGCATCGTTGAACGGAGCGATGATCACCTCGTCGCGCACGCTCTTCGGAATGCCGGCCGAGTCCGGCACCGGAGCCGGGAAATTGCCCGAGCGCTTCGGCGCCAGGCTCATCAGCGAATAATCGCTCATGCCGTGATAGCCGCCCTCGAATTTGAGGATCTTGTCGCGCCGCGTGAAGGCGCGCGCCGCGCGCATCGCATAGAGATCGGCCTCGCTCCCGGTCGAGACAAAGCGCACCTGCTCGGCGCACGGCACCGCCTCGACGATCGCCTCGGCCAGCGCGATGCCTAGCCGGTTGTTGGCGAAGAAGGTCGTCCCCTTGGCAATCTGCGCCTGCGCGGCTTCGGTCACCTCGGGATGCGCGTGGCCGACCAGCATCGGCCCGGAGCCGAGCAGGAAATCGACATATTCCTTGCCCTGTTCGTCCCACACCCGGCCGCCCTTACCCTCGCGAATGATGACCTCGCCGGGAAAATTGCCGAAGGTGCCGCCGGGCAGCACGCGTTGCGCCGTCGCGAAGACATCGGTCTCGATTGGCCTGTCCACGATCTCGTCTCCCTTTTTACCTGGCGGCGAAAAGACAGCGTTTATAGCCCCACCATGCCCATCCACCACATCGTCCTGTCGCCGATTTCGACATCGTATTTGCGCACGAAGTCGAGCCTGCCGTCGGCGGCGATGCGGAACAGGGCAAGGCTCGCCGGCACGATGCGGGTTGTCGCGCCGTCCCTGACCGGCAGCGCCATAATGTGCGCCGCCACCAATAAGCGCCCGCTCGGGTCGATGTGGAAGGTTCGGCAATGGATGCCCTGCGTGTCGACGTGTTGGATCGGGTTCGGTTCGCCGGTCGCCGGGTCGATTCGATAGACGGCGAGCGTGTTTTCGCCGCCGGCGAAGACCCGCTTTCCGTCGACCTCGGTGGTCGACGAGGCGCGATTGGCGACATAGACAAACCGGCCGTTCGGATGGACGTGCACCGTGCCGGCGACCTGCCGCCCGCGGATGTTGTCGGGCTCGGCCAGGGTCCCCTTCTGGAACACCGGCACCGCCAGCAGCGTCGTGTCGTGAAAGGCGAACACGTCGAGCCGGTTCTGGCGCTCCAGCGACACATAGACCCAGGGCTCGGTCGGATGGAAATCGAGATGCCGCGGCCCAAAGCCGTAGCCGCCATTCGGCGCGACCGACACCTGGGCGGTCAGATGGCCGTCGCGGAAATCGAAGACCTGGAGCCCACCGGGATCCTCGAGCTTGTCGCCTGCCGCGTCGTGGCCGCGGGAAATCAGGATGACCTTCTTGTTGTCGAGGCGCACCCGGACCTGGTGCGCATAGATTCCGGGGTAGACCGCTTCCGGCTGTCCGACCTCGGCGCCCGGGGTCCCATCGCGGTTGATGCGGTAGACGCAGAGCCCGCTCGGATTGCTGAACGCGACGAGGATGTTCTCGGAGGGGATGTCGGTCGTCATGTGGATCGGGCGGGTCGGCAGCGATATCGGCGCGCCATGCGGGCCGAGCGCGCCGCTCGCCGGATCGATGCGGAAGGCGCTGACGTGATGCTTGGTGCCAGCTGCCACCGACAGCCCGCCGGCCCCTGGCGCGGCGTCGCTCGACGCGACATAGAGAAACCGCCGCGACGCGTGCGGCCAGGCGTAGTGCACATTGGCCGGCAGGGAAACCGTGCCGTGCCGCACCAGCGTGGCGCCCTCGACATCGACCTCGTAATGCGTCAGCTCCGGCCCGACGCTCGCATAGAGCGCCAACCGGTTCGCGGCGGATGCGGCCATGGCAAAGCTCCCCCAAAAGGGTGACCATTGATGCTGCACGCAATCTAGCCGTCTTCGCCGGGCAGCGGCTACAGTGTGGCATCAGCCTTTTTGGGAGGACCGGCGCATGCCGACCGCGATCGAGGAAAAGGACGCCATCCGCGAGGTGCTGGCCGAGTATTGCTTTGCACTCGACGGCGGCCGCTACGACGACATGGCGGCGCTGTTTACCGAGGACGGCACCTGGGAGACCGCGTTCGGCAAGGCGACCGGCCGCGCCGCGATCGCGGGCCTCGCACGCGACATCCGCGCCAGGGCCGGCGACAACCGCCCGCGCGCGGTGCATCTGGTGACCAACATCGCGATCACACTCGCCAGCGAGCGCGCCGAGATCCGCTCCAACTGGATCCTGGTGCAAAACAGCCCCGAAGGGCCGGAGATCGGATCGGGTGGCGCCTACGCCGACCAGATGGTCAAGCAACAGGGAAGATGGCTGTTCCGCCACCGCAAGATCGACCGCTTCATTGTCGCCTGAGCTCGGTCAGGATTTTCCCGGACTCTTTGACCGTCGCGCCAGGCCGGCAATCAGTCGCTCCGTTGACCGCGAGCAGCGCCGCAGTAGTTCACCGGGCAGGCGGGGCGGTCGGTCGTCGGTAGGCTAAGCACCTGAGCCTGCTCTCCGCCGCCACAGAGAGACGCGTTGGCAACGACGAAGTCCTGGAAGTTCGAGTTGTTGATGAAAATGAAGCCCCTGGCGATGATCAGAGCTTGAAGATCGGTGCAGGTGTAGGTACCGGAATTTATTCCGGCGGCCAAGGCCGGGGAACTGAGGACCAGCGCGCCCCCGATAAGAACAAGCCTTTTGATCGACATTCTCACGCGCGCCTCCCGCTTTTCGGAGGATAGCGCGAGCCGGTTTGACGGTCAAAAGGCCGGTGCAGGGCGGCGGGCATCCCGAGGGGGCGGCGCCGATCCGCCAATGCGTCATCCGTGAGCAGCAAAGCTGTAGGATCGCTGCAT
>CAYMRQ010000003.1:7494-49221 GCA_964392845.1 uncultured Rhizobium sp.
GTGCTTAGCGGGCGGCGATGATTAAGATTACGACCGATCGAATTCACCACTGCCGGATCCCCCCGCCATGCCTGTCCTGCCCAGCCCAAACATCGTCTCCGAACTTGCCCCGACCGGGGTTCTGCGCGCCGCGATCAACATGGGCAATTTCCTCCTGGTCACCGGCAAGGATCCGTCGGGCGACCCCTCCGGCGTATCGCCCGACATCGCGGCGGCGATCGCCGCCCGCCTCGGCGTTCCGGTCAAATACGTGCCCTATGCGCGGCCCGGCGAAATAGCGGACGACGCCGAGAAGGGGCTTTGGGACATCGGCAATATCGGCGCCGAGCCGCAGCGCGCGGCGGTCATCAACTTCACCGCCGCCTATTGCGAGATCGAGGCGACCTATCTGGTGCCGGCGGGTTCCCCGATCCGCGGCGTCACCGAAATCGACCAGCCCGGCAAGCGGATCGCGGTGACCGCCCGCAGCGCCTATGGCCTGTGGCTCGAAAATAACGTCAAGAAGGCCGAGCTATTGCAGTTCGACAGCGCCGATGCGGCGATTAAGGCGTTCGTCGACGACAAGATGGACGCCTATGCCGGGCTGCGCCCCGCCCTGATCGGCCTTGCCGACAAGCTGCCCGGCTCGCGCATCCTCGACGGGCAGTTCGCCGCGGTGCAGCAGGCGGTCGGCACGCCGAAGAAAAACGCCGCCGGCTTTGCCTTCCTGCGCGATTTCGTCGAGGAGGCAAAAAAATCCGGCATCGTCGCCAGCCTGATCGAGCGGCACGGCGTCACCGGGCGCCTGTCGGTAGCACCGCCAGCCTGACCGGATAGGGAGAACACGCGATGAAAGCGGTATTGCTGACCAGGCATGGCGGGCCGGAAATGCTGCGCTACGGCGATGCGCCGGACCCGGTCGCCGGGCCGGGCGAGGTCGTGGTCGACATCCATGCCGCCAGCGTCAATGCAGCCGACTACAAGGTGCGGCTCGGCAGCTATGATTCCAAACTGAAATTCCCGTACATCCTGGGGCGCGATTTTTCCGGCGTGGTCGCCGCGCGCGGCGGCGGCGTCACCGATCTCGCGGTTGGCGATGCGGTGTTTGGCGTCTGCGATGCGGGGATCGAGGGCTGCTACGCCGAGAAGGTCGCGATCAAGGCGGCGATCATCGCCAAGAAACCTGACCGGCTGAGCCATGCCGCCGCCGCCGCGATGGCGCTGACCAGCCTGACCGCGATCTGGGCGCTCGAAGACACCGCGCAGCTCAAAGCGGGCGAGACCATCCTGATCCACGGCGGCGCCGGCGGGGTCGCCGGGTTTGCCATCCAGCTTGCCAAGCACCTCGGCGCCAGGGTCATCACGACGGCGAGCGCCATCAATCACCCCTATGTTCGCATGCTCGGCGCCGCGCGGGCGATCGACTACAACAAAGAGGATTTCACGACCGCTGCCGCCGGTTGCGATGTGGTGTTCGACACCGTCGGCGGCGAGGTCCAGCTCAAATCCTATGCCGTGCTGAGGCCGGGCGGGCGCCTCGTATGGATTGCCCCGGCGCCGCCCGGCTCGACGCCGCTGCGCCAGGATGTCGAGGTGCTGCGCCCGCGGGTTGCCCGCGACCGCGCGCATCTCGAACGCATGCTGGCGCTGCTCGATGAGGGCGCGGTGCGGCCGCCGGCGATCGCCGAATACAAGCTCGCCGACGCCGCCGAGGCGCACCGGGTCAGCGAGGGTCGCCACTTGCAGGGCAAGCTGGTACTGATCGTGCGCTGATCGCCAAAGACACAGAGGAGACCACCATGGCCGGCAATGGGCAGATGATCATCGAACTCGACAAGAAGCGCATGACCGCGATGGCGCAAAAGGACATCGCGACGCTGAACACGGTGCTGTCGGACGATCTCGTGTACACCCACTCCTCGGCGCGGCTCGATACCAAGCAGAGCCTGATCGGGGCGATGGAGTCCGGAAGTACGGTCTACAGCTCGGTTGTGCCCTCGGACGTCAAGGCGCAGGATTGCGGCGATACGGTGGTGTTGACCGGGGTCGCGCGCATCGGCGTCAATTCCGGCGGCAACGCGATGAATTTCGCCGTCCGCTTCACCGATGTCTATGCCAACAAAGGCGGCAGGTGGCAGATGGTGACCTGGCAGTCGACCCGTCTTCCCGAGTGACCCCGGCAGGCGCGGCGAACCGGCGCGAGCGGGCGAACCGCGCGCCCGCTCGGCTCGGCGCGGCCGCCGCCATCCATCTCAGTCATTGAAATCATGGTGCGGGTGAAGGGACTTAAACCCCCACTCTCTTACGAGAAGCAGATTTTGAGTTGGTTCCGGCGCGCTACTGCGAGCTACGGCATGCTACCGGGGCGCGCGATTTTCCAAGAGAACGCGGGCGTTTGGCGCTCGGCAGCACCCCGTATGATACGGCAAGCTACGGCATGGTTCGATGCCGGATGCTTACCCCGCGCTTACCCGGACGGCTGGCCCTCTGTCTTTGGCGTGGCACATCGCAAAGAGGAGGGGGCCGTGAAAAGTGCTAAAATATGTAGCGGACATAGAGAGTAAGGGCAATCAACTGTCCGAACTGTCCAACTGACCTAAGCTATTGTGATAACAAGGGAAGTGCGGACAGTTGAAAAACCGAACTGTCCGCAAGTGTCCGATCAACTGTCTGCGCCTATCGCCGCGGCCGGCGTCGCGGCCTTGATGCGCTGGACTGCGCTAACACCAACGCCGGCCAGCTTCGCGGTCTTCACGATGCCGGTTCCGCTCGACAGGAGGCGCCGCACGACGCCTTCCTTGTCCGCCGTCAGCGATGGCCGCCCGAGCCGCTTGCCTTGGCTGCGCGCCCGCGACAGGCCGGCCTTGACGCGCTCGACGATCATGGCGCGCTCGAACTCGGCGAAGACGCCCATCATCTGAAACATCGCCTTGCCTGCCGGGGTGCCGGTGTCGATGCCCTGTTGATGCAGGTAGAGATCGACGCCCTTGGCGTGCAGTTCGGCGAGGAACTCGACCAGCTCTTGCAGCGAGCGGCCGAGGCGATCGACCGACCGGGTCGCCACCTGATCGAACTCGCGCCGCGCGATGCCCTGGCAGAGGCGATCGTAACCAGGCCGCTTGTCACGGCCTTTGGTGCCGCTGATCCCGGCATCGGTATAGGTAGCAACCACATTCCAGCCGTGCCGCTCGGCGACGGTCGCAAGCTCGCGCTGTTGGTTCTCGACGGTCTGCTCTGCCGTGGAGACCCGCAGGTAAAGGGCGACGCGCTTTGCCATGGCGATCAACTCCGCTTCTGATCGCGTGATGGTAGCGCCAAGGCATACCGCAAACAAGTGATTGCGGTATGGTCCGCAGCGCCGACGCGAGGCCACAGAAACGCTCGCCGCGCAAGCGTTCGATTGTGGGGGGGTTCGGTATGGCCGGCTCGGCACTGCCGCGAGGATCGCGCTCGATCAGCAGCTCGGCGCTGCCGGCGATGCAGCCGCGTCCGGCGCCGGCGCCCGCACGGGAGACAGCATGAGCGGCGAGGCGGCCGGGGCGACGGAATTCCGGCCGGAGACCCCCCACCCCGGGTTTCGCGGGCCGGCACCCCCTTATGCCCGAGCCTCAGTGACCGTACAGCGTTGCAAAACTCGAACCGACGCTTTGCGGGATTTAAGGAAAAGGAGGATCGCGGCGAGGTAGGATGCGAGCGGGCGCGGCTATTAGGTCAACGGGTCACGGAGTACCATTCTTGGTTACGCGTGCGAGATCCTTCATCCCCGATCGGCGCTCGGCGCACAGGCTGCACAGCAGCCCCTCCGAAACGCCGAGTGCCGCGCCGATTTTCCGTGATGCGCAGTGTCCGGTTCCGGCTGGCTCCAGAGCCGATGCTCAAAGCGAACCATCGTATCCTGGTGACGACTTGCGGAGCGAGGGCGGCAGCCATGCCGCTGGCCGCAGCCACGGACACAACGTCTAATATTAGTCGCCCAGACGCGGCGGTTTTCCACAGACGAGGCGGGGGATGGCAAAGCGCAAAAGGGAACGCGTCGCCCGTCATGAAGCGAAGAGCGCCGCGCGAGCGCCGGCTTCGCTCGCGTCCGTCGCCAGCAGGCGACGGGTTAGTTTTTCCGTCGTCGGTGGCCTGATGGCTGCCGTGATGGTCGTCGGTTTCGGCTACCTGTGGCTCGCGCCCCGTTCACCGGTGCCTTTGTCCGCGCCCGTCCCGACTCCATCCGCTACCAGACCGGAGGCGTCGTTTTCCCTGGAGCGTGCCGCGTATGTCGGGGCCGCCCCGTGCGCCCAGTGCCATCCGAGCGAGTTCAAGGCGTGGAGCGGCTCGCACCACCAGCTGGCAATGCAAGAGGCGAATGGATCCACGGTGCTTGGTGACTTCGACAACGCAAAATTCAAATATAATGACGTGGAGACGGTCTTCTTCAAGCGCGACGGCAAGTATTTCGTCCGCACCGATGGCCCGAACGGGAAGCTCGCCGACTACCAAATCAGCTACACGTTCGGGGTGGCGCCGCTGCAGCAATACCTGATCGCATTTCCCGGCGGCCGATACCAGGCGCTGAGCATCGCCTGGGACACGCGGCCAAAAGCCGAGGGCGGCCAGCGCTGGTTCCACCTCTATCCGAACGACAAGATCGACCATACCGACCAGCGCCACTGGACCGGAATCTATCAGAACTGGAACCTGCAGTGCGCCGAGTGTCATTCGACCAATCTGCATAAGGGTTTCGACGCCGCCGCGAACGTGTACCGGACGACCTTCAGCGAAATCAACGTTGCCTGCGAGGCGTGCCATGGCCCCGGCTCGCGCCACGTCGGCTGGGCGCAGCGGGCGACGACGTCGTATGCGCCGACCGACGACAAGGGTCTGGCCGTGCGGCTGCAAAGCCGCTGGAACGAGGGTTGGCACTGTACGCACTCTGACGCAAAAGTTGCCGAACGCGACCAGCCCGGGCCGCTGCCGTGGTGAATGTCTGTGCGGCCTACCACGCCCGTCGCTCGACGATCGCCGAGGGGGGACTGCCCGGCGCACCGCTGGAGGACACGCATCGCCCCGCCCTGCTTACGCCGCCACTGTATTACCCCGATGGGCAGCAGCGCGAGGAGGTGTATGTCTGGGGCTCCTTCCGACAGAGCAAGATGTTCGAGCGTGGCGTGACCTGCATGGACTGCCACGAGCCGCACGCCCTGAAGCTGCGCGCGGAAGGCAACGCGCTATGCGCGAACTGCCACAACCCCGGAATCTTCGATACCGACAAACACCATTTCCACAAAATGGGCACCAAGGGTGCGCAATGCGTCGAGTGCCACATGCCGGCCCAGAATTACATGCTCGTGCAGGCCCGTCGTGACCACTCGATCCGCGTGCCGCGGCCTGATCTTTCGCCCTCGCTCGGCAGTCCCAATGCGTGCAATTCGTGCCACGCCGGCCGCAATCCCGAATGGGCCGCCGCGGCGATGGACCGCTGGTACGGCAGCGGATGGCGGGATCGCCGGAACGACGGGCCGATCCTGCACGCTGCCGGCACGCAGGGCGCGAAGGCGTTGCCGGGCCTGCTCGATCTCGCGCGCGACACGAGCCGCCCGGGGATTGTGCGAGCAACCGCCGCGACCCTCGCCCAGGCCCACATGCGGCCGGATTCGTTGCGGTTTGTTCCCGCGCTGCTGGCCGATTCCGATCCGCTGGTCCGAGTGGCCGCGTTGGAAATGGTGGAGGCGGCCGCCCCGGCCGTCCGCCTCGCATTGGCTGCTCCGCTACTTAGGGATACGGTCCGGGGCGTGCGGCTCGAAGCCGCGAGGATACTCGCCGATTTGCCCGACGATCGGTTCCCTGGCGAGGCAGGTCGCGACCGCGAGCGGGCGTTGCGAGAATACGTCGAATCGCTACAGCTGAATGCGGGTTGGCCAACGGCGAACGTCAACCGCGGCAACCTGTACGTGCGCCAAGGCCGTGTGTCGGAAGCCCAGGCCGACTTCGAGCGCGCCGTGTCGCTCGACCCGAGCTTGGTCGGGGCCTATGGGAACCTAGCCGATCTTTATCGCCAGCAGTCGCGCGAGGCGGATGCGGAAGACGTGCTGCGTCGCGGACTGACATTGCTGCCGCGCGCCCCGGACCTTCATCATGCGCTCGGACTGCTATTGGTGCGCAAAGCCGATCGGGTGGCGGCAATCGACGAACTCGGCGAAGCGGCGAAGCTCGCGCCCAACAATCCCCGTTACGCCTATGTCTATGCCATTGGGCTGCACGCGGCCGGCCGGCGCGGCGACGCGCTGGCGGTGCTAAGGGAGGCTGATGCCCGCCACCCCTATAATCTCGAAATCCTCAACGCGCTGATTTCGGTCAACCGCGAGGCCGGCGACGCCAAGGCCGCGCTCGTCTACGCCCGCAAGTTCGCCGAGATTTTGCCCGACGATGCCGGGGTCAAGCGGCTCGTCGACGAGCTGACGGGCGCGAAATGATTGGTGCAAGCGCGCGCCGGCCACGGCTGCGCGCCAGATCGCATCGCGCTATTTCACGTCGATCGTTACCTTGTTGATCTTGCCGGTGAACCGGCTCGGCGCGCCGGCGTGATAGGCCTCGGCGACGGGCGTGTCCTCGTCCATGCCGACATCGGCGCCTTCGTCGGCGGAGAACATGTTGGCGTTGGTGTTGTCGATGCGCCCTTCCGCGACCTTTTGGCCGTTGACCGACAATGTCGCTTTGCCGCCCTTGCCGCGGCCTCCGCCGTCATAGGCAAAGTCGAGCGTGATGGTGGCCGGGCCAGACGGCAACGGCGCGTCGGCGGCAACGGTGTACCGCTGCAGCCCGACCCAATTGTAGGTGTATGCCGGCTTGCCGTCCTTGACGTAAAGGCTCCAGCCGCTAAAGCGCCCGCCTTGGGCCAGGATCACGCCGTTGGCGCCGCCCGTTGGGATGTCGACATCGGCAGTGATCGTCAGCGAACGGTTCTTGACATTGATGAAGGCATTCTCCCCCATCCCGGTCATGCCCTGGTAGACCGTCAGCGAGGTGCGGCCTCCCATCAGGTCGGGCCGGCCAGCCACTCTCGGATCAAGGCGTTCGAGACTGCGGTCGTCGATCGGCAGCACGTTGTACTTGGCGGCCTCCTTGAGGAATGCTGCCTGTAGTTGCTTGAGCTTTGGCGCGTTCGTCGCCGCCAGATTGTTCGCCAGACTGAAGTCGGTGCGCGTGTCGTACAGGTCCCACTTGTCGTTGCCGAGCGCGGCGCGCGGGCGCTGTTCCCACGGCGCCCGGTGTATCGTGCGCGCCAGCCATCCGTCGCTGTAGAGGGCGCGATTGCCGCCGATCTCGAAATACTGCGTGCGATGCCGGTCCTTCGCCTTCGCATCGTTGAAGGTGTAGACCATGCTGCCGCCTTCGAACGGTTTTTGCGGCGTGCCATTGACCAATTTCGGGAACGGCAGGCCGGCTGCCTCCAGCACCGTCGGCGCGATGTCGACAACATGCTGCCACTGCGAGCGCAGCTCACCCTTCGCCTTGAAGCCGTTCGGCCAGCGCACGACCATGCCGTTCTTGGTGCCGCCGTAATCGGAGGCAACCTGCTTGCCCCAGGCAAAGGGGGTGTTGCCGGCGATCGCCCACCCGGCGGCAAAATGCGGGAAGGTTTCCGGTCCGCCCCACTTGTCCAGGTTCTTGAGCTGGTCCACGACGGTTACCGGAACACTGTTGAAGAACGTCATTTCATTGATCGTTCCAAACATGCCGCCCTCGGGGCTCGCGCCGTTGTCGCCGGCGATATAGATGAACAGCGTATTGTCCATCGCGCCCAAATCTTCGATGGCTTTGACCAGCCGGCCGATCTCATAGTCGGTCTGTTCGGCGAAGCCGGCGAACACCTCCATCTGACGGGTAAACAACTTCTTTTCGTCGGCGGACAGCGCCTGCCAGTCCTTGATGTCCTTGGGCTTGGGCGCGAGCTTGGTGCCGGGCGGCACGACGCCAAGTTTGATCTGACGGGCGAGGGTTTCCTCGCGGTACTTGTCCCAGCCGGAATCGAACTTGCCCTTGTATTTGTCGGCCCACTCGCGCGGCACGTGATGCGGCGCGTGAGTGGCGCCGGGCGCGAAATAGACAAAGAACGGCTTGTCCGGCGTCAGCGACTTCTCGTAGCGCATCCAGGCGATCGCCTGATTGGTCATGTCGGTCGTGAAGTGGTAATTGGGGTCGGCGGGCAGCTCGACCCTCGCCGTTCCGTCATAGAGGAGCGGAGCCCACTGGTTCGTCTCGCCGCCGATGAAGCCGTAAAATTTGTCGTAGCCGGACCGCGTCGGCCAGCGGTCGAACGGGCCTGATACGCTGATCTCCCAAGGCGGGGCTTCGTGGTACTTGCCGAACATCGCCGTGGCGTAGCCGTTGAGCCGCAGCATCTCGGCAACGGGCGCAACGCTGTTGGGTCGCACGCCGTTGTTGCCGGGGAACGCGGTGGCGATGTCCATGACGGCCCCCGCGTTGCCGGTGTGGTGGTTCCGCCCCGTCAGCAGTGCCACCCGCGTCGGCGAGCACAGTGCGGTCACATGGAAGTTGTTGTAGCGCAGCCCCTCGTTTGCCAGCCGGTCTAATGTAGGCATGGCAATAGGCCCGCCGAAGGTGCTGGGCTGACCGAACCCCATGTCGTCGATCAGAACGATCACGACATTGGGCGCGCCCTTTGGTGCCTTCACCTCGAAGCGCGGCGGCGCCTTGGCATTGCGCACGTCGAGTACGGCGATCGGCTTGAGTTTCGGCTCGGGTACTGGGAGCACCGCGCGATCGATCGCACCGGGCGTCTGGGCCGTCGCAGAGGGAACGCCGAGGAGATGGATGATCGCGGTAACCGCCGTTGCGGCAAATAAGGAATGATGGCTGTCCCGCTGCATGTTTCCCGGTCTCCTGCCTTCGTGCGTTGATTGGTAGCCGACGAAGCTACCCCGTTATCGCCGACGGCCACTACGGTTTGCCGGCCTTGTCAAGGATCGGCGGTGCCTTGCGCCACGGATACCCGGCGCGCCCGCGCTGATAGCCGTAGTCGAACAATGCCCGCATATAGGGTTGGTCGAACGGTTCTTTGTGCTCCACGTTGAAGTCCGACCCGATATAGGCAAGGTTGTAGTCGACCCCGTCGCGTTGCGTCGTTGCATAGATCCGCAAGACGTCATTATAGCCGCTATAGTGGATCATCGTGGCTATCGCCCGCCCGGTTATCGAGAACAGGCTGCGCTCGACGGAGGCCCAATCCGGGTCGAGCCGAGAGTTGCGGATCAGATAGGCGTGGCGGTCGCGAGCAACCGCCTTCATGCCCGCCTGCAATTCGGGTGCTGGCGGGTACAGGAACATTTGCGCGACCGCGCCGCCGTCGACATGCATTTCCTGATAGCGTTGCCCGCCTGCCTCGACATCCACCATGACCGGCGGAAACAGGCCGGGTACCGCGGCGGAGGCCAGCAGGATCTTGCGCACCAAATCGATGGCGCCCGGCTTGCCACTGGCGGCAATCGCCCCGATGTTCCAGATCACCGGCCGTTGCGTGTCGAGATGCGTCGTGCCGATCAGCAGCAGCCGGCCTTTGCCGTACTCGCGCGCGATGGCGGCCATCAGCTCGTCGTTGACGTGGCGCGAGATCACGCCGAAGAGCGGCGCGGTATCGGCAAACGACTCGTTGAATACCGCCGTGAGGATTAACCGCTTCTCGTAAATATCGGGCGGCTTGACACCGGTGTAGACCGCACGCAACTGCGGGTCATAAGCCGGGCCGAGGAACGCGAACGGCGCGATCAGCGAACCGGTGCTCACGCCGGAAACCAGCTTGAATTCCGGACGCGTGCCGGCCTCGGTCCACCCGACCAGCAGGCCCGCGCCGAAGGCGCCATCGTCCGAGCCGCCCGAGAGAGCAAGGAAGTTTGCGGGAGGCAGGCGGTCCTTCGGCCCTGCGGCTTCGGGGCGCATGGCGCGTTCGCGCTCGACGGCGCGCGATCCTTCCTGCGCCATCGCTGCCCCCTGCGTATCCGCATAGAAGCGCGCGTTGGGGATGCCGAGGACGATTGCCTGATCGGCCAGGTTCGCCGGCTCGGACGGTGCTCGCTCCATGCTGGCACAGCCAACGGCCAGCAGGATCAGGAGGAGCGGGGCGACCTGGAGAGCATGACGGCACGGAGCGCGGAACAAACGGCATCGGGGTGCCCACGCGACTAGCCGGCGGCAGTGAGAAGCGGATGTGGCCTGGCGTCCGGCCCGATCAGGTAGATCGGTAGGTCCAAACCTGAAGTTAGGGTTGGGTGCCTTTGGACCAGCCCGGTAGTCTGAACCACGGGCGCCCGGCATCGCGGCATTCATCAGCTTTTCCTCAAGTTAGGGGTGCGAGCCTGCGAGCCTTCGTCAGGGTCGGTCCGCACCGGCACGGAGAGCACATCGACGTCGAGTCCGTCAGAACCGGACACGAAGGCGGGCTCCGGCCACGATTGCGGTGTCGACACTCGTGAGTTGCCCGGAAGAGCTGAGTGCTCTTTTGAGGCCTGGATTGATGATCTGAAGGTCGGCAGTTGCGTTGAGCCATGAGGTGATCGCGGCGTTGTAGTACATCTCGATCGCGTCCTCGTGTTGGAGGCCGAGGTTGAGCTGCTGACGCAGGAAGGGAACGAAAGCGCTACTGAACTCGGTCCGGGCAATGCCAATGCCAAAGCTGTCGTCTGGGCGGCCCGGCACCACACCTTTGCCGCCGATCCCGGTGAGGAAAGAGTACTGGATCGGGTTCGGGTTCCCGTCGGAGACCCCGAACCCGAAGAAGAGACCGATCCCGTGCTTCGGGTCGCCGTCGGGCTGCCAGAAATACTGATCGAAGGCATAGCTCATCGACCAGCTGCTGCTCGCGCGGGTGGCCGGCTGGACGGGGACGAGCAGGGCCGGGAAGAAACGTGCGAGGATGTTTGTCAGAACCGGCCCGGGATTCGTCAGCCGGGGAAACCGTTCGTTCAACAGAAATCGGGCGAGGTTCGAGGGATCCTGCGTGAGCGAAAACCGCTGCTTGTCGCTCCACGAGAATCCAAGCCTCTGATGGCCGACGAGCCCATAGGGCTTGATCGTCAGCTGGCCGTTGCCGACGAGCATCACGCCGTCGCTGAAAGCCGCGCCGAGGTCGTTGCTGTTCGGCGTCCCGCTCGGGTCGAGCGCCAGGGCCGACAGGATGATGTCCTCCTGTGGCAGGACGATCACGCCGCCGCCGAACGCCGAGATCGGAACCTGGGACATGGTCATCGGGAAGTTGAACCCGGTATTCTGAAACTGGGTGCGGTAGTTGCCGTAGAACTCGGTTTCGGCCGCGTCCAATGTATTGATCTTGCCGGCGACCATACCGAATTGGGGGCTGAGGAACTGCATGACTGTCAGGTTCATCAGTGCGGTGGTGCGGTCGTTGGGGAAGGGTATCAGGGCGGCGGTGTTAACCGGTACGATCGCGCCGGCATCCTGGAAGACGTTGCTGCCGAAGCCGGTGTCGGCCGAGACCTTGAAGAAACCGCCGGGCCAGAGGCCCAGCTTCTGCGTATCGACATTGAGCGTGTAATCCACATTGCCCCAGAAATTGCCGCCTGTGCTGCGGCCGCCGCTCATGACGGCCTGAGGCGTCATCAGCAGATCCACGTCGAACACCACGCCCTTCTTGCCGAGGTCGTCCCGCAACCCGCCCCAGTCGCCGGTCAGACGGGGTCGCGACAAAATGTCCCCACCCCAGGTAGCCGGCACCTCGACCGGCTGTGCCCTGGCCGGGTCCGGGGCCGCGAGCAAGGCGAAGCCGACGAACAACAGCCACACCGTCACGCACCGGTTTCCGCACACCACGCGCATCATAGACCCCCCTCTCCAAAACCTGCTTCCCCCGTCGCCAAGCCGCCGCATTAACGGGCGCGCTATCAGCAGCGCAAACCAAGCTGCCGTGAGCGATAGTCCAAACTGGATAATTCCGAAGAAGATTTTGCGGCTATCTCCGACACACTCCCAAGTCCTGCAGCCGCGTACGCAGCTGGACTCCCCACGCCTGGAACACGTTCCGCACGTCGCGCCAATTGTCGAAAGTGTTCGCGACCAATGTCGTGGTCCCGCCGCGCTTGTCGACCGCTTCCCACAGCAGGGTGCCTTTGACCGCGTCGGTGGCGAAACCCTCGACCGTAGCGGTGCCGGCGAAATACCCGACCCCCTTGTTGAACGCAAACGACGTCACGCTATAGGCCGTGCTCACATAAGGCGCGTAGGTCGCAACCGTGTTGACCGTGGCATTCGGGATCTTCGCGTCGACCAGAGCGAACCGCAGACGCATCGTGTTGGGCGACGGCTTCCTCACTAATGTGCAACTGTTTTTCAGGGCATTATAGAGATCGGAATAGAACGCGTTCGCCACTGCGCGCTGCTGAGCGGCGGGGACCTTGCTCAAGTCGGAATTCGGGCCGGAGCGGACGATCGGCGCTTCCAACAGTACGTTGCGATAAGAGGGGAAATTCGCATTCGGGTTGAGGTATACCAGAGCGGCCCTTCCCGGCCCGCCCGGCGCCAGCAGCCGCGGTTGTGGCAGAAAGCCGCTGACCGCCCGCACCTCACCAGTCATCTGCTTCGTGGCGCCGCCGACGATCTGCCCGGGTTGGAACGTCGCGTTTGGCTTCTGCTCGATCGCTTGTGAGATCCCCGATTGCGGATAACAGGCAAGGGCGGTGGCAATCATCGCGGGTATAATGAACCGACTGACAGGCCGATCTTTCGACGTCATGTCCATAGCCAAACCCACCTTCAGATCATTGCCTGGTGACCAACCCCGTCATTGTCCGACACCGCCGCACCGGGCCGGTCAAAGGTTCGGCAACAAGCAGGTGACCGGTTTCAGCCGGGGCTGCCGATAGATCCCATTCCATCTGCCGTCCCCGATTTTCACCGGCGTCGCCTCGCCATAGGTCAGCCTGTCTGAAAAGTCGGTTTCTCGCCGCTCATCCCTCATGTCGATACTTGATCATCGGGGGAATGGCAATCCTCCAGCTGCCCGAAATCAACCTTGCATTTGGCAACCCCGCTCGCGGGTCGGTTACCCGGGCTCCTTGCCGGCTCTGGAAGCTGACGCCGAGCACCCGCCACCCAGGTCTGTATGCCTCCTGTGTGCATGCCGCTCGCGGCACGCATCGGCTATTCAGTTTCGGCAGAAATGCGAGGGCTTTCGCGGGAGCCAAGACAGCTCACCAGCTTCCCGCCAGAGTACGGGCGGGCCGGCTTATCGCTTCCTGGTATCAATTCTCGGAAACGTCGACGCGTGCCCAGCTGAGGTCGGGGTCGAAGCGGCTCATTGCGCCGGCCAGCGCGGCGGTGCGTCCGCCCAGATCCTTTTGGAAGACAACGCCGTCCTGGTCGACGAGAAAGGTCATGATCCCCGAGACGCCATAGCTCGCGGGCCAGGCGACCAGCGCGAACCCGCCGGTCATCTTGCCGCTTGCGATATAGTCCTTTGCGCCGCCGGGCGCCTGCTCGCCCTGCCCTTTGAGGACGCGGAAATAGTAGCCCTGATAGGGGATCGGTTTTCCCGAGACGATCTCGCCGGGATAGCCTTCCTCGATTGCCTGATCGATCAGCGGGGCGAGCGGGCTTTGAAGTTCGCCCTCCGCGACCGGCCAGAAGAGCCCGTCGCGCTTGCCGGGGCTGCTGATCAGCCGCTGGGCATACTCGCCGCTGCCGGCGGTTTCTTTGGCCCGCTCGAAATAGTCCTTCTGCGCATCGGCATAGAACAACGACACGCGGATCGCGGCGATTTCGTTGCGGCCGATCCGCCGGTTGATGATCTCCTGCGCCCCCGCCGCGGTATCGAAATGCCAAAGCGAGCCCTGCTTCACCACCGGGATCGGCAGCGGCCAGGCGTCCTTGCCGATGCTGAGCACCATGCGATCATCGGCAGCCGGCATAAGCTTGTGCTTCTCTTTGTAGGCGGCAAGAAACAGGTCGCGTCGGCCCTTGTCGGCATAGCGGTCGCCCGAGCTGATCAAGGCCTCGCTGCCGGGACCAAGAATGCGGCGCAATGCCACCGCGTCGTCGCTGGTGAGCGCATCGACCAAAGCGCCGACCGCTTCGTCGGCGGTGGCAAAGACGGCCTGCGCGGTAGCGGGCCCGGCCTGGATCGGCGCAACACCGAGGATCACGGCAAAGATCGCCGCCGCCATTCCGAACAGCTGGCGCCGGAATGGCGCGGCAACACGGATCATCCTGAACATCGCTGCCACCCCGCTCTATCGGCGCCCGCGGCCACCGCCGCCACCGCGCGCCGCGCCGCCGCCACCGCTGCGGAACCCACCGCCGGCCGCAGCGGAGACCTGCTGGCGCGATTGGAAGCTCTGATTGCCCCGTGCGCCATATTGGCCGGCGCGCGCGCCGTCGCCAACGTCGCTAAACGCGTTGCCGCGGTTTTGCGCCGCGGGTGTGTTCGCCCGAGCCGGCATTTGCGCCGGCCGCTGCGCCGCCGCTGGCGTCGCCCGTGCCGCGGGTGCGTTCGCCCGAGCCGGCATTTGCGCCGGGCGCTGGGTTGGGCGGTTGACCGCACCGCTCGGAACCTGGACGTTGGGTCGTCCCACCGCGTTCGCCGGCAGGCCGGCTCGCCCGCCCGGCTGGCCGACCGGTCCGTTGGCGCGCGCCGGCAACTGCGAGGCACCGGCGGGCGCTCGCCAGGTCGCCGAATTGATCTGCGTGCGGTTGACGTTGACGCTGTTCCACTGGTTGACGTTGACGTTGACGTTGCCGTAGCGCCAGTTCGGGTAGCCGACGTTCCATAATCCGCCGGCGATCGCCACCCCGGCGCCAAAGGCGAGCCCGGCCGCCAGCGCGGTGCCGGCGACATAGCCGGGCGGCGGCGGGTAATAGACCGGCGGGTAGGCGGGATAGGGCCACGCACCATAGACCACCGAGGGGTTGTAGACCGGCACGTAAACCGTTGCCGGTTCGGCCGGCTTGATCACCACGACCGGTCCATCGCTGGTGACGGTCTGCTGCGCGGTCGATTTCAGAGTGCCGGTGCTCTGCGCCTGGCGGCGCAGCCGCTGCACCGAATCCATCACCATCTTTTGCTGGGTCAACATCGCGTAGCCGAGCTGCTGGGTCCATTCGAGCTGCAGGCTCATCATCGACAGGACCTGCGGGAACGGCATCAGCGACTTGACGCTCGGGTCCCAATTCTCCGCCTGCAGCGCCTTTTCAAGCGCGCCGCCGGACAGCGACTTGCGCGCCGGATCGTCGAGCCAGCGCTGCGCCTGAACGATCTGCACCGCGTAGGCCGAGGCCATCAGCACCTGGGCGAGCAGCGGGTCGGGGTAGAGCGCGATCGGCGCCACCAGCGCATCGAGCTGCTCGGTGCTGAACTTGTCCGCCGCCGGGGCGGCCGCCGGTGGCGCGCCTTGCGCATATATCGGCGCCGGCAGGGTCCCGACGGCGACCAGCGCGGCCGCAATAACGCGCAGCAGTGCCGCTCCAGCAGTGATGTTTCGGCTCATGCTCCCGTCATCCCGTTGGTTTCCGGGGGTCAGCGGATCTCGCCCAAACACGGCAGAAGGCGACGATCCAGATCTGCGCCCGTATAATGCAGATCACGGTATCCGGCGACTATTCAATTTCGGCAGAAAGCCCGCGGCTTCCCTGATCGAGACGGCGGACCGATACACCCCGCTCGCTCTTTCGGCGCCGGAGCCTGACCAAGCGGCCTGCCTCACGACAGATCGGCGCGCGCCGGGAGGGCCGCCACGGCGCCTGCCGCGGCGTCGGCGGGCGTCACCCCGGGTGGCGCGTGAACGATGATTTGAGGCCTGGCGAACTCGATGCCGTTCTCGGCAAACTCGTCGCGGATGCGTTTGTAGATCTCTCGACGCAAGGTGAATTGCCCGTCATCGGCCTTCGCCATGAACTTGACGCCGACGATCATCGAATCATGCGTCATCTCGCGGACTCCCTGCATCTTGAGCGGCTGAAGAAAGTATTTGCCCAGATCGGGATCTTGCAAAAGCTCCGCACCGATCCGCTTGACGATCCTTTTCACCTTGCCGAGATCGGTGTCGAAGGGCAGGTGAAAGGGAAGTTTTTGGATCACCCAGTCACGACTGTAATTGGTAATCCGTGGGATCTGCCCGAACGGCAGCGTGTGCACGGCGCCGCGGTGATGCCGCAACCTCAGGCTGCGGATCGCGATCCCCTCAACGGTGCCGCGGATGTTCCCGACCTCGACGTACTCGCCGAGCCGGAAGGCGTCCTCGGCCAGAAAGAAGATCCCGGAGAGCATATCGCGGACGACGGTCTGCGCGCCGAAGCCGAGGGCGAGGCCGACCACCCCCGCGCCGGCGAGGAGCGGGCCGATGTTTACGCCCAGCGAGGTCAGCACGATCATCGTGGTGATGACGGCGATGGTCGCCAGGATCGCGCGGCGCAGCAACGGCAGCATCGTGCGCAGCCGTGACGCGGTAGGCGCGCCTCCGTCGGTGCTGTCTTCGTCGACCGGACCCAGCGCAATCTTCTCTTTGGCGATTTCGCGATCGATCGCCATGCGGGCAATCTCCCAGACGACGAAAGCGAGCAGCACGGTCATGCAAATGCTGAACAGCGCCGTGGACGCCGGTCCGCCCAGGCTTTCCGACACGATCGTCATCAAGTCGAAGCCGATGAGGCGAAGAATCAGCAGGCCTCCAAGAATATAGAGCACCGCCCGAAGGAAGCGGCGCAACACCAGGTTCGCCGCCGAAGGGCCGTCCGGCGCAGCCGCGCCGGAAACCCCCTTTTCGAACCACCGGGTCAGCCCGACGTCGGCGATCGCGATGCCGATCGGCACAACGAGCGTGCCCAGCACGTCGAACAGAACCCCGGTCCGCCCCAGCAGCACGGCGATAAAGCCGGCGGTGAATACGGCGACGACATAACCGCTTGCGATGATGTGCCAGGTCGAGCGCAGCGCGACGGCAAGTTGACCCCCGCCGTCAGACCCGGCCGGTTCTCGGCTCGCGGCACGGGTGAGGCCGCGCACCCCCAGGATCGTTGCGATAACCCAGCCGCATAAGATGATCGCCAGGAGCAGCACGAAAAGGTTACGCGGCGCGACTGCGATCCCGGAAGCGCGGACGATCCCGCCCGAGACATAGGCTACCCCGGCGATGACGCCAAGGCCGACGACACGTCGGTGCAGAAAGGGCACGGCTGCCGATGGTAGCGGCAGCCACGAAGACGCGGAGCCGCCGGGCTGGAGGAAGACGCGCGACACGAGCGCGGCCAGCCGCGTCGCCACCACCATGCCGAGTATGCCGAGAACGAGTTGACGAGAGGGCTCGTGGCCTTGGTACAAAGCCGTAAAGAAGGCGAGCGCGGCGACGCAGAAGACCGCGATGCGCAACAGGCCGAAGATCGCCTCGGCCAGTATCGCGCCAAAAGATTCGGAAGGTGCGGATGGTCGAATACCGGACAGGCCCGGTACGCGGCTGCCCAGCAGACGCAACGCGAGCCGCTCGACAGCGAACGCCACGCCGATCATCACCGCCGCTGCGACAATCGCGATCAGCGGCTGCCAAGCCGATCGCCCTGCCGACAGCCAATCCAGAACGCCGGTCACCAGCGACGGCAGCTTGGGCCATGCGGACAGCATCTCGCCAAGGTGCCCGCGCACCAGGCCCACGGCATCATCGAGGCCGCCGACGAGACCCACCGACGCGGCTGCCGGCTCGAGCTGCGCCGGGTGGATGCCCTGTTCGAGGTGCCGCCGCAGCAGTTCGCGAACGTCGGCATCGGTGAGCCGGGACAGGAGCTCCGTGATCGCGTCGCGGTCAGTCGGCAACACGTCCGGCAAGCGGCTCTCTGCGGCTTTCCCGGTGGTCACAGCAACACAAGCGGCAGCACCGATCACGGTAAGGCGCGCCATAGCCATCGAATATGCACAGTATCTCATCGAGTATCTCCCTGAAGGTGCCGAGGCTTCAGTTCGCTGGGATCGCGATCGCCGGCGGTTGGGGAGTCGAGCCAGTCTGCGCGAGAGACAAGGACAGCATCAAGAAAGAGAACGCCCGCTTCGCTCCGAAGTCTGCGTCGTCGATCCAATACCAGTGTTGACGATAGCGTACTGCAGCATATGCGTCGTTGGGGCTGGCGTCTCCGGAGTGGATTCGAACGAACGGCCGCTCGATTTTCCTGGACTGTCTGTAACGGCCACGCAGGGCCAGCATGCTGGTGGTGATGGTCCCGACACCCGCACGCTCATGCTCGCGGTCGGGATGCTGCCGGGCGTACCGGCCGCCGAGCCGATATCCGGCCTCGGAAGCCGCAATCAGCAAGGCAAATGTCAATCCAGCCATTACCAGCACGCTCTCCCCGAAGAACCAGACATACATCCGCTCGATCATCGATGTTCCTCGGCGACATGTTCAGGCCGAAGCCGGTCAGCCTACCCTGATCGCTCGGATCTCTGCGGCCCGCTCATCGACCGGGATCATGGGTAATTCGCCGGGCCTGTTGACCGGCAGGCTGCGAAGGTGATCCATGATCGCCTGCCATTCCTTGATCTCGCGGACCGCGTCGTTTCCTGCCCCGGTCGCGATACTGCCTTTGTCCACCGTACCTGGCGGCGGCAGCAGGTAGGGCGTTTCGCTGCGAGGGTCGTCGAGTGCCTCGACCCTCGACGTAAGGGGCTGACCCTCCTTGTTCTTGGGCACTAGCGTCAGCCGGCCCTTCGTGTACTTCGGTATCGCGACGACGATCACGCCGAGATATAGGGGGCAGGTGAGGCTATAGAGCCGTGCGTCCTTCCCAGTAATGTCGATCGCGCGGTAGCCGCGATCGAGGTCGCCAATCTCGATCGCAGTCACGACGTCGAATTTCGGGCGTGACGGGTCGTAGCGGAACCTCATCCCGGAGGAGCGGGGAAAATACTCGCCGGGGTGGGCCGGGTTATCCACGAGCATAAACTCCAGCAAATGCTTCAGCTCCTGGCCGGTGAAGTAGGCAGTCACGAGCGCGCTGCCGGCCGTCGTATCCACCACACCGGCGCCAAGCGGCGCCACCGCGAACACGTCGTAGACGGTTTGCACACCCGACTTCCCTCGGGTAAAGCCGGCGCGCATCATCCCGTTGGCGGTGAACCCGATGTCCGCTTCCGTGGCCTTCCTGAAGGCGTCGGCGCAAAAATTGGCGAGGAGGGTGCCGGCGACGATGTCGGTGAACGTGTTGGGCAGGTCCCGCGGCGCCACCGCCAATGGCTGATCGATGTTGTAACCGCGGGAGGCAAACACGGCCGCGGTGACGTGCTTCTTGATCTCGTCGATCTCATCGGCGATGGCCCGGTCGCCGGCAATGGTGTCGTCGACCGGGTGGAGCCGGTAGGACTCAACCGTCAGCTTGTCGCCGTCCAGGGCGACCACCAGTTCGCCAAGATTTCGTCCTTCCAATCCGGTCTGGACCACGGGCGTGCGGGCGTTGACGATGATCGCCTCACTGAGTTCGGTATGGCTGTGGCCGCCGATCACTACGTCGATGCCCGGCACGGCCTTCGCCACGCGCACGTCGTCGCCGTCGGTAAATCGCCCGTCCTTGCCTTTCTCCAGGCCGCCATGGCTGAGACAGATGATCACATCCACCTTCTCCGTCTCGCGGAGGACCTTCACCATCTCCTTGGCGGCCTCGATGGGGTCCGAGAACGTAACAGCACCCGCGCCAGTGGTGTAGAACTGAGCCTCTTTGCCGAGCACCCCGGAGAGGCCGAACCGAATGCCGCCGCGTTCGATCACGAGGTGGCGACGGATCACGCCAGCCTCGGCGAGGCGCTGGAGCTCCACCAGCGTTGCGTCGCCGCCCGCAAAGTGGGTATTCGAGGCGAGCACCGCCGGCACCCGGCCGGCTTTGCTGGCCACGCCGATTGCCGCGCCCAGCCCGTCGGGTCCGAGGTCGAAGTCGTGATTGCCGAAGGTGGTGGCGTCATAACCCATTCGGGCCATCAGTTGCAGTTCGCCGCCGGTCTCGCGGCTGGCGGCGCCGAACGCGGTCCCCATGCTGTAGTCGCCCGCGTCGAGCACCAGCACAGGCCCCTCGGTTTTCCGCGCCTCCCGCCGCTGCTCGATCAACCCGGCCAGGCGCGCGTAACCGCCTCGGGTCGTGTCGTCGTTGAGCGTGAACGGGGTGTAGTCCGAGGCCGGACCCATCCCGATGAACGCCGAGTGCATGTCGTTGGTGTGCAGGATGGTGAAGGTCTGTTTCATCGTAACCTCCGCCGCCGCGGGCAGGACTCCAGTCAGGGGCGTCGCGCCGGCCGCCGCCGAGCCGGCCAACACCTCACGACGAGAAGGTGCTTTGTTTGACCTGGCGGCGATAATCTTTTTCGCGTCCTGAGCGCCGAGTGGCTTTCGACTGTCGAACTTTCATTGTTGCGCGCTCCCGATATTCCCATTGATGTCGGTTTCGTCGTTTCACTTTGGCGGCGTGTAAGGATCGGGCGCGCCCATCGGAATGAGCGGATGCGTTTTTACGCTCCCCTCGAACTCTGCCACGATCTTCAACATCGGGCCAACCACCCACGTATCCACCGTCGGCTTCTCCTCGCGTGGATCGGTGTAGAGGTTGTAAATCGCCGGCACAGGGTTCTTTACCGGCGGGTCGAACATGGTGTCCTGCCGCATGAAGTGCATTTTCCAGTTGCGCCATTTCACCGCCTGCAGGCGCTCCGCGCAAAAGATCGGGAAACCCTCGCGGGCCGATTTTTCGGTCTTACCGAGGAGAAAGTCAGACTGGTCCAAGCTGTCCATCGGGCGATCGGTAGGTACCTTCGCGCCGCCGAGCTTGGCCAGCGTCGCGAACATGTCCACGCCATGCACGATCTCGTTGCTGACGCGCTCGGCGGCGATCTTGCCGGGCCACCGAACCAGGAACGGCACGCGAATGCCTCCTTCCAGGGCGGTGAAATATTGGCCGCGCCACGGACCAGCCCATCCGTCCCAAGGTTTGAAAAACTCCGCGCCGTTGTCGCTGGTGAAGATGAAGATCGTGTTGTCGCGAACGCCGGCCTTGTCCACGGCATCGAGCATCTGGCCGACGTTGGCATCCATTTCGGCCAGCATGTCCGCCCACTCGCCGTTGCCGGTTCTTCCGGCGAAGGAGGGATTCGGTAACGTCGGCAGGTGCGGCTGCGTGAGCGCTACGTAGGCAAAAAACGGTTTGCCGGACTTGGCTTGCCGCTCGATGAACGCGACCGAGCGCCGGGTGACTTCGGCATCTATAAGCCGGCGTTGCTCAACGTCATAGTCCTTCAACACACGGCTCTTCTCGCCCTTTTTGCCCTCCATGATGTGTTCCGGCGGCATGATTTCCGGCCTCCATCCGGGCGAGGACGGCCACAACGCCTCGTCCGTCGTGCGTGGAATGCCGAACCATTCGTCGAAGCCTTTGTCGTTGGGGAGCCGTCCGTCGTGGCTGCCAAGATGCCACTTGCCGTAGTAGCCGGTCGAATAGCCCGCATCCGACAACGCTTCGCCGATGGTCACTTCCCACCGCGTGAGACCATCGGCCACGCCGCCAAACGGCACGGAATGAGTGCCGGAGCGAATCGCCCAGCGGCCCGTCATCAGACTGGATCGGCTCGGCGTGCACTGCGTCTCCATGTTCGCGTTCAGGAGACGCATGCCTTCCTTGGCGAGTGAATCAATACGCGGCGTGGCCGCCCCGCGCGTGACGCCGCCGCCATAGCAACCGACTTCACCGTAGCCGAGGTTGTCGGTCAGGACGAAGACGATGTTAGGCTGCTCGGCCGGAGGCGAAGTCGGCGGGCCGGGTACCGGCCTCTGCGCAGCGGTGGGCTGTGCGAACAACGTGCCGCCAAAGGCTGCGATCGTTCCGAGGCCGGCCCCCTTAATCAATCCGCGACGACCGATGAGATCGTGATTCACGCGATCTTTCTTGGCTGGCTTGTCAATGTTCGGTTCCTTTGCTGTCATTTCAGTTGCTTCTCCTTGTGACCCTTTCTTCGCGCTTTGCGGGCTCGCCGCCAATATCTATTAGCTGCCGAGGATGTTGATCGCGCGCGACGCGACGACGACGACCGTTATGAGCGAGATCGTGCTTTCGAGCATCATCAGCAACTTGGCGCGCGGCGTCAGCGGCATGGCATCGGTGGTGCTGAACGCGGTTGCCGTCGAATAGCCGAGGTACAGGTAGTCGATGAAAATCGGCCGCCAACTGTGTGGCACGTCCTCGGCGGGGGCCCCTTCTTGCGGGAAGAGCCAATCAGGCCTCGTGCTCGCGTCGTTCACCCGGGCTTCAGGGCCGCCGCGATCGATCTGCCAGTACAGCATCGAGAACATCAGCACGTTGGTGACCCACACTGCAATGCTTGACGCGAGAAGCTGCAGGCCGTCGACCTCCGCCGATCGGTTCACCATCGCACTGATCAGGCTCGCCAGGTTGGCGAGAGTGACGACGCCCGCAACCACGAAGAACAACAGCGTGACCGCGCGCTCGACACGCAGCCACCGCGGTTTCGCGGCCGTCAGCCCGACGGCGCCAATCGGCACGAGCACAGCGAACCCGACGACGTAGGTAACCCACATCGGTAACAGCCGGATGCGTTCCGGCAGCACCACCAGCAGGAAAATCACCGCGAGGATCGCGAGCGCGACGGGCCAGCGTGGTTCGAAATCAGGTGACCGAGTCTGTCCGTTCATGAGCGCCTCGCTTCACTTCCCCACGTACTTGAGCACAAAGGAATGACATGAGACCCTGAATCCACGGCGCCGCGTGCGTCGATCACCCTCCGGTGCGAGTGGCCTGCGCGCTGCGCGTCCCGCAACCCATCGTGTCGACAGCTTTCAGGGTAACGGTGTTTCCAGAAAACTGCCCGGCTACCGATAAGACATGCATCGGCTGGCCGCTGGGTGCCGTGCCGCCAGATGTGACTCCCGTGAAGGTTCCGTCCGGATTCAAGACAAGGTTCGGCAGCGTCTGGGTGCCTCCCAGTCCAAGAAAGATGCCCGATAGCCGACCCTGCGCGACGGTTAATCGGAAAAGTGCATCCGATTCACACAGTTGGCCGGTCATGGCGGCGGGCGGTAGCCGCACCTCCCAGGAGCCGTCAGCCGGCTGTGCGGCCGCGCCGGAAGTCACGCCGAAGACGAGCGCGAGCGCGAAAAGCAGGTTTTTCATCGTAGGATCCTTTCCTCTGGTTGGCGTTTATGCTCAGCTTGACACGTGAGGGGTTGACCCTCCTTGTTCTTGGCGACAAGCGTCAGCTTGCCCTTGGGGCAAGTGCTCAGTCAGGACCGTCGCGCCGACCGCCGCTGAGCCGGCCAAGACCTCACGGCGGGAGGGTATTTCGCTCGACATGAGGGCGATATCCTACTTCCGGTCCGCTGCCGGTTGATTTTCGATGTGTGACTTTCATTGTTGCGCTCCCCCATCTGTCACTCCGCGGTCACTCGCTGACGCTCGCGGATTTCCGTCAGATCGCGTTCCAGGAAATAGTTGAGAAATGTCCGGACCAGGGCGACGACCGCGAGCCGTCCAACGGCGTCCCAGCTCGTGGTGATCGATGTCTCGATGATGTCCGCCGCGAGCTGGAAGGTCAGGCCCGCGACGAGCCAATGCGCGTAATGCAGCCAGACATCTCGCCGATCGTGGCTCGCCCGAGAAGCTACGATCAGGCGCAAGCCATTGATGAAGGCTTCGATGGTACCGACGACGATAATCACCAACGCCAGCGCATCGATGATGATGATGGCGTATTCCGTGCCGAAGATCAGCCATTCCTTCATCGCACACTCCCGCGAGGGTCGCCTCTGTCTCTGCTGGATCGCCGACCCCTAGGAGAGCGGCCGGGTGCTTGCCAACCCGTTGGATACGCAGCGGCGCGGCGGGGCGGCAGGGATGCTGCCGCCCCGCTTTACGCACGCTCTAACGAGCCGCGAGACGGACAGTGATCCATCTCGCGGTGCCTTCGCTCCGGGGTCGGTTAGCTGCCGAGACCCTCCTGCATCTTCGCCAAAACTTGGTCGATGCTAAAGCTCGCCGCTTTCTGCCGGGGCGGGTAATCCCTGAAAGTCGCCAGGAAATCGCCCACGATCTTTTGCGATGGCACCAGCAGGTAGGCGTGATCGAATATCCAGTCCCAGTAGGTATTCGATGTGATCGTTGCGCGTTCGAGTGGGTCCGTCCGCAGATTATACATATGAGGGAGACGCAGCCGCGTGAATGGCTCGGCCCAGATCTGGCAAGTACCATCCTCGCGTTGCTCCGCGAAGGCAAACTTCCAATTGTCGTACCGCAGGGCGAGCAGATCCCCGTCATCCGAGAAGTAGAAGAACTCGATCCGCGGGCTCGTGTCGGTCTCGCCGGTCAGGAACGGGAGCTGGTTGTACCCGTCAAGGTGAACCTTGAAACTCTTTCCGGCTGCCTGATGGCCGATCAGCAGCTTTTCCTTGATGTCCGCCTCGCCCGCGGCCGCCAGGATGGTAGGCAGCCAGTCCATGTGGCTGATCATCTGGTTGGAAACGGAACCGGCCTTAATCTTGCCGGGCCAGCGCACCATTCCTGGAACGCGGAAGGCGCCTTCCCAGTTGGTGTTCTTTTCGCTGCGGAAGGGGGTCATCCCGCCGTCGGGCCAGGTGTTCATATGCGGCCCGTTGTCGGTGCTGTAGAAGACGATCGTGTCCTCGGCAATCCCGAGCGCGTCGAGCTGGGCCAGCATCTCGCCGACGTTCTTGTCGTGGTCGATCATCGCGTCGTGGTATTCAGACTGCCATCGTCCCGACTGTCCCAGGCTCTCGGGCTTGGCATGGGTGCGGAAGTGCATGTGCGTCGTGTTGTACCAGACGAAGAACGGCTTGCCGTCCTTGTGCGCGCGGTCGATGAAATCCCGCGCCGCCGCTCCGGTTTCATCGTCGATCGTCTCCATCCGCTTTTTGGTCAGCGGCCCGGTATTGTCGATCCTCTGGCCGCCCTTGCCATCGGCCCAGCAGTGGAGCACCCCGCGCGGGCCGAAATTTTTCCGGAAGTTAGGGAAGTCCTTCTCTGTCGGGTAATCCCGCAGTTCCGGCTCTTCTTCGGCATTCAGGTGATAGAGGTTGCCGAAGAACTCGTCGAACCCATGCATCGTCGGCAAATGCTCGTCCCGGTCGCCGAGATGGTTCTTGCCGAACTGGCCGGTGGCGTAGCCATGCGGCTTGAGCAGCTCGGCGATGGTTGGGTCCTCGGGCTGCATCCCCGCGGTCGCGCCCGGCAGGCCCACCTTGCTCAGCCCCGAGCGGAACACGCTCTGGCCCATGATGAAGGCGGCGCGGCCCGCCGTGCAGCTCTGCTCGGCATAGCAGTCGGTAAACAGCATGCCTTCACTGGCAATGCGGTCGATGTTGGGCGTCTGGTAGCCCATCATGCCCCGGCTGTAGGCGCTGATGTTCCAGTAACCGATGTCGTCTCCCCAGATGACCAGAATGTTGGGTTTTCCTTTAGGCATCGTTCGTTCTCCTCTGGCTAATTTGACAATTTTGGCGTTTATTTTACTTGGTATTTTCTTTCTCTAGGCGGTTACACGAAATGCAGCAGCACGGCGAAGAACGCGAAGGTGCCGATAAACATCAGGGCAATTGCAACCGCATAAAGCGGTGTTTGCTGTCCCTCCTCTGTCATTCCGGCGACCGCCACAAAACTTCCGCCCCACAGGTAACGCAGCGTCCAGTGGTACTGCCAAATCGATACGGCAAGTGCTAGGACGCCGCAGGCAATCAGCGCAAGCCCAAAGTAGTAGGGCGCCTCTGGAAAGCGTGAAGCGGTGCCCCCGGGCAGCTGTCTCATGCGTTCGAAAAACTGCACGATCGTGAAGCCGAAGCCGATCAGCGAGACTGCCGTGCGCACCCATGACATCAGCGTGCGTTCGACGCTCATCCGCGTCCGCAGCCAGGAAAAATGGCTGTCCGCTGTCGCCCTGACTTCGAACCGGTCCGCGATTGGACCGGCGTGTGGATCTGCCATGCAAGTTACCTTTTCTTATAGCCGCGGGGTGTCAGGTGAGCGTGATTTCTTCGCGAGTTTCGGCGTCAACGCGGGAACAGCAACTGCACCTGGAGGCGGAGCGCCCAGTCTGGCCCCGCGCTCGGCCGTTCAACGTAATTGAATGCTTGTACCGAGGCGTTGATCGGCTGCCCGCCGATCTTGAAGATCCTGCCGCCACCGCCGCCGATCGGAACGCTCCACCGCTGCGACGAGGCGGCACTCCAATTCGCGGTGATGACCGGTGAACTCGATAAGTACCAGCCATCCGCCAGATTGTAATTGACGAAGGGCTGGAGCAGCGTCTGGTTGACGTCAGTGCGGCCGTTCGGCCCGGCAACCGAAAGGAGCTGTCGCGCCAACACGCCGATCACCCACGGCTTCGGCGTCACCAGCCCAACCGCGGCCGGGCCCATGCTGAACTTGCCCGAGCCGATCACGCGGTCGGTCGCGGTCGGCAGGTTGAACGACGGCCCGACGCCCCAAATGAAGTCACTCGGGGCGGCGGGCGAGAAATAAAAAGTCTGGTTGATGTCGCCGAGCCCGAACGTCTCCGGGATGCCGCGTGGCCCGGCACCCGCTGCCGTGGTATTCTCGCCGAGGCTGGCGGCGCCGAAGCCGGAGTTGACGCTCGGCACATAGATCAGCGGCAGGATCGTCCGGCTGATGATGTTCCACTCGCCCACGCTGAACGGCAATACCGGCTGAATGTTCAGCACATTGGCGGTCTTGTCGTGATTGGGGCCGGCCCCGAAATAGGTGTTGTTCTGAAACGGCAGGCTGGACATCGACGCGATCGGGTTCTGCGCCGCCGCGGCCAGTGCCTCGGTCGATTCCTGGGCCAGGACCGGCCAGCTGGTGCAGAGTGTCAGCGCGCAGGATGCGGCCACGGCAACGTTGCGCGACCGACGAATTTTCGAGGGAGTGTTTGAGTGTCGGTTCATCACTATCTTATCCGTTCGATGTCGCCGGGCTTCCAGCTCTTGTCGATGGCGGCTTCGGTCGGGCCGTAGAGCCGGATGATGGCGAAATACCCCCTGCCCGGCACGGTGGCGAGCCAGTTGCCTTGTTTGCCCGCGGGTGCCTGGGGACCGAGGTAGAGGTCGGTGCTGCCGTCGGCATTCTGCGCCGGCTTGTCGCGCGAACCGAGCGAGGGGAAAGGCTGGCCGTTGGCGAAACCTGAAGCATTCTCAGCTTCGTAGAGCGTCACCGACCAGAAGTTGGCGACCGGGATGTTAGCCGGCAGGTTCACGCGGTAGTTGCTGCGACCCGATAGGGGCGTTCCCTTGCTGTCGGTGAAACCAATCATGTATTTGGCGCCCTTCCCCGGGATTTGGGAAAGCATCCCTGGACTAATCGAGTAATAGTCGGTGAAAAACCAGATCCGGGAGTCGAGATCCAGATACCCGCCTGCGGTTCTGTTCCAGCCCAGATCGAACGGCCCGTTCGGATTCGCGGGCGTCCCGTCGGCCATGGGGTTGATCCAGTGGCGGTCAGGATAGATGCGCAGGGAGCGGCCACTGACGACTTCTTCGAAGCCAACGACGCGGCTCATCTTGTAACCGGTCTTCGCGCCACGATCGAGGATTTTGCGGGTGTGGGCATCGGGATTGAACGGCTGGCCTTTGATGATGCCGATCGCTGCCAACATGCCGAGCGAATCGGATTGGGCCAAGTTGGTGCCCTCGCTGTCCACCAGTTGCTTGAGCTGGTCAAACGCGCTGCCGTCGCTGACCGGCAGCATGTTGACCGGAACGCCGGAGGCATCGGGGAACTGCATCGGCTTGGCCGTCGCTTTGCCGTTCAGTGGATAGATCTTCGATTGCTCAACCAGCGCGACAGCGGGCGTCAGATTCTTCGGGTCCTGATAGAACGAACGCAGGAAGACGAAGACGTTGTAAGTCCCTGACCGGTAAACGTAATAACCGTCCGGCACCTCACCTTTGTAGCCGGGCGGCAGGATCAGAATCTTGCCGCCTTTGCCCGCATCCGGCCCGGGCAGACCGACATCGCCAAAGAACTTGCCGCCATCCACCGGGATGGGCCGCTGCCAGAAATCGAGCAGGATGCCTTGCAGCCCGGGCGGTGCTTCGAACACCAGCGGACCATCTTTGCCGAGGTCAACGTAGCTCATCGCATAGATGACATCGGAGTTGGGGGTGGTCACGAGGGTCTTGGCGTCGAGGCGCTGCTTCCAGATCGGCAGGACGTTGTAGCCGGAGCCGAAGATTTTTTCGGAACCGTTCTTCATGCCGAGCGTGTTGATTAACGGCAAGGCCCAGAGATAGGTCTGTGACGCCCGTTGGAAAAGAAGTTCGTCGCGCAGCGACTGCGCGGTTTCCTTCGTGGGCCGGTTTTCCTTGAACGGCAGGTTTGCCAGTTTATCAAAGCGGGTGTCCGCCGCGTGAACCGGCGATGCAAGTCCGCCCGTTGCCAGAGCGCCAACGAGTGTGGTGACGAGGAGGCTTTGTCTGCGGGTGGTTTTCATCGGCGTCTCCTGTCTGTCCGCGCTTGATCGGTTTATTTACTTCCCACGCTCGACGTTCGGCGGCATCCAGGTGCCGTCGAGGATCACGCTGTCTGCCCAGTAGGCGCGGATGTAGAGGGAGAAGGTGCCATCAGGCGCGGGCACCCAGTTGGTTTCCTTGTCCTTGCCCGGCGACCTTGCGCCGAAATACAACGTCAGCGAGCCGTCCGCGTTGTATTTCAGGAAGGACTTACTCTTCGTGCCGAGCGAGTAGCGGTTCAGCGCGTTGGGACTGAACAGGTGATGTTCGTTGTAAAGCGTCATGGACCAGAAGCCCTTCACCGGCGGCTCCTGGCCTTTCGCGAAGGTGACGGTGTAATTGTTCTTGCCGTGGAGTTGCTGGCCCTGGCCGTCGAAATCTCGATAGATGTATTTCGTCTCGTTGGGCCTGTTGTCATACATGTTCGACTTGGCGGTGGCCGTGCGGTTGAGGTAGTCCGTGCCCCACTGGGCGTTGTTCACCGGCGAATTCCAGCCGTTGCCGGCTGGGCGCCCGTTATATTTCCACTGGGTGAACGGGGAGATGATTGCCTTGTCGGCGGCGACGAAGGACTCGATCAACGCCTGCTTGGTGGCCGGGTCACTCGCAGCGGCCTCGAACACCGACCCAATCCAGCCGTAAAGGGCTTCCTCGCCGGGCAACGGCGGCACCAGCTTCATCACGCCGGGAAGCTGATCGAAATACTTCTCGGGCTGGACCCACTTGGTCTCGCCCCCGGCCCCAGCCGCCACCGGCCAGCTCGGCAGTTTGCTCCAGTCCGTGGTCTTCATCTTGCCGTCAAACTGGCTCAGGGGGTAGAACATGACCTGACTCACCAACGGCTGGACAGCCTTGGTGTCCTCGGCGCTGTCGTTCTTGAAAACGCGCGGAATTGAATACGCCAGCTCCGTGGATGAACGCACCACGGCATTGATGCCCGCCGGAACTTCACCCTTCCAGTTCGGCCCGACGATCATGTAGAAGCCGGGCTTGGTGCCATAGGGCTTGCCAATTTCAGCGAACTCATCCGTGCGCGCATCGTAGAGCGCATAGACCCAGAAACGGCCGCCAAAATCCGGGACCTGAAAGACCACCGGTTCCTTGTCGAGGGCGTAGAAGCCGGAGCCATACACCACGTCCTGGTTGGGACAGGCGACGAAGGTCTGCTCCGGTTTGACGTAATCGGTCAGCATCGCGGCCTGGCCCACCGGTCCCATGGGGATGACGCCGCCATTGAGGCCAGCCAAATTGCCGTGCTGGGCGACCACATAGGCGATTCCGGCGCGGCGGTTGTGCGAATTGACCATCGCATAGCCCCAGACGTAGGCCATGCGGCCAACCGTCTGGACATATTCCTTCGTCATCGTGTTGCCGGCAGCGGGGCCGGGAACCTCGGCAGCGGTTTTCGGCAGCGGCACCTGCTGAGCCTGTGCGGTCGTCCACGCCAGCGCGCTCGTGAGCGCCGCGGCGATGAGGCTAAGTTTGTATGTGGTTTTCATAGCCATGTTCATTCTTTGATTGATTGGTTTGGTCAGTTCACCCTCTCGAAGTCGCCGGGCTTCCAGCTTTCGTCGAAGGCCGGGTCTTCCGGGCCGTAGAGGCGCAGGTAAACAAACCAGCCCTTGCCGGGAACGGTCTTGATCCACTGACCTTCCTTGCCGGCAGGCGCTTTTGGGCCGAAGTAGAGATCTACCGACGATTCGGTGGCTTTGTCCTTCACCTCGAAGAGCGAACGCAACGCCGCCTTGCCTTGATCGGTCACAATCTCGGAACGGGTCTCGCTGTCATAAACCGTGACCGACCAAAAGAGCTTCGCTGGCACGGGCTGCGGCACGGTGAGCTTGTAGGACTGGCCACCATCGAGGTAAGCGCCGGTCTTGTCGCGCCCGCCAAACCAATAGAGCGATCCGCCTCCCGCTTTGCGCCGGAACATGGCGGGCGACTCGAAGGTCGCCTGGTAGAACCACGTTTCGCGCGCGTCGAGGTCGACATACGTCGCCGCGTCGAACGTCCCGTTCTCTGGACGCAGGGCGACCCATTCCCAACTCTGGCGGTCGTCCCAGACGACGCGATCAGGCCGGCGGTCGGCGAAGGACTGCACACGCATCTGGGCGTTCGCGAGTTTCGCGGCTTGTTCCAGAATGCCCTTCATGCGCGCGTCGGGCACGAAGGGCTTGCCCTTGACGATACCGAGCACGGCGAGTTCGCCGTAGTTGTTGCGGAACTGCGGATCGGCCGGCTCGGTATCAATGATCCGGTGGAGTTCTTCCCAGAACTTGAGGTTGGTCTCCCACGCGAGCGGCGTGGCATCGTAGCTCCGATCCGTCACGTTGATCCACTTAGGCGGCGTCCAGTCGGCAGGCGGATTCAACGGCTGGATTTTGACGGTCGATATGCGGTCGAGCGCTCCCTTCATATCGCCGCCAACCGGCAGCGAGCGAATGATGAGAAACACTTTGTAGGTCGTGGACGTGCCGGTGTAATAACCGGCCGGGACTTCGCCCTTGTAGTCGGGCGGCAGAATGATGTGTTTGCCGCCGTTGCCCGCGTCAGGCCCGGGCAGACCCATGTCAATGACCCAGCGCATGTTCAGATCGTTGGCGACGCCGAGCAACGGGCCGGGCGGCAATTCCACCGTGATCGGTCCGCCGTGGAGGTCGAGCGGGAGTGCCGCGTAAGGCGTGTCCGAGTTCGGCGTGAACAACACCTGGTTGGGCTGTCCTTCGAGAACGAAGAACGTCTTATTGTCTATGGGGCCTAGCCTCTCGAAACCCCGGAAGAGTCCGGCCATTGAGACCGGCGGATAGAAGAACCGATACGCCTGGATGGCGCGGTTGACATCCGCGTCGTCGTAGGCTTGCCTGACGGTTTCGGCGGTGGGGTATCCGCGCTCGAATTTGTATGTCGATTCCGCGTTGTGCGTCGTCCTCATGGCCAGGTCCCTTTCTGCGCTCCATTGGCTTTTGGGTCACATCACCTTCACAACCTGCGGCGGCGATGACGTATTGCCTGCGTTTGGTTTTCATTGTTCTTTGGTTATGGTTTGATCACTTCGCCAGCAGCTTGCGGATGTCACCCATGGTCCAGCGCTTGTCGCCGGCCTGCGGCATCAGCGCCGGTTGCGGCCCATACCAGCGAAACAGGGCGAACCAGTGGCCTTCGCCTTTGGTGGGCACGTAGTTCGCTGCGGGGTGGCCAGACGGCACGCGCGGGCCGAAGGTAAAGGTCGCTGAACCGTCCTTGTTGTAGACCAGGTCCTTGTTCCTGGAGGAAACGGCCACGTTCGGCACATCGTCGAAGAAGGTGCCACCGGTCTCGAACTCGTAGACCGTGACGGACCAGAATTTCGCGGCCGGCACATTGGCCGGCACCACCAACTCGTAAGTGCCCGTGCTCTTGAGCACATTACCGTCCGCGTCCTTTTGGCCGAGGAGGTAGAAGGTGTCGCCGCCCAGGTGCTTGGGTGCCCAGATGGCCCAGTGGAAGGTCTGCGCCCTGCTTTTCCAGTCATAGTTGCCGTCCTTGTCCACATAGGTGAACTGGGTGGCGACCTCGCTGGGGCTGGCGGGCGTAGTCCAGTTGGCGCCGGGGAAGAAGCGGTCACCCACGTTGAGGAAACCCGCCTGCAGCATCGCATACAGCCGGGTGGCAATGCGGGCATTGGAGTCGTCCGCCACAAAGGGCCGGCCCTTCACGATGCCCACCTGCGCCATCTTCGCAAGGAACGGTGCGTCGATGGGCTTGTGTGCCTCGGTCTGGACGTACTCGTTCAGCAGGCGGAAGAAGTTGCGGTCGTAGGGCGGACGGGGGTCATAGGGCTTGTTGCCGCCGTCCACAAACACCGTCGCCTGGTCCGCCTTCCCCAGCGGGTAGAGCTTCATCTTCTTCAAATACCGGATCGCCGCGGCGGTATCCGCCGCGTCGAAGGACACCGGCGTGATGCGCAGGCCCGCCACGGTGTTGAAGTGCGCGCTGGGCACGTGCAGATAGCCAGCGGGGACCTTGTCGGCATACCCGGGCGGCGTGATGAGTATCTTACCGCCCTGGCCCTTGTCCACGCCGCGAGAGCCGCCCACGTCTTCCAGCGGCACCATGAAGGGGTCCACCAGCGAGCCGAAGATGCCCAGCGGACCCTCGGTGGCCGGCACCTCCAGCACCATGGGGCCCTTGAAGGTCTCGATCTGCGACGAGATGTAGAGGACCACGTTGTTGGGCGTCAGGATCTTGTTGTGATGATCCAGCGGCCGCGACCAGAATAGGATCTGGTTGGGTTGGGCGCCCATGTCACGCACATTGGCTTCCTTCTGCGCGAAGAAGCTGACCACCGGCATGCCCCACTGGGCCAGCTCGAGTGCATCTTGCTCGTTGTTCGCGGTAATGGCGCTTTGTCCGGCCTGACCGGGAATCTGCGCCTGTGCGGTTGTGAATGCCAGCGCGCAAACGAGCGCGGCGGCGATGAGGTTTTGTAGGCGTGTGATTTTCATTGTTCCGTCCTGATCTTTAGGTTGATCGGGTGGGTCACTTCACCTTTTCCATCTCACCAGGGGCGCTCACCGGATCTAGCCCGCAGATGCACTACCGCGCCACCGGCGCGCGACACGCGCGGCTGGCCCGCGGATCAGCAAGTACGGAACAAAAGCAAGCACCAAGGCGATGATCAGCGCCTCGACCGGATAGAACGTCTTGAGCACGATGATCTGGTAAATCACGTCCATCGCGAGGCCGAGCAGGATGATCCTGGCGGTCGCGTTCAACCCTTCGCGCAACCGCGCGACGCGCTCTTCCTTGTTGGTCAGGACTGTCCAGAAGTACGGGGAGCGGCCGGTCCGCGCGTCCTTGACGCCTTCGCGAATCCCGGCGATGGCGGCCATCGCCGGCTGCAAAATAAACCGGAACGTCATCGGTCCGCCCGGCCGGTCGACCAGGTCGGACCAGGCGCGGTATACGGCCTCCAGGGTGACGCCATGCCAGACCGCCCCGGCGGCGATCAGAACCACGGCGATCGCGATCACCAGTTTGGGCAAGAGGCCCAGTGCCTGCGAATTGGCGTCGGTCATCGCGATACTCCCGTCGAGCGAACGACGCAGCGGAAACCGACATGGCTCGTCGAGGTGTCCACCGGCTCCGGATGGCGCGCCGCCGGGCGGTAGCGGCGGCAGTAATTCGGCGCACACAAATGCGAACCGCCCTTGAGCACCTTGCGGGGAATCATGACGTTGGGCAGGCAGGGGTCGTAGCTCGAATCCTCGCGACCGCCGCGCGGGTTCTCCGGGATGCAGCAGGCCTTGGCGGCATCGGCCTCGTGTTTGGCCGAATACCAATCGCTGGTCCACTCCCATACGTTGCCGATCATGTCGTGGAGGCCGTAGCCGTTCGGCGGGAATGCGGTCACCGGCGAGGTGCGCTCGTACCCATCGAGCTTGAGATTCTCGTGCGGGAACGCGCCCTGCCAGGTGTTTGCCATCTGCTTGCCGCCGGGCGTGAGTTCATCGCCCCAGGCGAACTCGGTGCCGTTGAGCCCGCCGCGAGCCGCAAACTCCCACTCCGCTTCGGTCGGCAGGTCCTTGCCGGCCCATTGCGCGTAGGCCAAGGCGTCCCGGTAGGCGACGTGAACCACCGGATGATCGTTGAGCCCGGCGATCGAACTGCGCGGTCCATAGGGCCGCCTCCAGTTGGCGCCGAACTTGAAATTCCACCATTGACTCCAGTTGTTCATGTCGACCGGATGCTTGGGCGGGCTGAAGACCAGCGAGCCGGCCCTGAGCATGTGCGGCAGGGCGCCCGGATAGTCCTTCGGATCCGGCGCGATCTCGGCGAAGGTGACGTGGCCGGTCGCATTGACGAATTTGCGGAACTCGCGGTTCGTAACCGGAGCGCGATCGATCCAGAAGGCGTCGACCGACACGCTATGGACCGGCGCCTCCTCCGCATAATGCTTGTCCGATCCCATGCGGAAGGTGCCGCCGGGAATCCAGACCATATCGCCGTGGCGGGAGATCTCTGCGGCTGAACTTTGCGGCCGCGTCAACGTAACAGCGTCAAGCTCCGTCATCGTCTGGTCTTTCAATTATCGCCCGATCCACCGAGAGGGTCCGCTCGCCGCCGAAACCACGCAAGGTCATTTGTGAAGTTCCGAAAGAACCTCAACCTTCCGAATCTGGGAACGAACTGCCCCTATCCGTTCAAGGTCTCGGGCTTCGGCGCCGGCATCCAGGTCGGTATCTCCAAGGTCAGCGCCTCCGGCGGGGTCGCGAACATGACGAGGAGGGTTACCGACCTGTCCGGCGACTATGGCGCGGCGCAGGGCGAGGCCACGATCCTCGCGGGTGGCGGCGCAACCTCGATGAGGAACCGCAACAACAAGGATTGGGTCGGCGTGGAAGTGCCGCTACGCCAACATCTGGCTGTTCGGCCACACCGATACGACCGGCAAGGAAGACAGCAATCTCGATCTGTCTGGGAAGCGGGCAGCGGCCGCACGCGATTATCTGATCGGCGCGGGCATCGTCCCGACGCGGGTAGGGATCGTGGCGAAGGGCGAGAACTCGCCGCTGGTGGCGACCGCCAACAACGTGCGGCTTCGGTCGAACCGCGCCGTAGTCGTGGTGGTGCAGGAATAACGGATGCCGTCGCCGGACTGCCCGCCGATACCGAGATTGACCGAGGTCGACTCGATCTGCACCCACGGGAAGTTGGGCGTTTGAGCGACCGCCGGACTTCCCGAGGCAACAGCAAGCAGTAAAACGGCGGAAAGGAGGACATATTTTGATGAACGCATGACAAGGATCTCCTATGGAAACCACAGCAGCGTCCATCGGACGCTGCCCCAGCGTGTGGGCGAGCGCGTCGAGCTTCGATGTCGAGCCTTTATTTTCCGCCCCCCGTCCGCCGTATGTCGATCTGATCATGTCATAGGCCTCCATAATTGCAGGGTCGCTGGAGACAAACGCGAGAAGATCCCCGGCAGGCCGGACCCGAGCGCGGAGCTTTCCCGCCAACTTCGCGCGAAGGTCGTGCGGAAGCCGCGTGTGCTCGATGTGGCCATCAAGCGAGAGCGCGACCGTGAAATCCCAGGCGCCGTCGGCCGCCTGCACAAGCCCGCGTTGCAGGCCGACATCGCCGAGGGCTCCGCGCTCGGCGCGCCGGACGACGTGTTCGATCAGAGCGCGTGCATCCTCGTCCGCCATATCGAGCGACAAGGACTCGCGCCAACCGGCCCGGTTGAGGGCCCACAAGTTCCGCCGCCACTGGAATCAAGTTGTTCCTGAACGTAGTTGGGACGCGCCAGGCTTCCTGCGCGGCAGCCTGATCGGGATCGACACCACGGGCGGCCGGATCAAGAGCGCCCTGAAGCCAGTGCGACTGGCAGGCGGGCATGTACGGAAGCACCGGAATTGGCCACCATCAGAGCCTCCCTTTGCGGCAGCTTAGGGCCGCATCCTGAAAGCGATCAAGCAGCGACTAATTTCGCGGCTACATCGTCCTCTCGCTCTTACCCGTGAACCGGAAGGCCCGTTTCATCTTTGCGGCGATGCGAATCGGCAACCGCTGTGATCGTCAATAGGCCGGCGGGCGGACCGCGCGCGACAAACCCGGATGTCATCTGCCCAGGAATTTCGCGGTTTGTCGAGCGCAAGGGCGCCGCTCAATGACTGCGTATGCCGAACGTATACCCAAGAGGGCGGCTGGCGCGTAGTGAAGGGGCGATAGAACCCGTCGACGAACCGCTATATGTTCACGCGAATGAGGACTTAGCGCTAATCCGAGGAAAGCTCGTATCCAGCATGATCCAGGTCGTCACGGCAAAGCGGGCTGCACCGGCCGCAAGTGCTGCTCCGGTAAAAACCGTGGAGGCAGGGACTCGGCCGCGCACTCGCGGCGTTGGCCCGGGGAGGCCGACCGCCTGACCTTCGCCTATGCGCTCGGTCATCCAACGCATCGCTCACAAGCCGGGCCATCCCCGGCCTGGTCGAATATCCCTGATCAAAGACGGAGGAGACGAAAACTATGCCTAAGCTCACCGTGCGCACCGTCAAAGCCGTCGAAGCGACGGCGCCGATCGCATCATTTGGGATGACGAGCTGCCCGGTTTTGGCCTTCGCGTGAAGCCGAGCCGCGTCAAGTCCTATGTCGTGCAATATCGCGAGAAGCACGGACGGTCGCGGCGGCTCACGATCGCCAAAACTACCGTGCTGACGCCGGAAGAAGCGCGCCGGCGGGCTAAAGCTGTGCTCGCCCACGTGGCGGATGGCGCGGACCCCGCCGGCGAGCGGGCGCGCGCCCGGCATGCCCCGAACGTCGCGGCGCTCGCCGAGCGGTATCTGACCGAGCATGTCGCGGTCAGAAACAAGCCCAGCACGGCGAAGGAGTTCCGCCGCATCGTCGAGCGCGAGATCGTGCCCGAGCTCGGCGCGCTCGCCGTCGAGGCGGTCAGCCGTCCCGATGTGATGCGGCTCCATCACGCGAGCGCCACCACGCCCCGGCAGGCAAACCATACAATGGCCGTGCTGTCGAAGATGTTCTCGCTGGCCGAGAAGTGGGGCTTGCGGCCGGACCATAGCAACCCGTGCCGCGGCGTCGAGCGATACGCCGAGAGGAAGCGCGAGCGGTTCTACAGCGACGCCGAGCTGAGCCGGCTCGGCGCCGCGCTCGACCAGGCCGAGCACGATCGCACCGTGTTGCCCGGCGTCATTGCCGCCGTGCGGTTGCTGGCCTTGACCGGCTGCCGCTTGAGCGAGGTGCTGTCACTGCGCTGGGAATATGTTGACCTCGTCGGCGGCGCTCTGAACCTCCCCGACGCAAAGGCGGGCGCCCGCGCGCACTCGATCGGCGCGACGGCGGCAGCCCTGTTGCGAGCCATACTGCCCGAGCCGGCGGCCGGCTGGGTGTTCGCCAGCCCCAAGGGCGACAAGCCGCTGTCGGCGAACACCGTCGAGCACAGCTTCGAGCGCATCCGCGAGGCTGCCGGATTGATCGACGCGCGCCTGCACGATCTCCGTCATACGGTCGGCACGTTCGCCGGACAAACCGGCGCCAACGCCTTCTTGGTGCGCGACAAGCTCGGCCATAAGACGCTGGCGATGACCGGTCTCTACGTGAACCGCGACGCCGCCCCGCTGCGGGCGCTGTCGGATCGCGTCGAGCATCGCATTTCGAGCGCTCTGGGTGGCAAGACGGCGCAGCAGATCGCTATAGCTTCCGT
The DNA here is from genome assembly GCA_964392845.1 of uncultured Rhizobium sp. Lineage (GTDB taxonomy): Bacteria > Pseudomonadota > Alphaproteobacteria > ATCC43930 > CGMCC-115725 > DATARH01. The sequence continues at coordinate 45,178 of CAYMRQ010000003.1, forward strand.
TGGGGAAAGAAAGGCGCCACAAGATATAGTTCGCCGGCGCAAAATCGGCTAAGCTGTGGACTGGCGCGGCTAGGTCTGGCCGCCGAGGCCGCCTACTTGACCGGCTGCTCGGGGCGAACGTTTGAGGCGTGGCGGCTGCACGGCGGCGGCCCCCCCTTCATCCAGTTGGGACGGCGCGCCGTGCGCTATCGTCGGCGCGATTTGATGGACTGGATCGAGGCGCGGCGCCGGCGATCGACCAGCGATCCCGGGCCCGACGTGTCAGCGGGAGGCGGCCGATGATCGAGCCCGCCGACTGCGAACGCTGCCGGCTTGCGAAGCGCGATCGAGCCAAGCAGACCGCGGAAGAATGGCTCGCTCTGACAATGCGATCCGGACAGATCATCGACACCCGAGACGGGTTGCCGGTCATCAGCGCGGTCGTGCTGCCCTTTGCCGGCGAGAGGCACTTCGCGGGCATGCCGGCCCCGGCTTTGGTCCATTGGGACATCGCCGCGTTTCGCTGCCCTTTTTCGCGCGCGATGTTTCGGCCGATCTTAAGCCACATGCTGGCGCGCTTCGCACCCGATGAAGCTCCGATCAGAGTGGCGTGGTTCGACGCTCGGGGCTGTATTCACCGCTTCTCGCACTGCCCGGTGTTCCGCGAAAACTACCTCGTCAAGCCTACCGCCGATCCCGCGCTGCCGCGGCGGTTGCTGAAACCGATCCGCTGATGGCGGCAGTTATGCCACGCAACATTGACTTCGCCGAAATCAACCGGGCTGCGCTCGGCCGGATCGAGGACATCTTGCGTCGGTGGCTGCCGGGTGGCCGGATCGAGGGCCGCGAATATGTCGTGCTCAACCCGAAGCGCGCTGACCAAAAGCGGGGTAGTTTCAAGATCAATCTCGCGACCGGCCGCTGGGCCGATTGGGCGACCGGCGACCGCGGCGGCGATCCGATCAGCCTTGCCGCCTTCCTGTTCGGGCTGCGGCAGATCGAGGCGGCGGAGCGCCTGGCCGAGATGCTGGGGCTCGCCGATGGCGAATGATCCTTTCGCACCGATGCCCGGCCGAGGGCGCCCGCACCGCACGGCTGCCGCCACCAAGCAAGACGCCTGGCGCGTGCTGTCGCCTGTCCCCGATGATGCGCCGCCGGCGCCGGCGAAACACTATCGCCACGGCACGCCGGCACGCACCGATACCTATCGCGACGGCGGTTCGCTCGAAAAATTTCAAGCTCTGGACGTTGCGCCGCTATTATGACGCGACCGGCGCGGCGCCGGGCGGCCAGGCTATCGAAGATGCGCTCCGCGTCATCGAGGCCCGCGCGATTTTCGAGGGCGCCGAGCACATCCCCTTTCTGCGGATCGCCGGGCACGAGGGCGACGTCTATCTCGACCTGGCCGACGACCAATGGCGCGCCGTCCGCATCCGCGGCGAACCGCAGGGCTGGACCGTCGTCGACCGCGCCCCGGTCAAGTTCCTGCGATCGAATGCAATGCAGCCCCTTCCGATCCCGGAGCCCGGCGGAATGGTTGAGGAGCTGCGCGACTTGATGAACGTCCAAGACGAGGGCGACTTCAAGCTGGCGATCGCCTGGCTGGTCGGCACGTTCCACCCGCGCGGCCCCTATCCGATCCTGGCCTTGAACGGCGAGCAGGGCTCATCGAAATCGACGCTCGCCAAACTGCTGCGATGCGTGATCGACCCCAACACGGCGCCGATCCGCAGCGCGCCGCGCGACGAGCAGACCTTGATCATCGCGGCCAAGAATTCGTGGGTCGCGGCGTTCGACAATTTGTCCGACATCCAGACTTGGTTCAGCGATGCGCTATGCCGTCTCGCCACCGGTGGCGGGTTCAGCACCCGCGAACTGTTCACCGATTACGGCGAGATCGTCGTCCATGTCACCCGGCCGGTTATCCTGAACGGCATCCCCGACCTCGCCTCGCGCGCCGACCTGGCCGACCGCGCGATCCATCTGACCTTGCCGGCACTCGACGAGGACGCGCGGCGCTCCGAGGAAGATTTCTGGGCGGATGTCGAGACCCGCCGCCCGATGATCCTCGGTGCCTTGCTCGATGCCGTCGCCGGGGGGCTGCACCATCGCGGCGAGATTCCGCCGATGCTGACCCGCATGGCGGATTTCACGGCATGGGTGTCGGGCGCCGAATCAGCGCTGGGTTGGGACCGGGGCGATTTCCTCAAAGCCTATCTGCGGAATCGTCAGGGCGCCGTCGATACGACGATCGAGGCCGACCCGATCGGCCCGGCGTTGCAAGCCCTGGTGGCCGTGAAGGATTGGGAGGGCACCCCGACCAAGCTACTCGAAGAGCTGGCCTTCCATGTTCCCGAGACCGTGCGCAAGAGCCGGTCATGGCCCTCCGCGATCAAGCTCCGCGGGCGGCTTCGACGCCTTGGCCCGGCGCTGCGCACCAAAGGCATCGTGCTCAAATTTCCGTTCGAATGACGCCAAACGCGATCGGCTGATCGTGGTGCGCCGCGCCGATCGCGCCGGCGATGCTCTGCCCGGCTGACCTGCTGCGCCTCGCCCCGCCTCCCCGTTCACGTTTAATTCCGCAAACAGAGGGACAGCCGCGCGCGGACAGTTGCGGACAGTTCGCGGACAGTTGGCCGGCAGCGCCTAACACGTTGTAGTTGTGGCGTTTCGGACGGTTCGGACAGTTGCGGACGGTGCCATAACCTCTTTCTCTAAAAATGTAATTAAGTAGGGGGGTTTTATTGGTCCGGCCGCTTACCCAGCGCTTACCCGCCCTCGGAGGCGCGGCGCCCAGCTCCCGCCGGGCGCCGGCAACCCCTTGAAATCATGGTGCGGGTGAAGGGACTTGAACCCCCACTCTCTTACGAGAAGCAGATTTTGAGTCTGCCGCGTCTGCCATTCCGCCACACCCGCGCCGATCGGTTGGCCTGGTAGCTCCTTCCTGTCCTCCGCCTCGGGCACGCGCGGGGTCCTGCCCGGAGGCGCACCTGCGACAACCCGTGTCCTATGGGAGCGCGCGCCCCATGCTCGCCTCCGGGGGCGCGCAACTGCAGGCTCACCAGGCGCAACCCGGCAGCCAAATCTATACGGCAGGGCCGATCCTGGCTAGGGGTCGCGCGGCCGCTCGCCCCTATGTCGCGGTTGACCGCCCCCGCCCACGCTCGCCTTCCGGGCCGCCGGGACGGCGACGCCCGACGGAGCCGCTGCGTCCTGCAGCATCCGGCAATCGAGTCGAACGCGGGAAATATTTTACGCGAATGTGACCGGCTTCACACGCGTCGAACGCGCATGCCGCTATATTGCCCATCAGATCGGGCGCTGGTGCTGTCCAGCTCGCCCTTGGGAGTTGGGGTCATGCGAAACGCAATGCCACTGCAGTGGATCGAGCAAGCGGAGGCACGGCAGGTGATCACGATGGCGCTGTTCGAGCGGGCGCCGAAGCCGCCATGGGCGAGCGTAGCGGGGGATGCCACAGCACAGTGGCTCCCTCGGTTGGGCTCGTGGCTCGCGGCGCGACACCCGATGGGCATGCCGGTGGCGCAGGTGCAGCCCGCGCTGATCCACCGACCGGTGGGTCGCCCCGAGCGCTATCAGGGCGATGATGAAGGCTACGCCTGCCCCTGGTGACCTGGCGGATCCGGGCGGCGAATTCGGCGCCGCTCGGGCATAGATCCCGGCTCACAATGCATCGCCCATAGCGGCTACCCCGCCGCCACCGGCAAATTGTCGATCAGCCGGGTGCGGCCGAGATGGACGGCGGCAAGGAGGCGCGCGGGGCCGGCGAGCCGGGGCATCGGCGCCAGATCGCAGGCACCCCGCAATTCGAGGTAATCGACCGCGAACCCGCCGGCGCGCAGCGCGGCGATGCCGCGCTCCAGGATGGCGGCGACGGCATCGTGATCCTGCGACAGCGCCGCGGCGCTGTCGCGCAGCACCCGGTAAAGCAGCGGCGCGCTCTGCCGTTCCGCCGGCGAGAGATAGGCGTTGCGCGACGACAGCGCGAGCCCGTCGGCTTCACGCACCGTCGCCACCCCCTCGATCCGCACGGGAATGTCGAGGTCG
>CAYMRQ010000003.1:49231-56703 GCA_964392845.1 uncultured Rhizobium sp.
CTTGGCGACGACGGTTGCGACCCCGGCGAAATGGCCGGGCCGGTGGGCGCCGTCCAGCCCCTCGCTGACCCCGCCGACCTCGACCGCGGTGGCAAAGCCGGGCGGGTACATCGCCGCGACGGTCGGGATGAAAACCAGATCGACGCCCGCCTTCTCGAAAGCGGCGAGATCGGCCGCCTCGCTGCGCGGATAGGCGGCGAAATCCTCCGATGGCGCGAATTGCTTGGGGTTGACAAAGAGCGAGGCGACGACCCGGTCGCACCCGCCGCGCGCGGCATGCACCAGCGCCAGGTGCCCCGCATGGATCGCCCCCATCGTCGGCACCAGCCCGACCCGTTCCCGCCGTGCGCGCCAGGCGGCGACCGCCTCTCTGAGCGCGTCGACGCTTCGTGCAACGGCAATGTCGCCCGTCGCCATCGCTAACGACCGTCGAGCACGCGATCGACCATCGCCTGCGCCGCGCCGAGATAGTTCGCCGGATCGGTCAGCGCGCGCAGCCGCTCCGCGCCGAGCGGCCCGGCGACCGCCGGGATTTCGAGCAGCACATCCAAGAGCGGGCGTTCGCTCTCGATCGCCAGGCGGCAGGCATCGTAGACCAGGTCGTGCGCCTCGTTGCGCCCGGTATGCGGCGCCAGCCCCATCATTACCGCCTCGGCGACGATGAGCCCGTGCGTCATGCCGAGGTTCTTCGCCATGCGGACGGGATCGACGATCAGCCCGCCGAGCATGAAGCCGGCCTGATCGAGCGCGCCGGCGGCATAGCCGAAGCTCTCCGGCAGGGCGATCCACTCGACATGCCAGGGCCCGGTGGCGCGCTCGAAATCGCTGACCATGGCATCAAGAATGAGGCCGGCATGCTGGCGCAGCGCCCTGGCGGCGGCGAGGATCAGCTCGCACGAGATCGGGTTGCGCTTCTGCGGCATCGTCGAGGATGAGCCGCGGCCGGCGACGAACGGCTCGGCCGCCTCGCCGAATTCGGTCGCCGACATCAGCATCACGTCGAAGGCGATCTTTGCGAGGCTGCCGCCGACCAGCGCGAGGAACTGCACGGTCTCGGCGATCGCGTCGCGCGCGACGTGCCAGCTGATCGCCGGCTCGGCGAGGCCAAGCTCGCGCGCCAGCTCGGTGCGCGAGGCGAGGGCTGCTTCGCCCTCCCCGAGCGAGGCGAGGGTTCCGGCGGCGCCGCCGAACTGGACCGCCAGCACCCGCGGCTTCAGTTCATCGAGCCGCGCGGCATGGCGGTCGAAGGCGGCGAGCCACACCGCCGCCTTGTAGCCGAAGGTGATCGGCAAGGCGTGCTGCAAATGGGTGCGCCCAGCCATCGGGGTGTCGCGGTAGCGCCGGGCGAGCCCGGCGAGATGGCCGCGCACCGCATCGAGATCAGCCTCGATCAAGACGAGACCGTCGCGGATCTGCAGGACCGCCGCGGTGTCCATGATGTCCTGGGTCGTCGCCCCCCAATGCAGCCAGCGCCCGGCCGCCCCACGGGACAAGCCCGTGGGCTGAAGGCCCACGGCGCGCTCGGCGAGCTGGCGCACCAAGGGCAGGATCGGGTAGCCGACCGTCGCGGTCTCGCGCTGCAGGCGCGCCAGGTCGAGCGATTCGGGGTTCGCCGCCACCGCAGCGACGGCGGCGGAGATCGCCGCGGCGGCCTCGCCCGGCACGATGCCGAGCCGGGCCTGGGCCCGGGCGAGCGCGGCCTCGACCTCGGCGCAGCGGGCGATGAAGGCGAGTTCGCCGAACACCGCGCGCATCGCGGCGGTGCCGAACATGTCGCCGAACAGGGTCGATTGCAGGATGCCGATGGTCATCGATCAAGCCACAATGTCAGGAAGAGTAATCGACAGGTGCTCGCTGCATCTGCAGGAAATCAGCAGCAAAATTCGCGCCATGGTTGTCGTAGTCGCAACGGTCCGCCGCGTCACAACCGCCGGCGCGAGCACCTGTTTCACCTGTTTTTTGCAGGTTATTCACAGGTGAGTACGCTTTCTTCGACATCGCCCATCCGCCCTGAAGTTGCTTTGCCCAATCCACATTAGACATGCCGATATGGCAATGCCATACGCCGGTTCAAGCCCCATTGCCGGGAGGGCGGCCGTTTTGCCGCCGCATTAGGCGGGCGGGACGCCCGCTTTCCGCCAATTCCCTTCGTGTCCTTCGTGCCTTCGTGGTTACGTTTCGTTTTTCGTAAACGGGATCCAGCTGCCATCTGCCAGGCGTTCGAGCGCCGGGAAGCGCGCCTTGTAGGCCATCTTCGGGCTCTCGGCGATCCAATAGCCGAGATAGACGTAAGCCAGCCCCGCGCGACGGCATTCCTCAACCAGCCACAGGATGCACCAGGTGCCAAGGCTGCGGCGGTGGTGCGCGGGATCGTAAAAGCCGTAGACGGCCGAAATGCCGTCATCGAGCCGATCGATCAGCGACACCGCGACGAGCGCGCCCGCCTCCTCGCGGAATTCCACGATCGCGGTGCGCACCGCGCTGTCCTCGACCATGCCTTGGTAGTCGGCGTAGGTCATCGCCGCCATGTCGCCGTTGCGGTGCCGCGAGCGCTGATAGGCGCCAAACAGCTGGTATTGCTCCTCGGTCGCGCGCGGCGCCAGCAGCCGCCCGGCGAGGGCGGCGTTGGCCCCGGCATTGGCCCCGGCATTGATCCCGGCATTGATCCCGGCATTGATCCCGGCATTGATATTGCGCACGCGCCGGGTCGAGCGGGTATGGGCGAAGCGATCGACGGCGATGCGCACCGGCACGCAGGCGGCGCACGACCGGCACGCCGGGCGGTAGGAAAAACGGTGGCTGCGCCGGAACCCGGCACGCGACAGCTCGTCGTAAAATTCCGGGGCCGCGCCGCCGGTGAGTTCGACGATCAGCTTGCGCTCGGCGCGCCCCGGGACATAGGGACAGGGCAGGGGGGCGGTCGCGAAAAACTGCGGGAACGGGACGACGATAGCATCGGCGGTTCCACTCCGCCTGCCGCGCCTGTCCGGCCCGATGTCCATAACCCGCCCCCGCCTATAGCCGGGCTGAGCATGCCAGCCGGAGCGGCCGCAGGCAACGCGATCGATGCATCGGGGCGATCCGGTTCCTGCTCCGCGGCGCCCCCGGGGGCGCCCGTCATCGGGTTTGTGGTTTCTTAAGGATTGCGCAATAATTCTGTCCGATTGTTTTTCGTTTCTGGCTGAGGAGGCTCCGACCATGCGCTGGGCCATCGCGAAATACCGCTCCCTCCAAGCCCGGATCGAGGCCACGGCGCGTCGCCTGCGCGCCGACGAGCGCGGCGTGTCCTTTGTCGTCACCGCGCTGGCAGCAACGGTGCTGATGGGATTCAGCGGTCTGGCGATCGACGTCGTCATGTGGCAGGTCGACCGGCGCAGCATGCAGGGCGCCGCCGATCAGGCCGCCCTTGGCGGCGCGACGGCCTATCGCAATGCCGGCGGAACGACCGCGCTGGGGGCCAGTCCGACCGCTCAGAATGGGGCCTATGCAACCGCCATCAGGTCGGGCTATCCCGCTTCCTCTGTTATCGTCGCTCCCTACAATAACGGAAGCACCTGTACCAACAACGGCTGTCTCAAGGTGACGATCACGAAGCAGCAGCCGCGGCACTTTACCGGCATTTTTCTCACCTCGGATGTCACTGCAACCGTAAGCGCGGTTGCTACTTGCGTCGGCTGCGGCAACGGCGACCCCACGGTTGGCAGCAACGGCGGCGACCCGTGCGTCATGGCGCTCGACGCTACCGGCAGCGGGGTCATCACCACCAGCGGCACGCCGGTGCTGAGCCTCTCCAGATGCAACCTCTACAACAACTCGCCCAACACCTCCGCGACGATCTTGAATGGCGGAGCGATTATCGAGGGCTGCTCTCTCTTGGATGCCTGCGGGTCGCAAGCGTTTCTGGCGCAGCCCGTCGAACCTTCCGGCAACATCGAAATACCGGTGGTAACCAGTGCGTCGCCGGCGCCCGATCCCTATGCCAATGTCCCGGCACCTACCCCGGCCGGCTCTTGCACCCACAATTTCCCCGCCAACCCTGTCCCTTCGGGCACTTACTGCCCTGGCCACATCGTCAACAAGAATGTCACCTTTGCGCCCGGAGCGGTCATCATGATAACCGGAGGCTTGAACACGCAGGGGAATTCGACCCTATCGGGTACCGGGGTTACCCTCTATGTGCAGGGCGGCGGCACGATCAATGCGAATTCCACGATCAACATCTCGGCTCCCAGCACCGGCACCTATGCCGGTCTTGCGCTGTGGTTCGGCGATTCGTCAGCCGTCACATACTCCGGCATCAACGGCTCGTCATTCCAGGGAGCGCTCTACGCTCCGGAGACGGACGTGACCTACGAGGGCAACGCGCTCAGCGCCTCGACCTGCACGCGGCTCGTAGCCGGGAGCATCTCGCTCGCCGGCACGTCGACGGCGGTTTTCGACAATAGCGGCTGCCCAACCGTCGCAGGCCCGGTCTTGACCGCGTCCGGGGTGACCGGTTCGAGCACCTACACCGGCGCGCCGATACTCATCGAATAGGCTCCAAAACCAATGATCAGGATGGCCCGCTTGTCCCGCCTCGCCGCCGCCACCGGCGGCGCGAGCGCGATCGAGTTCGCCCTCGTCGCGGCATTTCTTCTGGTCCCTCTGACGCTTGGCCTCTACGATTTCGGCACGGCCCTCCATAGCTGGATGCAGGTCGGCAACGCCGCTCGTGCCGGTGCGCAATTTATCAATGTAAACGGGTACAGTTCGGCATATACGACGTACGGCAATTCGTGTCCGACCCTGCTCGACCCCTTGATTCCGGCACCCAACACCTTTACTTGTGCCACGCAGTTAGCCACCAAACTCGGCGGCGCGGTCACTGTTTCAGTGGGTAGCTCGTATTGCGGGTGCCAGACCGGCACCACCTACAATGCTCAAACGTTCCCACCCCCCTGCAATAGCTGCGGCTCCATTTATACGAGCAATTGCTGCCCTGCGAACCAGACCCCAGTCACTCTGGCCCCGGTCAACGCGAGTTATAATTACGCGCCGATCTTCAACTATCTCGGGTTCGGTCCCTCCAACGGATTCAACCTTTCGGCACAGTCTACTGCACTGCTATACTGAAGGCTGCAATGAAATTCGGTTATTGGCCTTTCCCTCTCAGCCTCTCGCGGATGGCGCGTTTGCTGCGCCGGCTCGTCAAGGCTGCCGACGGGGTCGAGACAATCGAGTTTGCGCTGATCTCGATCGCGCTGTTTCTGTTTATCTTGGGGATCGTCGAGTTCGGCCGGGCCTACTGGACCCAATCCGAACTGCAATACGCTGCCGAAGCGACGGCACGTTGCGTAACGGTCAACTGCTGTACCGTGACGCCGGGTTCGTGCAACGGGTACGCCAACAACTCGTGCATTCACAACTTCGCTCAGGGTCAGCTGCTCGGAATGTCCGTCCCGAGCGGCAGCTTGTCACCAGTCCAGGTGTGCCCCGCGACTTGTGGAAACCAGGTCACCTTAACGTATAGTTTCAACTTCATCACGGCGCTGTTTCCTCAAACCGCGATCACCCTTTCGACGACGGCCTGCCACCAGGCGTGAAAAGCCGCGGCCTTCAGCGCACCGCATCCGGGAAGATCGGAACTGCCCGCACCATGAGTGTGCCGGCGAGCAAATCGTGCAGGGTGCGCTTGCGCCGGTTGAACAAGGCGACCAGCAGGACGAGCGAACCGGTCGCCCCGACCGTCAGGTAAAACAGCGCGGCATGCGCCAGGGCCTGCAGGAACCCCGGCCGCCCGGCAGCGCGGTACGGCAAGGCGATGCTGAATTGAGTGGGGCCGGGCGCACCCGCCGTCATCAAATCATCCTCGAAACGCGGTAGGATCGGCCAAGCACGACCCCTGATAGGCCCCCGCCATGGCCCGCATCTTCCGCACCGCCGCGCTTCTCCTGCTGCTCGCCTGCGGCGGTGCCGTCGCGCTCGCCGGCTCGGCCAATGCCGCCGACACGCTCGCCCGGATCAAGACGATTGTCGTGATCTATGCCGAGAACCGCAGCTTTGACCATCTCTACGGCTTCTTTCCCGGCGCCAGCGGGGTCGCCGATGCGACCGCCGAGCAGAAGACCCAGCTCGACCATGACGGCACGCCGTTGCCCTATCTGACGATCTTCGGCGCCGGGGGCAAGCCGGACCCGCGCTTTCCTCCGCGCCTGTCGAACGGGCCGTTCCGGATCGATGCGCCGCCGATCAATGTGCGGCTCGACCAGCTCGCGCCGAGCCCGATCCATGCCTTCTACCACCACCAGGAGCAGCTCAATGGCGGGCGCAACAACATGTTCGCCGCGATGTCGAATGTCGGCGGCTGGACGATGGGCCATTTCGACGGCAGCCAGCTGTTTCTGTGGCGCTGGGCCCGCGAATATACCCTCGCCGACAATTTCTTCATGGGCGCGTTCGGCGGCTCGTTTCTGAACCATCAATGGCTGATCTGCGCCTGCGCGCCGCGTTTCACGGAGGCACCGGAGCCGATGCATGTGCGCCTCGACCCGGACGGCAGGCTGACGCGCAAGCCAGGCTCGCCTTCCGCCAGGGACGGCGCGGTCGAGGTCTATAGCGGCGGCATCGGCGGCCAGGTGACCCCGGACGGCTATGCCGTCAACACCACCCAGCCGCCCTATCAGCCGAGCGGCGTTGCGCCGGAGCCCGGCGGCAATCCCGATCTCGCCGATCCCAAGGGTACGGCGACCTGGAATGCACCGTTGCCGCCACAGCAGGCAACGACGATCGGCGATACCTTGTCGGCCAAGGGGGTCAGCTGGGCCTGGTATGCCGGCGGCTGGAACCTGGCGCTCGCCGACGGCCGCCGCCCCCCCGATCAAAAACGCCAGGTGATCTACACGCGAGAGGGCGATGCCCCGTACTTCGTACCGCACCACCAGCCGTTCAATAATCAGGCGCGTTTCGCGCCGGGCACCCCCGACCGCGCCCTCCATCTGAAAGATGGCGATGATTTTCTGCGCGACATCGATCAGGGCACATTGCCCGCGGTCGCCTTCTACAAGCCGGTCGGGCGGCTGACGCAGCACCCCTCCTACACCGACCTCGCGAGCGGCGACGCGCACATCGCCGACCTGCTCGACCGGCTGCGCCGCAGCCCGCAATGGGCCGACATGGTGGTGATCGTCACCTATGACGAGAACGGCGGCTTCTGGGATCATGTGCCGCCGCCGCGCGGACCGGGCTGGGGTGACCGGTTCGGTCCCGGCACGCGGGTCCCGGCGATCATCGTCTCGCCCCATGCAAGGCGCGGCTTTGTCGACAAGACCGCCTACGACACGAATTCGATCCTCAAATTGATCACCCGCCGGTTCGAGCTGGCGCCGCTCCCCGGCGTACGCGAGCAGACCGGCGATCTGACCGCGGCGTTGGATCTTGCGCCCTAGCAGCCTGTCGGACTTAACGGGGCCAGCCGGTGTAGAATCGTGCCATCG
>CAYMRQ010000004.1:0-30207 GCA_964392845.1 uncultured Rhizobium sp.
CCGACACGGATGTGATGGGCTTGCTCATCGAGTAGATGCGGAAGATCGCGTCCTCGCGCATCTTCTTGTCGCGTTCGAGGTCCATGTGGCCGCAGATGCCGGTATGGACGAGGTGACCCTGGCGAAAGACGTAGGTCAGCATGCCGGGCAGATGGCCGCCGTCGACATAACGGCGCTTCATCACCGCGTCCAGCCGCGCCAGTCGCGCCGACGACATGCCTAATGTTTCGGGCTTCATCAGTGTCTTCCTCCTGAAGGCGAGCCGCTGGCGCGATCATATGGTCCCCCGAGGCCGAAAGCGACCGGCGCGCGGGCTGCGGTGAAAGTCCTGGAAGCGGCTAGGGGTTCGGATACAGGCGGGCCTTGATTGCCTCCAGTTGGGCAATCACCCCCGGATCGACGATCTTGGTGAATCGCGGCACCTTTTTGCCCTTCCACTCGGCCGGTTCGAAAAACATATGCAGCGGGCGCAGGTCGAAGAGGCCGCCGTTCCGGTAAGCATATGCCTCTTCGTATAATGGCCGGTATACTTGCATGAACGCATCTTCGGTTCGGCAATCATCTTCAGTGTGGTGACCGACGCCATAAATATAATAGGCATAGTTGTTCAGCTTCCCATCCGGGTCATGTTTGAAGTGGTAGTAAAATCCGGGCTCGGGCAGCTTTTCAGGTGGTGGTATGTCGTACGCCATATCGTCGTCCCCGGCTGTGCTCCGAAAGCCACGATATCAGGTTGGTTGATTCATTTGGCTGCCGTCGTCAGGGTCCGAGTCGACCGGCGACCGGCGGGCGGGAGATCCTGACCGAACGAAAGGCCGCGGCATCGCTTCCAGCGTTCGCTCCCGCTACCCCTGCGGCTCAAGCCGAGCCATTGCATCCGTGCGCGGTTCTTGGGCTACATTCGGCCGCTTGTCGATCGGCGGCAGCGTCGCCGATGCAGCAAGCCGGAGACGGCCGCCCTGTCCCGGGCCCGGTCCCAGCTGGAGAGCGACGCCATGTCTCGACCGCGAGCCCTTGAAAACATTCGCGTGGTGGACTTCAGCTGGGTGCGGGCCGGGCCGTGGGCCACCCGCTGGCTGGGGGCCTTTGGCGCCGAGATCATAAAGATCGAGTGGCCGGAGAATGAGCGCGGCAGGCTGCCGAGCACCACCACGCCCCGCAATCGCGAGGTCAATCTCAACACCTCGGGAAACTTCAATGACACGAACGTCAACAAGAAGAGCCTCAGTCTGAACGTCCGCAGCGCCAAAGGCCTGGAGATTGTCAAGCGGCTGATCGCAGTGTCCGACATCGTGATCGAGAATTTCAGCTCCCGGGTGCTAGAGAAGTGGGGTCTCGGCTATGCGGAGCTGTGCAGAATCAAGCCGGACATCGTCTATGTGTCGATGTCGGGCTACGGCCATACCGGTCGGCATCACCATTACACGACGTTCGGCCCGGTCGCCCAGGCGGTCTCGGGGCTGACCTATCTCTCCGGCCTGCCCGACAAACCGCCGGCTGGCTGGGGCTGGTCGTATATGGATGATACCGGCGGCATGTACGGGGCGATGTGTGCCCTCACCGGCCTCTACCATCGCAACATGACCGGGAAAGGCCAGCACATCGACCAGGCTCAGATGGTGTCGAGCGTTCCCCTCGTCGGTCCAGGGCTGCTCGACTTCACGGTGAACGGGCGCGGGTCGCGGCGGGCCGGCTATCCGCCCGGCAACCGCGCGCATTGGCCCGGGACGCCTCTGGTCAACAACTACCGCGGGCCGACCGTCGCGCCGCATAATGCCTATCGCACTGATCCAGGCGAGTACAACGACTGGTGCGTCATTGTCTGCCACTGCGACAAGGAATGGCAGCGACTGGTGCAGGTGATGGGCGCCCCGTTGATGGGCGCTCCGGCTTGGGCCACGTCGGCGAAGTTTGCCACGGTCGCCGGACGGTTGGCGCACCAGGCGGAATTGGACGAGCACATCGAAGCGTGGAGCATGACGCTGGGGAAGTACGAGCTGACCGAGCGCTGCCAGGCTGCCGGGGTTCGTGCCCTTCCGGTACAAAGCGCCGAAGACCGGGTCGAGCATGACCCTCAGCTGCGCCACCGCGAGATGTATCTGGCGATGGAGCATCCGGCGCTCGGGCGACACAAGGTGCAGAACGCCCCGTTCAAGCTGTCGGAAACCCCGGCGTCGAACCATCTGCCGAGCCCGCTGATCGGCCAGCACACGCGCGAGATTGTCGAAGGCTTGCTGGGCTACAGCCGCGAAGACCTCCGCGCCGGCTTTGCCGACGGCACGTTCTGGCCGACAAAACGCCCACGCTTTCCCTACATGGAGGAGATGCTCCAGTGAGCGATGCCCCAGGGACCGGCGCCCAGAATCTGCCGGGCCCGCTGGCGGGCCTGAGAATCCTCGAGCTCGCGAATGAAACCGGGCAGTTCTGCGGCAAGCTTCTCGGCGATCTCGGGGCCGATGTCGTCAAGATCGAACCCCCCGGCGGCGAGCCCTGCCGCCGCGTCGGGCCATTCCTCGACGACATCCCCCGCCCGGAGCGCAGCCTCTCGTTCTGGTACTACAACACGTCCAAACGCGGCATCACCCTCAATCTGGAAACCGCCGACGGCCGCCAGCTTTTCGGCCGTTTGGCGGCGATATCGGACGTCATTCTGGAGACCTTCCGGCCAGGGTTCCTGGCGTCCCTCGGGCTCGATTACGAGGCTCTGCACGCACAAAATTCCGGGCTGATCCTGTGCGCCCTGACCCCGTTCGGCCAGACCGGCCCCTGGCGGAATTACCTCTCCAGCGACCTCCTCCACATGGCGGCGGGTGGCGAGATGGCTTCCAGTGGCTATGACGAGGCAGACGTGCCGAATGCGCCGCCGATCGCTCCCGGCGGCGGCAACGCCTGGCACATGGGCGGTCATTTCGCTTACATGGCCATCATGGCCGCTCTGGTCTACCGAACGGTGGCCGGGCAAGGGCAGTATATCGACGCGTCGATCCACGAGGCTTGTGCCCTGACGACCGAGGCGGCGATCGCCAACTACATCTACCGGGGAGAGGTGCTGCGACGCCAGACCGGCCGCCATCATGCAGCCGGTCCGACGCCGCGCACCCAGTTCCGCGCCAAGGACGGCACCTACGTCTGCGCCCTGGTGGCGGGCCGGCTCAATCCGAGGTACATCAGGGAGCTGGCGGACCTCTTGGACACCAACGGCATGGCCGGCGATCTTAACGACCCCAAGTACCAGGACCCGGCGGTCATTGCGGCGAATACGTCTCACATCATCGATGATCTGGTCGCCAGCTTCATTGCCAGCCTGCCGGCCGAGGAGGTTTACCACGCGGCCCAGGAACGCGGCTTCACCTGGGGGGCGGTGCGTGCCCCGGAGGCGATCCTTGAGGATGCCCACCTGCATGATCGCGGTTTCTGGAAGCCGGTGGAGCACCCGGAGCTCGGCCGCAGCTTCGTTTACCCAGGCGAGGCGGCGATCTATAACGGCTCGCCGTGGCGGATCTCCCGACGAGCACCGCTGATCGGCGAGCACAACACGGAAATCTTCTGCGAAGAATTGGGACTGTCTCGCGGCGAGCTTTCGGTTCTGGCGGAAAGTCGTGTGATTTAAGGCCCAGGCCGATGTTCGGCTTCGTGGTCGGGGGCAATTGACGATGCAGGTGAAAACGGGCGACCGCGTCTGTCTCGATGCAGGTGCAAGCGTGGAACCCATCGACGATCTGCTATTTCACGATTATTACAGCCGGACGCCGCGCATCCGCCTGACCGCAAGTTCAGCCACCGATGCGAGCCAGCCGCAAACGGCGACCGAAGTGGTGCTCGACGCCAACGACGTCGCCAAGCTCGTCGAATGCGCCATCCGGCACCCGAGCTTGAACATGCGACACTCCGTGTTGACGGCGATTTGGAACCACCCGGACTCCTTCAAACAGATATTCCACTTCGGCCTCGATGCACCGCTGGCATTTTCCGAAATCCGCAATATCGTGGCGGCGGAACTTGCCGCGTGTGCGGCGCCCGCCTGCTCCCCGGCGGCGGGCCCGATCAGGCCGGCCGTCGAAACGCTGCTGCCGCGATTGCCGTTGCCGGCGCATTTGCGGGCCAACAGAGGAAGCAAATGAGCGACTGGAGCAAGGTGACCCGGCCGATCCCGGTTCCGAACGAGTGGACGAAACCATTCTGGGACGCGGCGAAGCGCGGCGTTCTGGAGCTGCAACGCTGCCAGAGTTGCGGGCATTTCCAGCACCCGCCCTATGCGACCTGTACCCAATGCGTCGCGACCGACCTTCGCTTCGAAGCCGTGCGCCATGATGGTGCAGGGGGGGCCGGAACGATTTACGCCTACACGATCATGTATCACACCGGCGACAAACGCTTCGCCGCCGCGGTGCCCTATGCCAGCATCATCGTCGAGCTCGACGACGCGCCCGGCGCGCTGCTCGCCGGCAATTTGCTGGAGGCGCCCTATACCGACGCAAAGGTCGGGCGGCGCGTCGAAATCATCTTCGAGAAGCTGAACGACGACATCACGCTGCCGCAGTTTCGCCTCGCGCGCACCGCGACCGCCGAGTGAAAGCCTGTGAAGGAATTGGCAAACAGTGGGCTGCACGAACATCCCGCGTCCTTCGAGACGGCGCTGCGCGCCTCCTCAGGATGAGGATAAGTCTATGATGGAATTAAGAAAAACCTCATCCTGAGGAAGCCGCAAAGCGGCTGTCTCGAAGGACGCACGGTGCTGATCCCAGCAACCCACCGAAAGATTCACGAACTCTGAGGGGGAGAGGTTCCATGTGGGAGAACCGGTGCAAGGTGGCGGTCAGCGGCGTGGGCTTTTCCGAGGTCACCCGCTCGGCCGATATTCCGCTCGCCGCCCATGCGCTGACCGCCGTCAAGGAGGCGGTCGCGGATTCGGGGCTGCTTATGTCCGACATCGACGGTCTGGCGACCTATCCGGAACTGCCGGCCACGGGACACGCCGAGGTCGACGGCATCTCGATCGTGTCGGTCAACTGCATGATGGCGATGCTGAAATTGCCCAATCTCAGCTGGCACATCCAGGTCGGCACGACCAACATCGGCGGCGCCGTGCAGCAGGCGGTCAACGCGCTGCTCGCCGGGGTGTGCAACTATGCGGTGGTGTGGCGGGCGATGCACAACCCGCGCGGCACCTACCAGAACCTTCCCGGCGCCACTGCGCAGGGTGCCGCCCAGTTCACCGCGCCCTACGGCTTCGGCGGCCCGGGGCAGGGCATGGCGGTCGCCTATACACGATGGCTCGAGCGCAACAACCAGAACCGCGAGAAGATGGCGACCTTGGCCGTGACGCAGCGCCGCCACGCGCAGCACAATTCGCACGCGTATTTCTACGGCACGCCCCTCAGCCGCGAGGACTACCTGGCCTCGCGGATGGTGGCGTACCCGTTCTGCCTCTTTGATTGCGACATCCCGGTGCAGGGCGCGGTCGCCATCGTGCTGACGACAGCCGATAGGGCGCGCGACCTGAAGCCTAAACCGGCCTACCTCGCCGGCTACGGCCAGCGGCTCCATTTCGAGGTGGCCGGCCGCATCGGCAGCCTCAGCAGCTACATGGCGGGCGGCAGCAGCTCGGCGAAGCTGACCTGGGAACGCTCCGGCTTCGGCCCGAAGGACGTCGACGTGGCGCAGATCTACGACGGTTTCTCCGCGTCGGTGATCTACGGTCTGGAATCCTACGGTTTCTGCAAGGAAGGCGAGGCACTCGATTTCATCCAGGACGGCCGCATCGAACTCGACGGTGATCTTCCCCTCAACACCTTCGGCGGCAGCCTCGGCACCGGCCGCATCCACGGCCTCTGGCACATCATCGAAGGCGCGCTCCAGGCCTCCGGCCGCGCCGGCTCGCGCCAGGTCAAGGACGCCAACATCTCCTTCGTCGGCGCCAGCGCCCCGATCGTAACCGGCACGACCTTTATTTTCGTGGGGGAGCCTTACTGAGGCAGGGGGAGCAACCGATGCCGCTCCAGTGCGCCCGCTGACGGCGAAGGGGAGGTGGCGGGAAGCAGTTGGCGCAGCAAGGCAGTCGCGTAATTCTCGATCTGCTCGCCGCGGAGATCGGCGGTTGTTCGCGTACCCTCCAGCAGGCCCGGCGCGAGGTAGTTGACGAGCGTGGCGGGCGCCAAGGCCGCCGCCATACCGCGCGAGCCTCTCCCGTAAAGCGGCCGACGTGCTGAGGGCGGAAATTGTGTTAGAGTCTGTGGGATAGCCGTGAGCAAACGTGATGCAGATCGACCTCGACACATTGAAGCAGCGGGTCCTTGAGGCGGCGAAGCACTCCGCGGTGGCCGACCAGGTCGAGGACGTTGCCTTGGAGCCGGATCGCGACGAGTGGGGGACCGACTTTCTCCGGGTTGTCGTGCGGGTGAAGAACATCGACCACGCGGCCGATGCCGACTTTGAAGCCCTATTGGAAGCAATCGAAAGAACAGTCGGCGCGGTTGACGAGCGGTATCCCAGCGTGCGGTTTTCCGACGCTGCCTGATGGCATCCTACAACGCTGAACTGCTTGAGGCCGCGAGCCGCCTGTTGGTACGCCGCGCCGGCCAGCGGGGAAAGCTTCCAAGCGCACGCATTCGTCGCAGCATTTCCACGTCGTATTACGCGCTCTTTCACTTTCTGCTGGACGAAGTCGGAGCCCGTATCGTGGGCACCCACAACGCCCTGCGGCGCCGCCGCCGCATTCTGAGCCGGACTTTGACCCACAGAGGCATCAGAACGACGCTTGATAAGGTGCGGGGCGCGCAGGTTGATGCGTCGGTCGAGGATTTCCTCGGGTCTCCCGGCGTCGCGGCGGGTCCCGGAGCATCACCGCCATTCGTGCAAAATCTTGCCAATGCCTTCGCCGACGCGCAGGCAAAGAGAAACGATGCCGATTATGATCTGAATAAACCGCTCAGCGAATTGGATGCACGGCTTTTGATTGAGCGCACGCATTTGGTGATAGCGGGATGGCGCGCCACGAATACCGCCGCGGATCGAGACTTCAAGAACGCACTCTGCGTCCTTATTGACCTCAAGGGACAATTACGCGCCGAAGTTTAGCCACGCGATCGGCCTGGCGAACCGCCGGTTGTCAGATCGGCTGGCCGCTGGCGTGCGAGGAATTGACCGTGAACGCCCAGCCGTCGGGTCCGGCGAGATCGAACGAGTCGTGGATCCGGCCGCGGCGGATCGGCGACGGCGACAACCCCTTTTCGGCGTAGTCGCGGTGCGTGGCGTCGACGTCGTCGACCATCAGGTCGAAGGGCGCTCCGGTGCCGGGCGCGGGCGGCTGCTCGGCCTGTCTGACGACGACATGCGTGCCGCCGCGCAGCTCAAGCACGGCCAACTCGTCTCTCGTCACGATCGGGCGCAGGCCGACCGTTTCGAGCCAGCGCGCAGCGGCGCCGACATTGCTGACGTTGAGGCGCACATGGCCGACGGCGACCGGCGGCCGTTGATCGGTGGGTAAGGGCACTTTCCATCTCCTTCCAGTCACATTGAGGTCACCGCCACCCCCGGCGAGATCGGAGCATACAATAAACCGCGCCGCTTGGCATGGCATTACCCGCGGCTGCCCGAGAGCCGGGCCTTGACGGGAACGAACAGAGAACCCACATCCGTCGGTCTCGCGTTCGATGCGCTTGCCGCCGCGAACGAACCTCGCCGATCGCCGAAGTCGCCGCCGATCCGCCCTGTTATTCCTCTGTTGTTGAAACTATAATCAAGTAATATCTATGGGTTGAGCCTCGCGCGCGCGGGCGGCGAGCGCGGTTGCCGCTTGGCGCCCTGCCTGTCATTCTTCCCGCACGCCCGCTCACCCTAACTCGCCCGCGGTAGGGAGAGGGTGGGGCGATCAGAATGTAGGGCGGAAAAGCGCAGCGCATTCCGCCAAAGCGCCATCAACCAGTCGGCGGATTACGCTTCGCTCATCCGCCCTACGACATTCATTTTTCGGGAGGAAGACGGCAATGGCACAAATTGGCACCGGCAAATACACCTATGAGCTGATACCCGATTTCTGCAAACTGCCCGCGGGCGAAACCTTCGGGCTGGTCAGCCGGGTGGCGGCCGATGCGCAGGACCGCATCTATGTGTTCCAGCGCAAGGACCCGCCGGTGGTGGTGTTCGACCGCGAGGGCAAGTACCTGGGCGCCTGGGGCAGCGGCGCGGTCACCGACCCGCATGGTCTGAAAATCGTCGGCGACACCGTCTACACCACCGATCGCTCGGATTCGGTCGCGAAATCGTTCACGCTGGACGGCAAGCCCCTCCTGGAGCTCGGCACGCGCGGCGTCCATTCCGACACCGGCAATGTCGCCAACTGGCTGGCGGAGCGCGCGGCGGGGCCGTTCAATCACCCGACCGAGATGTTGCCCCATCCCAACGGCGACATCTACGTGACCGACGGCTATCGCAACGCCCGCGTGCACCGCTTTACCGGCGACGGCAGGCTCGTCAAGTCGTGGGGCGCGCCGGGCAAGGAAGCGGGCCAGTTTCACCTGCCGCACAGCATCGCGACCGACGATGCCGGCAAGCTCTACGTGGCCGATCGATCGAACAAGCGCATCCAGATCTTCTCGCCGGAGGGCGACTTCCTCGGCCAGTGGACCGGCATGGGCGGCCCCAACGACATAACCCGCGGCAAGGACGGCAATTTCTACATCGCCGAGCAGGAAGACGACGGCAAACCGGCGCAAATCTGCGTCCGCGATGGACAAGGAAATGTGCTTGCCCGTTTCGCGAGCCGCCACATCCACGGCATCGGCGTCGACTCGCATGGCGACATCTACGCCGGCCTGACCCAGGACCGCAGCGTCGACAAGTACGTGCGCAAAGGCTGAGCGACGGCCGAAGCGCCCGGTCGCCGCCACCGCGGCGCCATTCTCTTCCGCCATTTCGCCGCCCGGCCCGCGCCGGCCAATGAAAAAGCAATCGCCGGGTAGAGCGCTTCTCGCTTCGAGGCCAGATTGTCACCATGTCTGGAAGCGGAGAGAGCCGATGTTGAATGCAGCAGAATGCTGGGCGGCGCTGGCGAGCCGTGAGACCCGCGCCGACGGCGCGTTTGTTTACGCGGTGCGCACCACCGGGGTCTATTGCCGGCCGGGCTGCGGGTCGCGGATGCCGCGGCGCGAGAATGTGGCGTTCTACCCGACTCCCGCCGCGGCCGAAGCCGCCGGCTTTCGCCCGTGCAAGCGCTGTCGGCCGAGCGAGGGCTCGGCCGGCGAGCGGCGCGTCGCCGCGATCGGCCGGGCGTGCGCGCTGATCCGGGCACGCGATTCGCTGCCGAGCCTCACCGAGCTGGCCGATGCCGCCGGCATCAGCCGGTTTCATTTTCACCGCGTGTTCAAGCAGATCACCGGCGCGACGCCGCGCGAATGGGGCAAGGCCCATCGGCTCGGTCGCTTCGCCGCGCGGCTCGATGCCGGCGAGAGCGTGGCCGATGCGGTCTATGCCGCCGGCTTCGGCGCCAGCTCGCGGGCCTACGAGGCGGCCCCGAACGGCCTCGGCATGACCCCGGGGGCCCGGCGGCACGGCGGGCGCGGCGAAACCATTCGCTTCACCACGGTAGAGACCGGGCTCGGCTGGGCGTTGGTGGCGGCGACCGAGCGTGGCATCTGCATGACCGCGCTGGGCGACGAACGCGCCGCACTTGAAGCCGAGCTGCGCCGGCGCTTCCCAGCCGCACTGATTTGGCCGGCCGATGCCGTATTGGCCGCCTGGGCCGAGCGGATCGTCCAGTTCATCACCCGGCCTGGCGTGCAGCCCGATCTGCCGCTCGACATCCGCGGCACCGCCTTCCAGGCGCAGGTCTGGCGCGCCTTGCAGAAGATCCCGCCGGGGCGGACCGCGACCTATGGCGAGATCGCCGCCGCGCTCGGCCGGCCGAGCGCGGTGCGCGCCGTGGCGCAAGCCTGCGCCAGCAACAAGCTCGCGGTGCTGGTGCCGTGCCACCGCGTCGTGCGCAGCGACGGCGAGCTTGCCGGCTATCGCTGGGGGATCGAGCGCAAGCGCGCGTTGATCGCGCGCGAGCGCGAAGCGGCGGCAGCCGAAGCGGCGGCCGAGTGAAGCTGCCGACCGACGCTGAATGGCCCGATCGGCTCGCCGCGCTCGACGAGCGCGGCCATGCGGTGTTGCCGGGCCTGCTCGATCCCGCGGAGTGCCGCGAGCTGGCCGCGCTCTACGGAAGCGATGAGGCGTTCCGCTCACGGGTCGTCATGGCGCGCCACAATTTCGGGCGGGGCGAATACAAATACCTGCGCTACAAGCTGCCGCCGGTGGTCGGCGCGCTGCGCGAGGCGCTCTATCCGCCGCTCGCCCCGCTCGCCAATCACTGGCACGAGCGGCTGCGCCTGGCGCCGCGCTTTCCGGCGACGCTTCCCGAATACCTCGCCCGCTGTCATGCTGCCGGGCAACAGCGCCCGACCCCGCTGATCCTGAAATACGAGGCA
Organism: uncultured Rhizobium sp.; assembly: GCA_964392845.1. GTDB lineage: Bacteria > Pseudomonadota > Alphaproteobacteria > ATCC43930 > CGMCC-115725 > DATARH01. The sequence continues at coordinate 10,467 of CAYMRQ010000004.1, forward strand.
GGCGACTACAACTGCCTGCACCAGGACCTTTACGGCGACCTCGTCTTCCCGGTACAGGCGACGATATTGCTGAGCCATCCGGGGCGCGACTTCACCGGCGGCGAGTTCCTGCTCGTCGAGCAGCGCCCGAGGATGCAGTCGAAGGGCGAGGTGGTGCCGCTCGGCCAGGGCGACGCGGTCATCTTCGCGGTCAACCATCGCCCGGTCGCCGGCGCACACGGGTTTTACCGGGCGAGGATGCGCCACGGCGTCAGCCGGCTGCATTCCGGCCGGCGCTTCACGCTCGGCATCATCTTCCATGACGCGGCGTGAAGCTGCCGCTCTATCCGAATCTCCCCCCGCGCGTTACAACTCCTGTCGGGACCCCGTTTGGTGCAGGATGATCGCGATGGTAAAGCACCCCTCCGTTGTTCACAGCGACCCGGAGATTCTGGGGGGGACACCGGTGTTTGTCGGAACTCGGGTGCCCCTGCGAAATCTGATCGACTATCTGGAAAGAGGGTACAACCTCGACGAGTTCCTCGATGCCTTCCCGTCTGTTGCACGCGAGCAGGCAATCTCCGCGCTGGAAGCTGCCCATGAGTCATTGACCGCTCGTGCGCGTCCTGCTCGATGAGCAGCTGCCGCGGCAGCTGGCTCGGCACATCCGCGGACATCAGGTCCGTACCGTGCAGCAGCGGGGGTGGGCCGGCTTAGGCAACGGCGAGTTGCTGGGGCGTGCGGCCGCCGACGCGTTCGAAGTTTTCCCGACCGCCGATCAAAATCTGCAATTCCAGCAGAACCTAGCGGGATCGCCCTTGGGTGTGGTCGTTCTGGTTGCCCGGAGCAATGCGCTCGAAGACCTCCTTCCGCTCGTTCCATCCTTGCTCGAAGCGATCCGGGATGCGCGGCCCGGCGAAATTCGGCGAGTCGGCACCGCCTAGCAGTCTCAGCGCTTCTCAAACACCTCCTTGGCGATCTGCGCGGCGGTCATCGCCGCCGGCCAGCCGGCATAGAAGGCGAGGTGGGTGATCACCTCGCCGATCTCGGCCTTGGTCACGCCGTTGGCGAGGGCGCGCGCGAGATGGCCTTCGAGCTGCCGCTCGCGGCCGAGCGCGATCAGCGTGGCGACGACGATCAGGCTGCGATCGCGTTTCGCGAGGCCCGGCCGCTCCCAGATTTCGCCATAGATGATCTTGTCCGAGATCTCGGCGAGCTTTGGCACGGTGCCGCGGATCGCTTCGCGGGCGGACGAGGTTGGCTGTGCGGGCATGATCGCTCCTGCGGGTTGTTCCGGATCGCCAGCCTAGAGTAAGTCTTCCTCAGCGAAAATCGGCTCTCGCGGGAGGCTTGCATGCGCATCGCGGTCATCGGCGCCGGCGGGATCGGCGCGCCCTATGGCGCATCGCTCGCCAAGGCTGGAGTTGACGTTACCTTCGTCGCGCGCGGCGCGCATCTCGCCGCGATGCAGCAGAACGGTCTGCGGATCGAGGGCGACCGCGGCGAGACGCTGGTCCGGCCGGCCCAGGCCACTGACGACATCGCGAGCATCGGCCCGGTCGATTACGTGCTGTTCTGCGTCAAGCTGTGGGACGTCGAGAGCGCCGGGGAAGCGATTCGTCCGATCGTCGGACCGCAGACCGCGGTGGTGCCGCTGCAGAACGGCATCGATGCGGCGGAGCGGCTGATCCCGATCCTCGGGCACCAGGCGGTGATGGGCGGCACCGCCTTCGTCACCGGCTCGATCATCGCGCCGGGTGTCGTCCGCCAGACCGGCACCTATCAGCAGATGACCTTCGGCGAGCTCGACAGGCACCCGCGGGCGCGCGGCGAGCGCCTGCGCGCCGTGTGTACCGCCGCCGGCTTCGAGGGGATTCTCAGCCCCGACATCATGGTGCCGGTTTGGGAAAAATTTCTGCTGCTGGTGCCGCTGAGCGGCGTAAACGCGCTGACCCGGCTGCCGCTCGGCAAATACCGCGAGGATCCCGACCTGTACGCACTCCTTGAGGCGTCATTGCGCGAGACGATCGCGGTCGGGCTCGCCGAAGGCGTCCGGCTCCCGCCGGTCAGCTTCGACAAGACGCTCGCGGCGATCCGCGCGATGCCTGCCCACCACATGACCTCGATGGGCAACGATCTGTTGCGCGGCAATCGCCTCGAACTGCCGTGGTTCGCCGGCAAGGTCGTCGAGCTTGGCCGCCGCCACGCGACCCCGACCCCGGCGAACAGCTTTATCTATACGGCGCTGAAGCTGCACGCGAACGGCGCGGCGGCCGGCTAGGCGGCGCGCGCGAACCCCGTAGGGCGGGTCTCGACCCGCCGATAGCGCCACGGCGGATCAAGATCCGCCCTACGGAAGGCCAACGGAACCAGTTAGCCGTGCTCAGCTCAGGCTGAACTCGACTCCGTCGTCGAGCGGGATGACCGGGCGCGGCAGGCGGGTCCACGCGAAGCGGGCGAGCATCGGCGAGGTCAGGCCCGGCAAATCGACCTCGACGATCTGCGCGGGCCCGAAGAACTCGTCGAAGCCGCCGCGGAAATGGCCGCGCGACTTCACCGCGACGCTGCGCGCCCGGGCGATGTCGAGGCCCATCATCTCGAAGAAGATCGGGTCGGCGCATTGCACCCGGTGCGACACCACGACGACCGTGATGCCGCCGATCGCCAGCGCGGCGCAGGGGCCGAGCGCGAGGCGCAACCCGGCATAGATGCCGCGCCGACCGACGCAGTTGCCGTCGCTCAATGCCGCGACTCGGGCCGGCGCGGTCCACGGTTCGGAAAAATTGGTCGTCTCGGCGCGGTTGAAGCGCGCCTCGAAATTATAGTGAAGCCCGTGGGCGTGCGCCTCGGCGGCGAGATCGGGGTCGTAGATGATCCCGAACAGCGCGCCCTTGACCCCGGCCTCGGCGAAGGCGCGCAACAGAAACATCGTGTTGCCGCGCCCGCCGCCGCCCGGGTTGTCGGCGACATCGGCAAAGGCGAGCGCCGGCAGGCTCGGGTCGCGCCCGGCCGCCAGCGCCTTCTCCACCGCCTCGTCGAGCGCGGTCAGCGTCGGATAGAACCGTGCCCGGTTGTCCCAGCCGTATCGCGCGATCTCGCGGGCGAGCGACTCGGCGGCTTCTCTGTCGCCGCGCGAGGTCACGATGACGCTGAGCCCGTTCTTGGCGGTGTCGGCATAGGCAAACCCGCCCATCACCGAGACGTTCATGATCGCCGGGTGCATCTGTTCCTGGCGGCGCTGGCCGAGCTGGATCATTTCGGCATAGGGGCCGGCGGCGGTCAGCATCGTCACGGTCGGCGGCACGATCGGCAGGCGCAGCCGCACCCGCTCGGTCTTCATCCCGGCGAGCAATTCGCGCAACGCCCCGGCCGCCTCGGCGCCGCGCTCGCGCATGTCGAGATGCGGGTTGGTGCGGTAGCCGATAAAGGCGTCGATCAAATCGACCATGCGGTCGGAGACATTGGCGTGCAGGTCGAAACTCGCGACGACCGGCACGCTCGGGCCGACGATGCCGCGCACAGTTTCGAAAAGGACGCCCTCGGGGTCGTCCTCCTGCGTCGTCAGCGCCGCGCCATGCGCGCAGATATAGACGCCGTCGAGCGGCAGCGCGGCGCTGAGCCGGCGCGCGATGGTCGCCAGCAGCTCCTTGAAAAATCCGTGCTCGACCGGGCCGTTGGGTTCGCTCATCGCCAGCGCGATGCCGATCGGCTGCCACGGCCCGGCCGCATCCATCGCCGCGACAAAGCCGGGTGTCTCCGGCAGCATCGTCGGAGTGGCCCCGCGCGCCTCGGCGAGGATATCCTCGCCTTCGAGATAGGTGCGGGCGAGAAAATCCGCCTTCGTCGCCGGCGGCGCGAACTTGTTGCACTCGATCGAGAAGCCGAGGATTGCGATGCGCGGGATGGCGGGCTGGGGCATGGCGGAGGGGTGCGGTGGTTACGCGGGAAAGCGAGTTTAGGACACGCTCCAAACCTCCTCAACCGTCATCCCGGCGCAGGCCGGGATCCACCGACCCGCCTCCGGAGCGGTTGACAAGTGGATCCCGGCTTTCCCCACGGATCAAGTCCGTGGGCTGAAGGCCCACGGGATGACGGTTATGAGGGTGCCGTGGCGCGTCTACGTAGTGTGCTGGCCCCAAGCTGCTATCGGCAAAATGCCCAAATAGCATTCTGCATCGCCTTGACGCTGGAGAACCCCAGGGCTTGGGCGGCGGCATTGAGGTTTCCAAATTCCGCGGTCAGTGCCGCGGCACTCTGGCCGTAGCAATCGGCATTCCCAGGCGCCCCAGCGAACGGTTCCGGCGGCTCACCAGGCTGAATGAACACGCCGAAGGCATATGGGCTGCTACCGACGGGGATGGTGGCTGTGACCGTATTGCTCGCCGTCGCGATCACCGAGACGTTGTCTGAGCCGAAGTTCGCGACGTAGACTTTGCTGCCGTCCGGGGTCACCGCCACGCCAACGGGGGAGCTACCGACGGGGATGGTGGCGGTGACCGTATCGCTCGACGTCGCGATCACCGAGGCGGTGCGTGAGTTGTAGTTCGCGACGTAGACTTTGCTGCCGTCCGGGGTCACCGCCACGCCCCAGGGGGCGCTACCGACGGGGATGGTGGTTGTGACCGTATCGCTCGACGTCGCGATCACCGAGACGGTGTTTGAGTTCTCGTTCGCGACGTAGACTTTGCTGCCGTCCGGGGTCACCGCCACGCCCCGGGGGGCGCTACCGACGGGGATGGTGGCGGTGACCATATTTCTCGACGTCGCGATCACCGAGACGTTGTTCGAGGAGTTCGTGACGTAGACTTTGCTGCCATCCGGGGTCACCGCCGCGCCAATGGGGGCGCTACCGACGGGGATGGTAGCTGTGACCGTATTGCTCGACGTCGCGATCACCGAGACGTTGTTTGAGTTCCCGTTCCCGACATAGACCTTGCTGCTGTCCGGGGTCACTGCCACGCCAACGGGGAAGCTACCGACGGGGATGGTGGCTGTGACCGTATCGCTCGACGTCGCGATCACCGAGACGTTGTTTGAGTAGATCGTGACGTAGACCGTGCTGCCGTCCGGGGTCACCGCCACGCCAACGGGGGAGCTACCGACGGGGATGGTGGCGGTGACCGTATCGCTCGACGTCGCGATCACCGAGGCGGTGCGTGAGTTGTAGTTCGCGACGTAGACTTTGCTGCCGTCCGGGGTCACCGCCACGCCCCAGGGGGCGCTACCGACGGGGATGGTGGTTGTGACCGTATCGCTCGACGTCGCGATCACCGAGACGGTGTTTGAGTTCTCGTTCGCGACGTAGACTTTGCTGCCGTCCGGGGTCACCGCCACGCCCCGGGGGGCGCTACCGACGGGGATGGTGGCGGTGACCATATTTCTCGACGTCGCGATCACCGAGACGTTGTTCGAGGAGTTCGTGACGTAGACTTTGCTGCCATCCGGGGTCACCGCCGCGCCAATGGGGGCGCTACCGACGGGGATGGTAGCTGTGACCGTATTGCTCGACGTCGCGATCACCGAGACGTTGTTTGAGTTCCCGTTCCCGACATAGACCTTGCTGCTGTCCGGGGTCACTGCCACGCCAACGGGGAAGCTACCGACGGGGATGGTGGCTGTGACCGTATCGCTCGACGTCGCGATCACCGAAACGTCGTTTGAGCCTGCGTTTGTAATATAGGCGTTCTGGGCGGGTGACGGCGCACCGCCGAGGACAATCGCGATAGCGGCGACGACCGCCGCAAACAATTTGCGTGTCATGCCTTCCTCCCGTCCGCTGCGCACCGTCAAGCTGATGCTAACCGGAGTTGAGCAATCGTAGACTTCGGCGCGTTTTGGGACAAGTTTTTAGCAAGTCAGCCGTCGTTACGTGCCTGCCCTCACCCTCCCGCGCCCCCTTTCGGCGCGAGCAAAGCTCGCGCCTGTCGGGCCGGCGCATCTTTGATGCGCCGGGGCGCGGGTCCCTCCCTCTCCCCGCACGCGGGGCGAGGGTTGGGGGCGCGGCCCGTGCAGCGCACCGGTGACCCCCCTCGCCCCGCTTTGCCCCCACCCTTCCCTCCCCCGCTCGCGGGGGAGGGTTAGGGAGGGGGCGGGGAGAGGGTTGGGGTGAGGGGCGCTGCTATCGCTGCCGATCGGAATGCATCCGGCTTATAATGCCGCCATGGTGCAAGACGCCGTGGCCATGCACATTGATTTCGCCACCGAGCCGAGCCGCTATCGCCACTGGCGGCTGGCTTGCGTGGGCGCCGTTGCGACGCTGACGCTCGATGTCGACCCGGCCGGCGGCCTCTTCCCCGGGACCGAGCTGAAGCTCAACTCCTATGACCTGGGCGTCGATATCGAGCTGGCCGACGCGGTGACGCGGCTGCGCTTCGAGCACCCGGAAGTGCGCGCCGTGGTGATCCGCTCGGGCAAGCAGAGCGTGTTCTGCGCCGGCGCCAATATCGGTGCGCTGGCCCGCGCCTCGCACGCCCACAAGGTCAATTTCTGCAAATTCACCAACGAGACGCGCCTGGCGATCGAGGATGCCTCGGCGCATTCCGGGCAGCGCTACCTCGCCGCGCTCGGCGGCACCGCTTCCGGCGGCGGCTATGAGCTGGCGCTGGCCTGCGACTGGATCATGCTGATCGACGACCGGCGCTCGGGCGTTGCGTTGCCCGAGCTGCCGCTGCTCGGCGTCCTGCCGGGCACCGGCGGCCTCACCCGCCTGACCGACAAGCGCCGGGTGCGGCGCGACCGCGCCGATGTGTTCTGCGCCACCGAAGAGGGATTGCGCGGGCAGCGCGCGCTCGACTGGCGCCTGGTCGACGAGATCGCGATGCCCTCGGTCTGGGAAGAAAGGGTGCGTGAGCGCGCGCTGGCGCTGGCCGCGACCTCCGACCGCCCGCAGCGTGCGACGGGCATCGCTCTGCCGGCGCTCGAACGCCGGGTGACCGACAATGCGATCCTTTATCGCTACGTCCGGGTCGCGCTCGACCGGGTACGCCGCCGTGCCGCGATCACCGTGCTCGGGCCGACGCAGGTGCCGGGCGATCTCGCCGGCATTCATGCCGAGGGCGCGGCGTTCTGGCCGTTGGCGATGGCGCGGGAGCTAGATGACGCGATACTGCATCTGCGCTTCAACGAGCCCGAGCTCGGCATCATCGTGTTTCGCACGGAAGGCGATCCGGCGGCGGTGCTGGCGGCCGATGCGCTGCTCGACACCCATGCCGGCGATTGGCTGGTGCGCGAGATCCGCCTCCTGTTGAAGCGCGTCTTCAAACGGATCGACGTGACCTCGCGCAGCCTCTTCGCGCTCGTTGAGCCGGGCAGCTGCTTTGCCGGCAGCCTCGCCGAGCTGGTCTTCGCCGCCGACCGTGCCCTGATGTTTTCCGGAACGCGATCGGCCGACAATAGCGGCCCGGCAACGCTGTCCCTGTCGCCGCTCAATTTTGGCGCCTATGCGATGGGCAACGGCCTCACGCGCCTCGCCACCCGCTTCCTCGGCGAGCCCGCCAGCCTGGAGCGCGCCGCAGGGCGGATCGGCGCGGCGCTCGATGCCGAGGCGGCCGAAACGCTCGGCCTGGTCACCGCGAGCCATGACGAGGTCGATTGGGACGACGAAATCCGCCTGGTGCTCGAGGAGCGGGCGAGCTTTTCGCCCGACGCGCTGACCGGGCTCGAAGCCAACCTCCGCTTCGCCGGGCCGGAGACGATGGAGACCCGCATCTTCGGCCGGCTCAGCGCCTGGCAGAACTGGATCTTCCAGCGCCCGAACGCGGCCGGTGCGGAAAGTGCGCTGAAACGCTACGGCACCGGCCTGCGCCCGCGCTTCGACCCGGAGCGGGTGTAGAGGAAATAGAGGAGTAAGCGCATGCCCGAGGCCACGAGTGTCGACTACGACGGGCTGATCCCGAACAATGTCGGGCTCAACGCCGACCCGCGCTTGCGCCGGGCGCTCGAAAGCTGGCACCCGTTCTGTCTCGCATGGTGGCGGGAGCGCGGCCCCGAGGGGTTTCAGTCGAGCCTGGTCTATCTGCGCACCGCAATCAGCGTCGAGCCCGAAGGCTGGGCCAAATTCGCCTACGTGAAGATGCCCGACTACCGCTGGGGCATTCTGCTCGCGCCGGCGGTCGCAGGGCGGGCGATCCCGTTCGGGGCCTATAAGGGCGAGCCGGCCTGGCAGGAGGTGCCCGGCGAACACCGCGCGATGCTGCGCCGCCTCATCGTCGTGCAGGGCGATACCGAGCCGGCCTCGGTCGAGCAGCAGCGCCGTCTCGGCGCCACCGCCCCCTCGCTCTACGATCTGCGCAACCTGTTCCAGGTCAATGTCGAGGAAGCCCGGCATTTGTGGGCGATGGTCTACCTGTTGCAGAAATATTTCGGCCGCGACGGGCGCGAGGAGGCGGAGGATTTGCTGCGCCGCCGCTCGGGCGACCGCGACAGCCCGCGTCTCCTCAGCGCCTTCAACGAGGCGACGCCCGACTGGCTGGCGTTTTTCATGTTCACCTTCTTCACCGACCGCGACGGCAAGATGCAGCTGCATGCGCTGGCGCAATCGGGCTTTGATCCCTTGTCGCGCACCTGCCGCTTCATGCTGACCGAAGAGGCCCACCACATGTTCGTCGGCCAGTCCGGGGTCGGCCGGATCATCGAGCGGACCTGCGCGGCGATGCGCGAAGCCGGCATCGACGACCCCCTCGACAGCGAGCGGGTGCGGGCGCTCGGCGTCATCGACCTGCCGACGATCCAGAAGCGGGCCAACCTGCATTTCTCGCTGACCCTCGATCTGTTCGGCAGCGAGATCAGCACGAATGCCGCGAATGCCTTCAACGCCGGCATCAAGGGCCGCTATCTCGAAGACCAGATCGACGACGACCACCTTCTGGTCGGCGCCACCTATCCGGTGTTGCGGCTCAAGGACGGGCATATCGTCAAGGAGGAGGTGCCGGCGCTGTCGGCGCTCAACATGCGGCTGTGCGACGATTACGTCGCCGACGCCGCCTCGGCGGTCGAGCGCTGGTGGAACCGGGCCATCGCGCGGGCCGGGTTCGACTATCGCCTGCACCTGCCGCATGTCGCGTTCAACCGCCGGATCGGCGAGTTCGCCGCGATCCACGCCGATTCCGACGGTACCATTCTCGGCGCCGAGGGATGGCAGCGCCGGCGCGGCGAGTTTCTGCCGTCAGCGGACGACGACACCTTTGTCGCCAGCCTGATGCATCCGGTCACCACACCCGGCGCCTTCGCCTCATGGATCGCCCCACCCCGCGCCGGCATCGACAACAAGCCCGGCGATTTCGAATACGTGAAGCTGCGGGGGTAGCGGTGCCGGCACGAAAGCCCCTCTCCCGCACCGCGGGAGAGGGAGGGACCCACGCCGGAGGCGTGGGAGGGTGAGGGTGGTGCGACGCTGGTGCCCTCACCCGCCTCGCTTCGCTCGGCACCCTCTCCCGCATTGCGGGAGAGGGGCTCACGGCACCAGCACGGCGGCGCCCTCGAGCGCGCCGCTGCGCAGATCGGATAGCGCCCGGTTCGCCTCGGCGAGCGGATAGGTCCGGGTCGTCGTGCGGATGCCGGCGGCGGGCGCCAGCGCGAGAAACTCCTCGGCGTCGCGGCGGGTCAGGTTGGCGACTGAGCGGATGACCCGTTCCTCCCAGAGGAGGCGATAGGGGAAGGCCGGGATGTCGCTCATGTGGATGCCGCCGCACACCACGGCGCCGCCCTTCCTGGTCGCCGCCAATGCCGCCGGCACCAAGGCCCCGACCGGGGCGAAGATCAGCGCCGCGTCGAGCGGCTCGGGCGGCATCTCGTCGGAGCCGCCGGCCCAGACCGCGCCGAGGCCGCGCGCGAAATCCTGTGCCGCCGCGTCGCCCGGGCGGGTGAAGGCAAAGACCTGGCGGCCCTGGTGGCGCGCGAGCTGCGCCACGATGTGCGCGGCCGCGCCGAAGCCATAGATGCCGATCCGCTCGCCGTCTCCGGCCAGCCGCAATGTGCGGTAGCCGATCAGGCCGGCGCACAGCAGCGGCGCCGCCTCGACATCGCCGAAGGCGGGATCGATCGCAAAGCAATAGCGCTGATCGGCGACGGTCAGCTCGGCATAGCCGCCATCGATCTGGTAGCCGGTGAAGCGGGCGCGATCGCACAGGTTCTCGCGCACGCCGCGGCAGTAGTCGCACACCCCGCAGGTCCAGCCGAGCCACGGCACGCCGACCCGGTCGCCGACCCCGAAACGATCGACATCGGCGCCCGTTTCGACGACGGTGCCGACGATTTCGTGGCCGGGGATCAGCGGCAGCTTCGGATTGGGCAATTCGCCGTCAATGACATGCAAATCGGTTCGACAGACCGCGCAGGCGCGCACCGCGATCAACAGCTGGCCGGGTCCGGGACGCGGCGCCGGCACATCGGCGACGGCAAGCGGCTGTCCGACTGCGGTCAGGAGTTGTGCGCGCATCGGAAGGGTTCCTCAGGCGAATCAATCTACAATCGTTTGCATCGCGTGCTTAGTCTCACCCGTCACGGCCGGGCTTGCCCCGGCCATCCACGTGGATCCCCGGGACAAGCCCGGGGATGACGAATTGAGGCGGCGAGCCGAGGTTCGCTGCGCTGCGGGCCGGAACATACCACCGCTCAGGCGCTGCATCACAGAAGGGGCTTGGCAGGGGCGGCAAATTCGGCTTCCTGATCGGTCCGTGATGAACGGAAGCCCGACATCTCCGACCAGCCCCCACCCTTCCCTCCCCCGCTCGCGGGGGAGGGTCAGGGCGGAGGCGATCAGCGAGGCGACGCTCTATGGGCCGGTCAAGCGCTTCCTCGAACGCCTCGGCTACCAGGTCAAGGGCGAGGTCCGCGGTTGCGACCTCGTCGCCCGGCGCGGCGACGAGCCGGCGGTCATCGTCGAATTAAAGCTGCGCTTCAGCCTGGCGCTGGTGCTGCAAGGGATCGACCGGCTGGCGCTGAGCGAGCGGGTTTATCTCGCCGTGCCGCGCCCATCGCGCGCATCGCGCGGCGCACGCGGCCTGGTGCCCGATGCGCCGCCGGTCCGCCGGTTGTGCCGGCGGCTCGGGCTCGGGCTCATCCTGGTCAGCCGCGACACGGTCGTGGTCGTCGAGGAGCCGGTGCCTTATCGCCCGCGTCCGGCGCACGGGCGCGCGGCGCGGCTGATCGCCGAGTTCGAGCGGCGCGAGGGCGACATGAATGTCGGCGGCCGCAGGCGCACCCCAATCGTCACCGCCTATCGCCAGGATGCGCTGCGCGTCGCCGGCGCGCTTGCCGCGCGCGGTCCGATGCGACTGGCCGATTTGCGCGAAGCGACCGGAGTGGCCGACGCCGCGCACATTCTGCAGCGCGATGTCTATGGCTGGTTTGCCCGGCTCGGCCGCGGCACCTATGTGCTGTCGGATCGCGGGCGCGCGGCGCTCGGGCAATTCGCCGAAGCGGTGGCGGCGCTCGCCGATATGAGCGCCGATCGGGCCGCGCCTCGGGCCGCCGAACAGGCCGTCGCGTGACGACAGCCCGCATCGGAGACGAGCGCCTGCGCCAGCTGATCGCCGATTATTTCGGCGCCACCTCGCGCCTGCGGCAGCTGCGCGCGACGGCGGCCTTCGGCGCTCCGGTGTTCGTCGTCGATTTCGACCGCGGTGCGCGACAGTATCGCACCCTCGGCTCGTTCGGCCCGACCTTCGGCGCCGTGAACCCGGAGGAACTGCAGGTCACCGAGCAATCGAGCATGGATCTCTTGTACCCGGCGCAGCTGGTCTTTCATTACGAGCGGCTGATGTCGCTCGCCTTTGCGCTGTGCGAGCGGCCGGTGAGCGCGCTCCTGCTCGGGGTCGGCGGCGCCGCGATGTGGCGCTTCATCCGCGCCTATCTGCCGGAATGTGCCCCCACCCTGGTCGATGCCGACGAAAGCGTGATGGCGATCGCGCGGCGCTGGTTTTATCTGACCCAGCCGGTTGTGGTCGAGACCGCCCAGCGCTTTCTGGCCGGCAATACGCAGCGCTTCGATGCGATCCTCGTCGATCTCTACGATTCGCGAGGACCCGTGCCGGCCGACGAGAGCTTTTGGACGCGCTGCATCGATGCGCTGGCGCCCGGCGGCTGTCTTGCCACCAACTGGGCCGATTTCGCCAGCAACAAGGCGGTGCGGCCGATGGCCGACGCGCAGGAAAGGGTGGCCCACGCCCGCGGCCTGGGCAGCTATTTCGTGACCCGCCGAGGCTTTCGCGACAACCTCATCCAGTATCTGCCGACCGGCAGCGAGCGCCAGCCGGAGGCGATCACCGGCGCGCTCGAACGCTTTGCGCTGGAGCGGCGCCTGCCCGACCGCGGCCGCTTCATCCTCGAACATTGCCTGGTGGCGCCCGGCTTCCCGATCGAGCGATAAGAAAGAAAACGCTTTAACGCAGAGGACGCGGAGGATACGCCGAGGACGCGAAGGCGAGGTACCGCGGGAAGCGCGAATTGGCCCCTCACCGAAATTTCTTGAGCGCTTCGCGCCCGAAGAATCAACCTCTGCGACCTCCGCGTATCCTCCGCGTCCTCTGCGGTGAAGCGTTTTCTTTTTCTCCCCGCCTCAACGGGTTTCGGCCGCCCTGGCGCGCTCGCGCGCCGACACCGGATGCGGCACCCACGGCCGGTTGCCGCGGCTGGCATTGGCGCTCTCGATTGTGATGCCGTCGGGATCGAGCCACAGCGCGATCGCGCCCTGGCGCCAGCTGTCGATCCGGTCCACCACCGGGATTTGCGAACGGCAGGCGAACCCCGCCGGCACCTGCGCAACGATCGCGTCGACGCTGTCGCAGCGCACCGGGAGCCCGGCCCCGCTGGTCACCAGCGCCACGCGCCTGCCGTGCGCGGTATAGAGGCAGCGTCCCGCGGCGGCGCATTCGAGCGCGGTGGCCAGTTCGCCGTTGGGCGGTGCGCCCTCGGCTGGAGCGGCGCCGGCGGCGGGCCAGGGCAAGATGGTTGCGCCGGTCTCCTGAGCCAGGAAGGAGCGGCTGAGCTTTTCGCCAGTGTCGGCGACGAAGTAATTGCCATCCGGCCCGCGCGCCGCGAGAAGCCGCCCGAAATCGCCAAGGATCACGTCGGGCGGGCGGGTGAACAGCATCGTTGCCAGTCCGGCGACGATTACCGGCGTTCCCCACAGCCGCCATCTGCCCTGCCACAGGCACAGCCAACAGCCGCCGAGCACGATCAGCACCATCCCGAACAGCGGCAGGCGCGGCGTCGACCAGACATTGCCCGGCATCGCGGCGACCCATTGCGCGACCCAGATCGTCGCGTCGATACCCCAGCCCATCGGCGTCAATCCGAGGTGCTCGAGGCCGAACGGCATCAACAGGCAGGCGGCCAATCCCCACGGCATTATCCAAATTCCCGAGATCGGGACGGCAATGACATTGGCGAGCGGCGAATACAGCACGATGCGGTGGAAATGGTAGATCGCAAACGGCTCGGTGCCGACGGTCGCGATCACGGTCGTCACCAGGACCGCGCCGCAATAGCCGAGCGCCCGGCGCGCGAGCGCGCCGCTGTGGAACAGCCGCCCGAACCGCGCGCCCCATTTCTCGTATGCCGCGATCAGCGCGATGACCGCACCGAACGACATCTGGAAGCTGACCCCGACGAGGCCCTCCGGCTCGATCAGCAGTAGGACCAGAGCAGCCAGCGCGCACAGCCGCATCGACAGCCGCAGCCGGTCAATGAGGATCGCCGCGAACACGATGCCGTTCATGATGAACGAGCGCTCGGTCGGGGTCGAGGCGCCCGAGATCATCAGATAAAAGAACATCACGATTATCGCGAAAACCGCCGCGATCTTCTTGATCGGGTAGCGCAACGCCATCCAGGGAATCAGCGCGAGTCCGCCGCGCAACGCCAGGAACACAAAGCCGCCGACCAGCGCGAGGTTCATTCCGGAGATCGCCAGCAGATGCGCCAGGCCGGAATCGCGGAAAGCCTGCGTCACCTCTTCGCCGATCGTGCCGCGCTTGCCGGTGATCAACGCCGAGGCCACGCCGCCGGTCGAGCCGGGCAACGCCGCGTTGATGCGCCGCGTCATCTCGTTGCGCAATCGCAGCAACCATTCGCGCCAGCCGCCGTCGCGGGACAATCCTGATTGGCCTTCGGCGGGCTCGGCGATGCGGCGCGCCGCGTCAAAGCTGTAGCCGACTCCGCCGATCTCAGCGAAATAGAGCGCACGCTGCAGGTCCCAGCCGCCCGGCAACACCTGGGCCGGCGCCGGGTACAGCCTGGCCCTCATGGTGACGCGGTCGCCCGGCCGCAATGCATCGCTGGTCGCGGGGATGCGGATGCGCAGCTTGCGCGGCTGGGCCTCCGCCGCGATGCCGGGCAGCGGGTCGGGCGCGATGACGACGCGCCAGCCGCGCTCAAGCTGATCGATATCGATCACCCGGCCGGTGAGCGCGATCGAGCCGAGGCGGCGTTCCAGCATCGGGGCGCCGTGCTCCCAGCGCGACTGCTGCATCACCGCGAAGCCGGCAGCGACGAAGGCGATGGCGATCCCGATGCCGCGCCACGCCGGCCGGCGGCGCAGCGCCACCGCGAGCGCGGCGGCGCCGAGCGCGGTGGGGATGCCGAGCCACCGCGGCGGCTCGACGGTCAGGGCAAAATAGAGCGCGATGCCGGTGCCGAAAAACACCGGGAGCCATAGGATTCGGCGGTCGCCTTCGGCCGCGAACGCCTCGGCGACGGCCGCGAACGGCCGCAGGCTGCGGCGCGGTGCTGCGCCAAGGTTCTCGCGCGCGGCCGCCAGATCCGCCATCGCCGCCCCTTTCGCGTGTCGCGAGAGTAATCGATTAGCGGCTTGCGCAATAGGAGTTTAGAGCGGATTTCGATGGGATTCATCCGCCGGTGCCGGCCCCTCACCCCAACCCTCTCCCCGCGGCCCCAGTCTTGATGCTATTGGGGAGGGAGGGACCCGCGCGAAGCGTGGGAGGGTGAGGGGCCGGCACAGCGCAGGCCGACGTGACCGGAAATTGCTTTGGCGGAAACGACGCGGCGGTCCGTCGCCGGCGATCGAGGAAATTTCGATATTTCACGAAATATCGCTTGACGGCTCATTTGCGCAGATGATATTTCGATGATCGTCGAAGGATGGAAATGCCGCGAATGGATCAGCCCGGTGCGATTGCCGCGCTTGGCGCCCTCGCCCATGAGACGCGATTGGCGCTGTTCCGCCTGCTCGTCACCAGCGGGCCCGAAGGGCTGGCCGCCGGCGCGATTGGCGAGCGGATCGGCGTGCCGCCCTCCTCTCTGTCATTTCATCTGCAAGAGCTCGTCCATGCCGGCCTGATTACCCAGCGCCGGCTCAGCCGAAACCTGATCTATTCCGCCGAATACGGGGCGATGAACGAGCTCGTCGCCTATCTGACCGAAAATTGCTGCGGCCGCGGACAGGTCTGCGCGCCGTTTTGCAATCCCGCCGATGCTCTTGCCGAGGAGGAACGCAATGGATGAAGCTGACATCAAGGAAATGGTGCGCGCCCGCTATGGCGGTATCGCGGCGGCGGCGGACAGCCCCGGCTGCTGCGCGCCGGCAGCCGCGTCGTGCTGCGAACCGGCCGCTCCAGCGCAGGACAAGGCGCTGCGGATGGGATACTCCGAGGCAGAGCTTGCCGCGGCGCCCGAGGGCGCCAATCTCGGGCTGGGCTGCGGCAATCCGCAGGCGATCGCCGGCATGCAGCCCGGCGAGGTGGTGATCGATCTGGGGAGCGGGGCGGGTTTCGATTGCTTCCTGGCCGCCCGGCAGGTCGGTCCAGCCGGCCGCGTGATCGGCGTCGACATGACGCACGAGATGTTGAACAAGGCGCGCGGGAACGCTGCCAAAATCGAAGCAAACAATGTCGAATTCCGGCTCGGCGAGATCGAGCACCTGCCGGTCGGCGACAACATCGCCGACGTCGTCATCTCGAACTGCGTGATCAATCTGGTTCCCGACAAGGCGCAGGTGTTCCGCGAGGCGTTCCGGGTGCTCAAGCCGGGCGGCCGCATCGCGATCTCGGATGTCGTCAACATCACGCCGCTGCCGGCCGATCTGACTGCCGATCCGACATTGCTTTGCGGCTGTGTCGCCGGGGCGGCCCCGGTCGAGCGGGTCGAGGCCTGGCTCGCGGAAGCCGGGTTTGTCGATGTTCGGCTCAGCGTCAAGCCGCCAAGCCGCGAGCTGATCGCGACCTGGGCGCCCGGACGGGGCATCGAGAACCACGTCGCCTCCGCCACCGTCGAAGCCCACAAGCCCGGCCCGATGGAAGCCACTGCCGCTGCGTGCTGCGCTCCGTCGTGCTGCCCCTCCTAGGGCCGGCTGGTGAGCGGGAAGCTGTACAACGTCCTCTTTCTCTGCACCGGGAACTCGGCGAGAAGCATCCTCGCCGAGGTTCTTCTCGATCGCTGGGGAGAGGGGCGGTTCAAGGCCTACAGCGCGGGCAGCTTTCCGAAGGGCGAGGTGCATCCGCTCGCGCTCGACCTCCTCGAAAGGCTGCGTCTGCCGGCCGCGGGCCTGCGTAGCAAAGGCTGGGACGAGTTCGCGCGGCCCGGCGCGCCGGTCATGGATTTTGTCTTCACCGTTTGCGACCAGGCGGCGGGCGAAATCTGTCCGGTCTGGCCGGGCCATCCGCTCACGGCGCATTGGGGGGTTCCCGATCCCGCCGCGGCGGAGGGCAGCGAGGCCGAGAAGCAGCGCGCCTTTCGCGATGCGCTGCGCATGCTGGAAAACCGGATCAAGCTGTTTGTCGCGTTGCCGATCGACAGGCTCGACCGGATGGCGCTGAAGCGCGGGATCGACGACATCGGCCGCTCCCGCACCGCCGTGCCGCAGGAGTTCACGTGACATCGCTGGCCGGCACCGCCCGCCGTGCGGCGCCGGGGCTCGGCACTTTCGAGCGCTATCTGACGCTGTGGGTGGCACTGTGCATCATCGCCGGGATCGGGCTCGGGCACCTGGCGGCGGCGCCGTTTCACGCGCTTGGCCGGATGAATGTGGCCGAGGTCAACATCCCGGTCGCAATCCTGGTCTGGCTGATGATCGTGCCGATGCTGGTCAAGGTCGATTTCGGCGCGCTGCACCGGGTCGCCGAGGCGTGGCGCGGGATTGCCGTCACGGTCGGCATCAACTGGCTGGTCAAGCCGTTCAGCATGGCATTGCTCGGCTGGCTGTTCATCGGGCTGCTGTTCCGCCCGTTGCTGCCGGCAGCGCATATCGACAGCTATATCGCCGGCCTCATTCTGCTCGCCGCGGCGCCCTGCACCGCGATGGTCTTCGTCTGGTCAAACCTGACCGAGGGCGACCCCAACTTCACGCTGAGCCAGGTCGCGCTCAACGACACGATCATGGTGTTCGCCTTTGCCCCGATCGTCGGGCTGCTGCTGGGGCTGTCCTCGATCGCGGTGCCGTGGACGACGCTGTTTCTGTCGGTCGTGCTCTATATCGTCGTGCCGGTGATTGCGGCACAGCTGTGGCGCCGTTGGCTGCTGGCGCGCGGCGGCGAGGCCGCGCTCGCCGGCGCGTTGCGGCGACTGCAGCCTGTGTCGCTCGCCGCGCTGCTGGCGACGCTGGTGCTGCTGTTCGGCTTCCAGGGCGACGAGATCGTACAGCAGCCGCTGATCATCGCGCTCATTGCCGTGCCGATCGTGATCCAGGTCTATCTGAATGCCGGGATCGCCTATGGCCTCAACCGGATCCTCGGGGTACCGCACAACATCGCCTGCCCGTCGGCGCTGATCGGCGCCTCCAATTTCTTCGAGCTGGCGGTGGCCGCGGCGATCGCGCTGTTCGGCTTCCGCTCGGGCGCAGCGCTGGCGACGGTGGTCGGGGTTTTGGTCGAGGTGCCGGTCATGCTGTCGGTGGTGCATCTGGTGCTGCGCACCCGCTTCTGGTACGAGCGCGGCGCGGCGCTTCGGTAGCGAAAGTCGGGACGGCACGGGAGATCTGGGCGGTGGCTAACGCATTGCAGGACAGAATCACGGGCGGCCAGCTCGTGACGCTGATGTCGGCGCACAACCCGCTCTCGGCGCGTCTCGCCGAAGCAGCCGGGTTCGACGGCATCTGGGCGAGCGGCTTTGAATTGTCGGCCGCCTATGGCGTGCCCGATGCGAGCCTCCTTTCCTTCACTCAGCACCTCGACATGACCCGGGCGATCATCGAGCAGGTCAGGGTTCCGCTGGTCGCCGATCTCGACACCGGCTATGGCAACGCGATCAATGTGCGCCATGTCGTCGGCGCCTATGCGCGGGCCGGGTCGGCGGCCGTGGTCATCGAAGACAAGACCTTCCCGAAAGACACCAGCCTCCTGGCCGGCGCCCGACAGGAACTGGTCCGCATCGAGGAGTTCCAGGGCAAGATCGAGGCGGCGCGCGCGGCGGGGGCCGGCCACGATCTCCTGGTCATCGCCCGCACCGAGGCGCTGATCGCCGATCTCGGCATCGCGGAGGCGCTCAGGCGCGGCGAGGCCTATGCGGAAGCCGGCGCCGACCTCCTGCTGATCCATTCAAAGCAGAAGACGCCGGACGAAATCGTCGCCTTCACCGAGCGCTGGGAGGCGCAAATCCCGCTCGTCATCGTGCCGACGGCCTATCCCCAATTGACCGAAGCCAAGGTGCGCGCGCTCGGCAAGATCGCCGTCGTGATCTACGCCAACCACGCGGTGCGCGCCGCGGTCGGCGCGATGCGCGAGGTGTTCGCCGCGATCCGCCATGACGGCGGCATCCATGAGGTCGACAAGCGCATCGCCTCGGTCGAGGACATCTTCGAGTTGCAGCGCGTCGCCGCGATGAAGGCGGCGGAGAAGAAATATCTGCGGTAGACCGTGGCGGCAATTCCCGGGGCCAAATTCCCTGCGAGCAGGGAAATTTTTTTGTCGAGAGGTCTCTAAGTAACAGGATTCTCTCGATTTGATCGCGGATTGCGTTGCATGAGCAGGGAATTGTTTTGCGTTGCGCAGGGAATTTTGCGCCGCAGGCAGGGAATTTTTCTGTGACAGCAGGGAATTTAGGGAATTCATAGGTCGTGTCTCAGTCGCAATATTGCTCCGATAAATAGGGACGCAAGTCGCCCGGGACAACCCCAACGGCTTCCCGGCGAAGGTCGGGACCCATTCCGACCGTGGGTACCGGCTTCCGCCGGTATGACGATCAGGGTAAGGCCGGAGATCGCAGTGAATTCTGCCGACAACCGCGGCCGATCCGGCAACAGCGGCGGATTGTGCTTTGCTTATCCGCCCTACGACTCACAGACCATCCCGTCGGCGAGCATCGCCCGTTCTCAGCCCATCCTACGAGCTGGGACCCGTAGGCTCGCCTGTCAGGCGCGCGCCGGCAATTCGGCGATCTCGCGCCCGAGCGCGGCCAGCGCGGTTGCGACGATGTGGCGGGCGTTGAGCCCGGCCGCGTCGTATTGGGCATTCTGGCTGTCGTGCTCGAGGAACACATCGGGCAGCACCATCGTGCGGATCTTGATGCCATGATCGAGCTGCCCGCTCATCGCCAGATGATGCAGCACATGGGCCCCGAAGCCGCCGATCGCGCCTTCCTCGATCGTGATGACGACCTCGTGCTCGCGCACCAGACGGTTGATCAGGTCGGTGTCGAGCGGCTTGGCAAAGCGCGCGTCCGCCACCGTCGTCGATAACCCGTAGCCGCCCAGCTCCTGTGCTGCCTTCAGGCATTCGGCCAGGCGCCCGCCGAAGCTTAGGAGGGCGATCGTGGTGCCCTCGCGCATGATGCGGCCGCGCTCTTCCGGCGCCAGGGCGTACCACGCGCGCGT
>CAYMRQ010000004.1:30217-37573 GCA_964392845.1 uncultured Rhizobium sp.
CATGATGCGGCCGCGGCCGATCTCGAGCGGCACACCGAATTCCGGCAATGCCACGCCGACACCGTCGCCGCGAGGAAAGCGGACGGCCGAGGGCGCATCATCAATTGCGACGCAGGTCGCAACCATGTGGACCAGATCGGCCTCGTCGCCCGCCGCCATGATGATGAAGCCGGGCAGCACGCCGAGATAGGCCACGTCGAACGAGCCGGCATGGGTCTGGCCGTCATTGCCGACGAGCCCGGCGCGGTCGATCGCAAAGCGCACCGGCAGCTTCTGGATCGCGACATCGTGCACCACCTGGTCGTAGGCGCGCTGCAGGAAGGTCGAGTAGATCGCCGCGAACGGCTTCATGCCCTCGGTTGCGAGGCCGGCGGCAAAAGTCACCGCATGCTGTTCGGCGATGCCGACATCGAAGGTTCGCTTGGGAAATTTGTCGCCGAACAGGTTGAGCCCGGTGCCCGACGGCATCGCCGCGGTGATCGCGACGATGCGGTCGTCCTTCTCGGCCTCCTTGATCAGCGATTTGGCGAAGACGCTGGTGTAGGAGGGCGCCTTCGCACTCGATTTGGCCTGGGCGCCGGTCACGACATCGAATTTGGCGACGCTGTGCCACTTGTCGTCGGCCTGCTCGGCCGAGAGGTAGCCGTGGCCCTTCTCGGTCACGACATGGATCAGCACCGGCCCGGTTTCGCTGCTGTCGCGGACATTCTTCAAGACCGGCAGCAGGTGGTCGATATTGTGCCCGTCGATCGGGCCGACATAATAGAAGCCCAACTCCTCGAAGAGGGTCCCGCCGGTGACGAAGCTGCGCGCCAGCTCCTCGGCGCGCCGCGCCATGTGTTCGAGGCGCTTCGGCAGATGGCGCGCCGCCTCGCTGGCGAGATGGCGCAGCGACAGAAACGATTTCGACGACAGCACGCGTGACAGATAGGCGCTCATGGCGCCGACCGGCGGCGCGATCGACATGTCGTTGTCGTTGAGGATCACGATGAGGCGCGAATCCATCGACCCGGCATTGTTCATCGCCTCATAGGCCATCCCCGCGCTCATCGCGCCGTCGCCGATCACGGCGATGACGTTGCGGTGCTCGCCCTTGAAGTCGCGCGCCACGGCCATGCCGAGGCCGGACGAGATCGAGGTCGAGCTGTGCGCCGCGCCGAACGGGTCGTATTCGCTTTCGGAACGCTTGGTGAAACCCGACAGCCCGCCGCCCTGGCGGATCGTGCGGATGCGGTCGCGCCGGCCGGTCAGGATCTTGTGGGGATAGGCCTGATGCCCGACATCCCAGATCAGCCGATCATTCGGGGTATCGAAGACGTAATGCAGCCCCACGGTCAGCTCGACCACCCCGAGCCCCGCGCCGAAATGGCCGCCGGTGATCGAGACGGCGTCGATCAGCTCGGCGCGTAGTTCGTCGGCAACCTGCCGCAGATCGGACTCGGGCAACCGCCGCAGATCGGCGGGTACGTTGATGCGATCGAGGAGGGGCGTCCGGTTGGAGATGTGGTGGCTTGGCATTTGATCCAAGATTGGGCTCCTCACGTTCGGCGGTTTACGACGACCGAGTTATGACAAACCGTGCCACTTGTTGCAAAAGGTCCGCTCTTTGCTCGAACAAATCAAGATGGGCCACCGCCTGGTCGACCAATAGCCCGGCCTGGGCCCGCGCCCGCTCGACCCCGAGGATCGAGACAAAGGTGACCTTTCCGGCTGCGGCGTCGGCTCCGACCGGCTTGCCGGTTTCGGCTGGCGAGCCTTCGACGTCGAGCAGATCGTCGGCAATCTGGAAAGCCAGCCCGAGATCGTGCGCGTAGCCGCGCAGCGCGGTGCGCGGCTCGCCCGCCGCCTTCGCCAGAATCGCGCCGGCTTCGCAGGAGAACGCAATCAGCGCCCCGGTCTTCATCCGCTGCAATCGGGTGATGGCGCCGATGTCGAGCGGCTGCCGCTCGGCGATCAGGTCGATCATCTGGCCGCCCACCATGCCCGCGCCGCCGGAAGCGGTCGCGAGCGCGGAGACGAGCTCGCAGCGCACCGCCGGGTCGCCGTGGGTGTCGTGGTGCGCCAGCACCTCGAAGGCGATCGTCAACAGCCCGTCGCCGGCGAGCACCGCGGTCGCCTCGTCGAACCGCTTGTGGCAGGTTGGCCGGCCGCGGCGCAGCTCGCTGTTGTCCATCGCCGGCAGATCGTCATGGATCAACGAATACGCGTGCACCATCTCGATCGCCGCCGCGACCTGAAGCGCGCTGCGCCGCGCCACCCCGAAGAGCCGCGCGCCACCCAGCACCAAGAGCGGCCGCAGCCGCTTCCCCGGGGCCAGCGCCGAATAGCGCATGGCCTCATAAACCCGCGCCTCAAGACCCTCCGGCACCGCGAGCAGCCGCTCGATCAGCGCATCGGTCAGTCTGGTCGCGACCGATGTCGCATCGGCGAGCGACACGGTATCCGGCCAGAGCGTCTCGGTCACAGCGCCTCTCGAACCGGCTCCATCACGCCGCTCCCTGTCAGTCGAGCTTAGCCGGCTCGGCGGCCACCGCGCCATCGGGGCCGATGACGATGCGATCGACGCGCTGCTGTGCCTCGGTGAGCTTCTGTTCGCAATGCCGCTTCAGCTGGGCTCCGCGCTCATAGCATTGAATGGCGTCGTCAAGCTTGACCTGGCCGGCTTCCAGGCGCCGCACGATCTGCTCCAATTCGCCAAGCGCGTCCTCGAAGCTCATCGCCGCGATGTCGGCGGAAGGGATCGAATCGCTCATCTGAACCCTACTCAACACAATAAAGGGCGGAAGTGCCGCCCGTCTCGGTATCGTGACGCGCGAATACCCGACCTCGTTGCGAAATTACAACAGCCCTGCTCACCCCGACATCAGTACGCGAACATGGGCGGCCGCGCTCGCGCCGAGCGCGGCGAGATCGTAGCCGCCCTCGAGCGTCGAGACGACGCGGCCGCTGGCATGATGCCGGGCGATCTCCAGCAGCTGCTCCGTTATCCAAGTATAATCCGACTCCTCCAGCAAAAGTTGCGCGAGCGGGTCGCTCTTATGCGCGTCGAACCCGGCTGAGATCAGCACCATCTCGGGCCGGAACGCGTCGAGCGCGGGCAGGATCTCGCGGCTGACGCCGAGTCGGAACTGGCGCGATCCGGCCATCGGCGGCAGCGGCACGTTGACGATGTTGCCGACCCCGGTCTCGCTCGCCGCGCCGGTGCCGGGATAGAGCGGGAACTGATGGGTCGAGGCGTAGAACAGGCTGGCATCGTCGGCGAAGCGCGCCTGCGTGCCGTTGCCGTGATGGACGTCGAAATCGATGACTGCGACGCGGGCGATTCCGTGCGCCTCGCGCGCCCGAAGCGCCCCGATCGCGACGTTGTTGAACAGGCAGAACCCCATCGCCCGGCCGGGTTCGGCGTGATGGCCGGGCGGGCGCACCGCGCAGAAGGCGTTGTCGGCCTCGCCGTCCACGACCGCGTCGACCGCGGCGACGACCGCCCCGGCGGCGCGCAGGGCGGCCCGGCCGGATTGCGGCGACAGGATCGTGTCGGCGTCGATGCCGACATGGCCGGCGGCTGGCACCGCGGCGAGCATCGCTTCGATAAAGCCGCGCGGATGAACCCGGGCGATGTCGTCGAGCGAGGCTTCGGGTGCCGCGCGACGGACGAGCCGGGCGAATTCGGGTGCGTCGAGCGCCGCCAGCACCGCCCGCAGCCGAGCCGGCGATTCGGGATGATAGCGGCCCGGGTCGTGGTCGAGACAGGCCGGATGGGTAAGGAGCAGCGTCGTCATGTCTGGTGCTCGTCGAAATCGTTTGGGAAATATGGCTCAGCAGAGCCATTTCCGATACCTCGCACAATATCAAAGGCCCGCGCCGCAGCTGCGCCTATGGTTCCAGCAATGCGGCACGCGCCAGACGCCAGGAGGCTTCGTCCGGGGTGCAGATCAGCCCGCCGATGAAATGCGTCGGGTGATAGGGCGTACCGTCGAAATGGGCGCTGTACCCTCCGGCTTCGCGATGCAGGAGCCAGCCGGCGGCGTGATCCCACGGCATCAGCCGGCTGTAGAGGAGAACATGGCAATGCCCGGCAGCCGCCGTGCGGTATTCGTGGGCGGCGCAGCGCAGCGCCGCTGTGGTCGCCAACCGCGACAGATTGCCGTTGACGGTGGTGCGCAGCGGCTCGGGGAGGAAGGCCGTGCCAATAAAACCGTCCATTTCGGATAGGGGCACGGGGTCCGCGACTCGCAGGGGGCTGCGCGTTCCATCTTCCTGCTCGACCCAAGCTCCCCCACCCCGGACGGCGTAAGCCCAGTCGCGGGATACCGGGTCATGGATCACGCCGGCGACTATCTCGCCGCGTACCGTGACCGCCGCCATGACGCCGAACAAGGGCAGGTTGGACGCGAAGTTTCTCGTCCCATCGACTGGATCGACGATGAAGGCCAATTCCGCATCAGCGATCATTTCGAGCAGCACAGGTTCCTTGTGCGCGCTCTCTTCTCCGATGACGACGGCGCCGGGAAACGCCGCCGTCAATGCCGCTGAGATCATCGCCTCGGCCGCTTCATCGGCCTCGGTTACGAGGTCGAACGCGGACGATTTCTGGCGGATTTGTGCGCGCGTGAGCTTGCCGAACCGCGGCATGATCTCGCTCCGAGCCGCGATTGCGAGGATCTCCCCGACGCGATGAATGTCGGCGGGCGAAAACGCCATGTGTTCTCCTTCGGGCCTGATCGGCCGGATGTCCGGCAGGTTGAGGCCGGAGCGGCCGTATTCCAGATCACTCCGGGAAGGCAATCATGCAACGACGGCGCGGGACGGCTGAACCGCCGCGGTCAGCGCCGGCGCAGCGCGAGGGTCGCCAGGGCGGCCCAGCCGATGATCAGCGCGGCGCCGCCGAACGGCGTCACCCAGCCGAGCCAGCGCGCCGCGCCTGAGGCGAGCGCGAAGAGGCTCCCGCTGAACAGCACGATCCCGGCGGCAAAGCTCCATCCGGCGATTACCGCGGCGCGGCGGCGGCCTTGGGCGAGCGTGATCGCCGCGATCAGCGCCGCAGCATGAACCAGGCCGTAGAGCGCGCCGGTGCGCAGCAGTTCGACGGCTTTCGGATCGTCGGCGAGATGGGCGGCGAACGCGCCGGCGACCACGGACGCGACGCCGCTCAGCCCGGCGATCGCCAGCCATACCCGGATCATGGCGCCATCTACCTCTCCGGGGACCTTGGCTGGGGCCGCTCGCGCATCAGCGCATGGTAAAGCGCCAGGGACTGGCGGGCGACCTCCTCCTCGGCGAACTCGCGCTCGACCAGCGCCCGTCCGGCGCGGCCCATCGCCTGGCGGCGCGCGGGATCCCCGGCGAGTGCGGCGAGCGCCCTGGCGAGGCCGTCGATGTCATTGGGCGGCACCAGCAGCCCGGTCTCGCCGGCTCTCACCGCCTCGCGGCAGCCGGGCATATCGGCGGCGACGATCGCCCGGGCACAGGCGGCCGCTTCGAGCAGCGCTCGCGGCAGACCTTCGCCATAGGTCGAAGGCAGCACAGCGATCACCGCGCGGGCCCAGACCGTGCGCACATCCTCGACCCGGCCGAGCCATTCGATCCCGGGCTCGAGCGCGAGTTGCGACAGCGTCTCGTCGCAAAGCGACTCGCGATTGTCGGGATCGCTCGACCCGGCCAGCAGCAGCGTGATCGCGAGCCCCTCGGCGCGCAGCCGGCGGATTGCGGCGACCGCGTCGAGGACGCCCTTGCTGCGCAACATCCGGGCCACCAGCGCCACCGTCACGGCCGGCCCGGGCGGTTCGGGCAGCGGCGCAAAATGGCCGGTATCGACGCCCGAGCCGCGGATCAGCACAATCCGCCGCTGATCGATGCCGAGCGAAGCGAGCGCGGTGCCGTCATCGGGGTTCTGCACGACCACCCGGCCCGCCGCTCCTCCCGTGGCGAGGCGCAATGCCAAACCAAGCAACGGCCGCAGCAGCCTCCCTCCCACCAGCGAGCGGCCGGTAAAGCCGGAGCCGAGCCCCATCACCCAGTCGATCGACATCACCGCCGCACCGCGATGCGCAAAAGCCAGGCGCCGGGCCAACCCGCCGAACAGCACCGGCTTCAGCGCCACATGGTTGACGATGTCGGGCCGCTCGGCGCGATAAAGCCGAATGATCGCCAGCAAAGCGCGCGCGGCGCCGAGGGCGCCGTCGCCGCGCCGCCGCCAGGCGAGCGGGCGCAGCGCAAACCCCTCGGCGCGGATCCGATCGCCATGAATCTGCACCCGCGTCGCGACGACGATCTCGCAACCGGCATCGCGCAGCACACGCGCAAACGGCAGCCGGTCCGACCAGAAGTACCAGTCCTCGGTGACGAGGAAGAGCAGCTTCACTCGCGGTTCGGCGCGCTGCGGCGGCAACGCGGCGATCGGGGCGGGGTGGGTCAGCAGCACACGCAAACCGATCAAACATGCAGAGCGTTGGGGCGCGGGGTTGCCCCGCAGCAGCGTCCTGTTTAATCCATTGCCGGCACCATCGCTCGCGGAAAACGGCAGGATAGGAGAATCGGGCGTGGCGCGGATCCTGGTGACCGGGGCGGGCGGGTTCATCGGCCGCGCCTTGTGCCCCGGCCTTGCCGGGCGCGGCCACCGGGTGATCGCCGGGCTGCGCGCCGCAACGGCGCGACCGATCGCAGGGGCCGAATCGCTTCTGTTGGGCGAGATCGCGCCGGGCCGCGACTGGTCCGGCGCGTTGACGGGTGTCGACATTGTCATCCACCTGGCCCAGCGGGCGCATCGCCACGCGGCGAGGGACGCCCTTGCCGGCGAGCCGGAAGCCGCCGCCGCGCTTGCCCGAGGTGCTGCGCAACAAGGTGTCGGGCGGATCGTCTACATGAGCTCGATCAAGGCGATGGGCGAGGCAACGGTGCCCGGCCGGGCGTTTTGCGCCGACGACCCGCCGCGCCCCGAGGATGCCTATGGCCGGGCAAAGCTCGCCTCCGAGCGGGCGCTGGCGGAAGTCGCCGACCAGACCGGTCTCGAACTCGTCATCCTGCGCCCGCCGCTGGTCTACGGCCCGGGGGTCGGCGGCAATTTCCGGGCGCTGATGCGGCTCGCCGGAAGCGGCCTGCCGCTGCCCTTCGCCGCGCTCGACAACCGCCGCAGCCTGATTTTCCTCGACAACCTCGTCGATCTCGCAGCCGCGGCGGCGCTGCATCCCGCCGCTGCCGGGCGGGTGCTGCTCGCCGCTGACGGGGCCGATCTGTCGACCCCGGCGCTGATCCGCATTCTGGCGCAGGGCCAAGGCCGGGTGGCGCGGCTCTTCGCGCTGCCCGATTCTGTCTTTGCCGCGCTGCGCCGGCTTCCCGGGCTCGGACCGGCGATTTCCC
>CAYMRQ010000004.1:37583-55671 GCA_964392845.1 uncultured Rhizobium sp.
CTGACCTTGTCCTTGCAGGTCGATGACAGCACGACCCGCGCCGTTCTCGGCTGGTCGCCACGCTTTGCCGCCGAAGCGGGACTGCTCGCGACGGCGCGCGCCGTCGCCGCGCGATAAGCGCACCAACCCGCTTCCCGCCCCGGGGAGCTCCAGGGAACTATCGGCGATCTGTCATCGCCGGGCGCGGCGCACTATATCGCGCATGCCATGATCGAGGTTGCGGAAAGGACCCAGCCGTGCCGAGCTTCGATATTGTTTCCCGGGTCGATCTCGCCGAGGTCGACAATGCCCTCGCCGGGATCAACCGCGAGATCGCGACGCGTTTCGACTTCAAGGGCAGCAAATGCACGATCGAGCGCGCGGAGGGCGAGATCGGGCTGGTCGCCGATGACGAGCTGAAGCTCAAACAGATGCACGAACTCCTGAAGGTGCACCTGACCCGGCGCAAGGTCGAGCCCGGAGCGCTCGATTACGGCAAGCCGGAGAAGGCCGCGGGCAATACCGTGCGCCAGACGATCACGTTGCGCCAGGGTATCGATGCCGTGCTGGCAAGGCAGCTGGTACGCGAAATCAAAGACAGCAAGCTCAAGGTGCAGGCCGCCGTGCAGGGCGGCGAATTGCGGCTCACTGGCAAGAAGCGCGACGACCTGCAGGGCGCGATCGCCCTGATCCGCGGGCTGAAGATCGAGCAGCCGCTGCAATATGTGAATTTTCGCGAGTAGTCCGGGGCCGGGGGTACCGCGGCCGACGGCATCGGCGGAGCTTGATCGCGGCGGGCCCAGCGGCTATCTAGGCAGCGGCCCAGGAGCCAAACATGGGTCCCCTTCGTCTAGAGGCCCAGGACACCGCCCTCTCACGGCGGCAACACCGGTTCGAATCCGGTAGGGGACGCCAGCTAAGACAGGAACATAGGGGAAGCACACCTGGATGCTTCCCAAAATTTTCCCAAAAAGGTACTTTTCTGAACTTCACACGACGATCACCCTGGGGATATTCCACTCGGCTGGTTTGCAGGAATATTTGAACAAAACTAAGTTGTGAATTAACCTCTTGCCGTCCGGCCTCGTCCTGGCCTGCACGCGAGAGTCCGTTATGTCCCTTAGGCAGAGCCGAGAAGCGTCCCGACGTCACCCCGCGGAAACTGAGGGAGTTTCGGAAGAGGGGACTATCGCCCTTTCGGTTGCCGAGTTCGGGAAGCGAACCTGAGCCGAAGCTTGATCTATGAGGCGATCAAGCTTATGCGTCGCCAGCGGCACCAGCGCGGCGCGCAATAAGGGCCGGTAATCGACCGTGTTCTCGGGCACCGAGCGCGCGAGCCGTCGAGCGGGTTGCTGTCGGTCAGCGACCAGGTGGCGGAAGCATGCTGCGTTCCGGCGCAGTGATAGACGCGGACCCGGGCCGACATCCTGCGACCCCTCGACATCGGTATGGATCAGCGGGGCATCGTTCCTCTTGACAGGTGGCCAAGTGGCGGACTGCATCGCTGCTAAAGTCCTACTCGACCGGATCGCCTCGGCCGAGATCCACTAGCCTGGGGGCACGGCGACCGTATGGAAACTGTCGGGGTGCCGAAGATCAAATTCATTCAGATGCCAGAGATGGTCCGGCTTCAATACATACCGACGCACCTCCTCGATAGTCGCCGTAAAGCGCGGATCGAGTTTGGAGCGGGATGAAGCTGGTTCACCGCGCTGCCCCACCTCAATGTCGCAGACGATACGCGATCCGCGCGGTTCTGCCGTATCGGTCCCTTCAGTGTAATACTGTGAGAGCACGATCACGCGCGTGGCAAGGAACACCGCCTCCTCCAGGTCGTGGGTGACAAAGATAACGGTCTTCTTTGTCTCCTCCCACTTTTCGAGCAAGAAGGTTTGCATGCGCACCCGTACACCCGGATCGAGCGCCCCGAACGGTTCATCCATCAGGAGCATCTTTGGATCCTTCATGAGCGCTTGGAGAACCGCAGCACGTTGCCGCTGCCCGCCCGACAGCTCATGCGGATAACTCCCGCATTTGTCTTCGAGCTGGGCGGTCGTGAGATACTGAATCGCCAGCTGTTCGAATTCCTCATGCCGCCAGCGCCACTCCCATCGCGGCATCGAAAGCCGATGTCCCAGAATGATATTGTCGAGAACGGAAAGATGCGGAAAGAGCGAATATTGCTGCGTCACGATTCCCCGCGTTGAATCCGGATACCCAATCGGCTCACCGTCAAGGTATAATTCCCCAGCGGTCGCACTCTCCTGCCCTAAAATAAGGTTCAGAAGTGTCGTCTTGCCGCAACCCGAGGGCCCGACTAGTGCGACAAACTCGCCCCTTGCGACTCTAAAGTCTACGTTGTCGAGGGCAATTTTTTGCCCGTACATCTTGCAGACATCGTGCAAATGGAGGAAGTGGTTGCGTGGATCGATTTTGATCTCGCGCTGCGAGACCATGTCGTAGCCGCGGTGGCTTGGCACCGGCGCGGAACCGTCACGCTGAAATAACCGCCGCAACATGAGAACCTCACTGCTTCCAAGGATAGAGACGTCGCTGTGCCCACATCATCAGGTAATAGACGATGGAAGCAAGCAGCGTGATCCAGATCACGTAGGGAAGAACGGCGGTGTAGTCCGACGTCCGCCGCGCAAGGAAGATGCGGTAGCCGAGCCCTTGGCTGGCCGCAATGCCTTCGCCGACAATAAGAAATATCCACGCACTTCCGAGCATCTGTCGTACACTCTCGAAAAGCCCGGGCATAATCATCGGCAGCACAATGGTATAGACCAACTCAAGCTCGGTGGCATCAAGCGTCCGGGCCTTAACCAGGAGTTCCTGCGGGATCTCCATAGTTTTCGCATAGATGTCGCGCGTAATATAGAAGACGAGTCCCAGAAATATGAGTGCAATTTTGGCCTCTTCGCCAATCCCCAGATAAATGAGGAGAAGCGGCAAAACAGCTGGAGTTGGAACAAATGACAGTGCTGTAACAAACGGCAGCATGATGTGCCGCATCCCCGGGAAAAGCGCCATATTCATTCCGAGCAGGAGGCCACACAGAGACGCTAGCAGGAGCCCCGCGCCGAACCGGATGAGGCTCGTCGTCGTGTCGGCCCACAGCAGGTAGGTCTCGCGTGACGTATCGTACGTGAATGCAAGGTTCCACATACGCACTGCCATCATCGAAAATGACGGCATGATCTTGCCGTGCGGATTGTCGATCAGATACAACGTCGAAACGATGTGGTAGAAGATGATTGCAATGGCAAACGGCAACAGCCGATATGTCCAGGCAAGCTGCCACGGTGGATTGGCATGAATGCCCAAGAGGAGCGGGTTTCTCCGCCCGCGCCTGAATTTGGTGGAGAACATGGATCTACCTTTCGGGTGAAAAACTTGTTGGCCGGCCGGCCGTTGTGTCGATGAGGAAGCAAGAGCGCGTTTGCATTCGGCTATTTCCGGGTGCTAGCGCATTCTTGCTGCCCAATGGCCGATAAATTTTTCAACCCAGGAATTGGTTTCTGGCGAAAGCACGATGCTTCCGCCAGAAACCGTAATAGAACCTGAACGAGCTTATAGCTACACCGCTCGAGGGGAGGCTTAGAGTTTGCCATCAGCCGCGAGCTGCATGAACGTGGTGTCAAAGCGCAACTTGACGTTGCTCTTGTCGCCCATGACTGACCCGTCAGGAAATTGAATTCCGACAAAGTCTTTTTTGTTGTTCTTGCCGAGGGCCTCGATCTGCGCCGCAAAGGTGCGCACCAGCTCCATGGTGGTCTTGAGCTTGGCATCGCTCGTGAATTTCACGGCGTCTTGCGGATTATGGAAGAGCGCTGTCGTCTTGAGCTGGGCCTCGAACTCGGCGGCGGTATTTCCAGCGAACTTGGCCATTGATTGAGTGGCCTTCCTATCATCCGAGATGAGTTCCTTTTCTTTAGCCATGATGGTCATAACCTCGTACCAGGCTCCGGCAATTGCCTTCTTGACGTTGCCCGACGTGCCGTCCCTGACGACTATCCCATCGACGATTTCGCCGGGGATTGATGAGGAGTCGAAGAGCAGTCGCGTGTTTTTTTCCTGCTTGGCGGTCATAAGGATTGGATTCCACGTAATGATCAGGGAACCCTCGCCCCTATAGGCATTCTTGACGTCCGTTTCGGACGCCGCCCCTTCGATCTTGAAATTCCCGAACGGAATATTTGCGAGTTGGGCAGCACGCCAGAGAAGATAATGCGAAACGGTATTTTGAACCAGGAACGTCTTGTTCTCAAGGATATCCTTCAGGAGAAAAACGAGCGGCTTGTCGGACTTCCAGACGTATCCATCATTGCCGTTGCTGTAGTCGCCAACCACGATAAACGTGGCGCCGACGCCGCCGGCGGCAGGGCCGGTAAGGGCATCCATGTTGGTAACCGCCAGAGCACAAAACCCATTCGGTGCCGCGAACTGTGTGATCGACTCGCCATAATCCATGGGTTCGGTGACGTCGATCTCGACGCCATACTTGTCGCCCCACTTCTTGAAGATACCGAGGTGTTTGGCGAGCCAAATCGGCTCCCACCCCGTGTAGTGGCTGTTGGCGATGATGCATTTCTCCTTCGCCGCCGAAGCGGGAGCGTAGAGTGCCATCAACACCCCGAGTGCGAGTGCCGCACAAGGGGCAATCAAGCGGCTTCTCGTAAACGAGACCATTGGACGTTTCTCCTTCTGCTGGTCGTATTCGAACGCGAACTGGTGAAAAAAACCTGCGATTGTCGACCTGGGGACTTTCGTCCCCAGGTCGGTCGCCTTCTTAACTCGCTTCGGCGGACGTGATGTCCGACTGTTTGAGAGCGTCCGTGACGACATTCTTGAGGTCGACGAGTTTGGCGGCAGCCTGCTCGCGCTTTTCGCGTGACTCTTTTTCGAGCAAGATGCCGGCCTCGATGCCGGCTTTGATGGCCGCAATCGTCACCTGGAGCGCCTCCACTTTTGCAAGGGGCGACCCTTGGGATTCCTTTGCGGCACGCGAGGCGGCACCGACGACATCGTCGAGGACGCCGTCGAGCTTGCGCTCGTTGCGATCGATCTGCTCGCGATCCCGCTGGGCATCGGTGATGTCCTTGAGAGCCGCGACCTGCACGATGGCCGCCTTGATCTTCGGAACCTGGAAGAGGATTTGCTCCGAGACATTCTGGATCTCGATGCTAATCGCTTCCTGAACGGTGCGAACACGGGGAATGGTCACGCTTCCCGCCTCGACGTAAGCAATCTTGGCTTCGAGCAGTCGCTTTTCGAACGCGGCCAGTTGCCGGGCCATATCGCGCAGTTCCGAAGCCGATAACGGATCCTTCGTCTGAAGCACCCGTTCACGCTGCTCCAAATACTGCCGACGCCCGCCGAGGAGAATAATCTCCCCGGCAAGAATCCAGGAAGCGAGGGAGCGGACTTGCATTCCCGATTCCGTCGCCAGCCGATCCAGCTTTTGGCTATCCGCATCGAGCGTCTGAATGCGGTTGTTTGCCATTCGCTCGATTTTATCGAGCAGATCGCGAACCGGCCGCTGTGCATCATAGAAAGCGTGAACGTAGTTGGTCATCAGATGCAGAGCATGCCCAATCTTTCCGATGAGCCCGTCTCCGTGGAGGATCTGGGACTTGACCTTGTCGAGCGACATGAGGTCGATGCCGCTGGCGAGCTCCATTGAGATCTCGCCTGCCACACCCGCCTGTTTTACCTTTACACCTTCCAGCAGCTCGTCGAGGAAGCCGCTCATTTTGCGTTGCGGCTCCGCGGCAAACGTCAGGATGGAAATCGTGTTGCCGAAATCGAACCCGGCAGAGATTTTTCGAGCCGCCTCGACTTGCTCCTGTGTGAGCTCGTCGATGGCGATGAGATCTCCCTCCTTCCGCACTTGCGCGGTGACTTCCGCCGGCAATTGTGCCGCGTCGGCTTCGACCAGTGCTGTGGCCGGAGTCGCGGCTGGTGTCGTCGCGTCGGTCTCACTCATGATTCTCTCTCCTCTGTGTAGGACTTACGCACTGATCCGTTTTTCGTCTGCGTAGAGATGCGCCCGGGACGCAACCTCCTGCACGCGCGCCACGAACGCTTCATACCCCTTGTCGGTATCGGTACCGATGTGGGCAACATCAGCGCTTAGCTGGGTCAAACCAGTGATGGCTTGCTCGATTGATTCGTTGATACTTTGGAATCGCTGCATTCCTTGTTGGTAGATTTCACGCCGGCGGGCCTCTGTGCCGTTCCCTTTTTCCGTAGAAGCAAAGTGGGAACGACTAATGTCGTTGGTTCGGTTTACCCGAAGCTGGGCTGCAGCGTCCTTGAGCCGGTTGAGTGTCTGTATATAGAGCGCTTCCGCTGGCGTGTAAAACTGCTGGAACGACATGCCACCCTCCTGGAATCGATCCCGGAGAACATGTTCGATAGTCGCCAGATGTTCTTTTAGCTCGACGAGCTGCTCCTGCCCTCGCGGGTATGTGAGTTCGTCGAATTGATTTTGCAAATACCCGGCAAGCTCCGCCGCCCGCTGCCGGCTCATCTTGTTGTAGTTTTGCAAGTACTGCGCGACAAGCGTACCGCGCCGCGCCAATAAATTGAATCCGAGAGCCAGCAGCGCAAGCGGTAGTGGCAAAACGACCCACCATGAAAATGCGAGTTGATCCACCGCAAAAGCGCCTATCGCGCCGAGTACAACCGGGCCAAGAAACCAAGGCTCGCATATTGCTTGCTTGACGACCTCCTTCCCGATCGCACGCGAAGAGAAGTCGGGTACCGTAGGCACGTTGGCCATGGGTCGAGACTCCTTCTTGTTTTGGTTAATACACATCCGCGAGGAGCGCGAGCTCCACGCGGGAGAGTCGGTCAGCGTATGACCGATCCGATTCATCGTTCTGTTTAATGAGCGGCTCGTCGGACCCGAGGCCTACCGCCCGGATGCGGTGTTCGTTGACGTCATATGTCGCCCGCAAATATTGGGCAACAGTATCGGCGCGCTCTTGCGAGAGGACCCGGTTGGCGTCGCGTAGCCCATGCGGGTTGGTGTGTCCTTTGACCAGGATGCGGAACTCCGGGTAATTTCGGATGGTCTCCACCGCCTGGTCGATTTGTTCTTTGTCGTCAAGCGTCAAGCTACTGGTACTGCGTTGGAAGCGGATCGGCCGCACTTTGAGCGTACCGATCACCTTCAGGCTCCTCCAGCCCGTATCGTCGAGCGCGGGAAATTCCCGATCGAGCGATTGATGCGCTTGGACCTGCTCACTCGGGATTTGAAGCCCGTTTTGATAGAGCTCCACAAGCGGGCGCGAGAACACAATGCTTGAGGCATCGCCGCCCGGCAACGTGCTCTTTTGCACCTGGTGGGTACTCACGAGCACACGATCCGTCGCCTGAATAGTTTCGATGAGGCCATAAGACGGTGCACGTCCCGATTCGGCGGCACCGAACCAAGAAACCGCGTTATCCGAAAGTCCCACCATAGCGATACCACGGAGAATGGGTGGTACGCCGCTCGGATCGAGATCAAGATACCTTGCGATTTCCGCCACCAGCTCCGCCGGACTGTCCCGGTAGTGCTTGAGAGTACGAAAGTAATTGGCAAGAAGCATCGTGAGCACTTCCTGCGAGCCCTGGACAAAACGCCGGCTGGCAATCAGAATATCGACGATAAACCTATCGGTATTTTCCGTCCCGAGGATCTTGACGAACCCCGGCTTGGCCAGCGCCTTCGAGACATCCGGCTCCCAAATGACCGCCACTTGGACCTCGCCCGCGAGCAGAAGCTTCAGCGCATTCACCGACGAATCCGTTTCGCGCCGCCAACTCCCCTTTACGTCCAGAAGCCATGGAATGCCGAAGTCGGCCCCGATATGCTTGAGGAGGTATTCGCTCGGCGACTCCTTTGTAAACGCGATCTTCAGGTCTTTCTGCATACGCAGGTCGTCAATATTTTTGACGACATCGGCACGTGCCACGAGAGCATCCGCGCCTTTGGAAACGTCGAGGGTGGCGACAATGGTCCCCGGAAAATTTTGCCGAGAACCATTCAAGAGATAGCTGTCGACCGTCGCCACGGCGAGATCGAGCTTGTCTTCGGGCTTGTCACTAGTAAGCCGCTGCATGCGCTTCGCGTAGTCTCCCTTGTCGTCTTCACAGACGAGTTCGTATCCGCCCTGCCGCATCAGCATTCGAAGATGCGGCGAGGCGAGATAAAAGTAGCCCGCGAAGTTGTCGATGCCAATTTTAATCGTACCTTTGATTCGCGATGAATCGCTCGTCGAAAGCACTTTATTGTGCTCACTAGAGTCTCGCCAGAGACGGGCAACTCCTACACCGCCGATGCCGAGCACTAACGCAACCCCCGCTCCGAGGAGATTGCGTCTGCTGGTGTCCATCCGAACAACTCCTTTGCTGCCGCGCATGGCGCTGCGGTTGTACGGGCAGCACTGCTGCCCGTACCGTAGAAACCTGGAGGAATTATTGCTTCACGTATTGCGAGTCGACAAACGACTCGCTTTCCGCGAGGATTTTCTGTAATCCCTCGGCCAGTTTTGATGGATTGTCCGCGCTCGTATATTGGGTATACCCCTTTATGTCGAGCGAGTGCTTGCCGTCGACGCAGAACCCGATGACGTGCACGGTAACGGCCGTGTTAGCCACCAAGTCCTTGGTAAATTTAGCGGGGTCCTGCCCCGAGTCGGCCTCTCCGTCAGTCACGATCACGAGATGGTATGTCCCGTAACCGCGCTGCATTTGAGCCTGCTGAGTCAGTTTAGCCGCACTCAGCTCGATGGAGCTGCGAAGTGGCGTACTTCCAGACGGCTGGATGGTTTCGACGAGACGGGCAAACTCGGCACGGTTTCCGGGGCCAAGTTTGAGCCATTCTTCGATACCGGAGCGCTTTTTCTCCGAAAAGACAACGAGACCGCGGTTCACTCCCTCCGGTAAGGAGTTGCTGAACTTGATCACGGCGCTTTTGGCTGCCTCCATGCGAGCATTATTGCCGGTACCGCAGGCAGTGCTGCCCATGCTGCCGCTGGCATCCAGGTCGAATTCCCAGTTGTCGGCGAGCAAATCGTCGGCAACAGGAAGATTTGCCTCTGCAGGCGGCGGCCAGCCGGACGCTGTTGCATCCTGCGAGATCGCCGCTTTCGTCGGCTTCGACGTCGGCGGCTGCGGCGAGTCTGAGTCGAAACAACCGCCGCCAAGAGCGAGCGCCATCGCCACCGATAGGGCAGCGCGGACAAGAGGTGATAGCGGAAACTTTTTCATGATCTCCTCCTCACCTCTTCGCCGCTACGGGCAGTTCGAGCGGAACAAACACTGACGACTCGGCTTCCACCGAGACGAGGGAAAGCTCCGCGCGCTTCATGCGATCGAGATTTTCCTGGCTCTGCGGGTAGCAGCCAGGAAAGGTAATGTCGCCGTCTCGATCGTAGGTGCAACCCGAGACGTTGGGCTTCATAAACCCATTGCCCACCGTCACGAACTGGTTGGGGTCAAGCGACACCCCCTTACCTTTGGCATAAGCGATGATTGCATCGCGCAGCCCGTTCGCGCGCATCAGGGTCGTGTTCTTCGCGGATTGCTTCACCCTTGAGAGCACTTCCATCGTGACGCCGGCTTTTGTCTTGCATTCATCGACCGCAGGGCCACTGAAGTCCTTTTCGCATTTCTGCGCGGTTACCTTCCTGCGAAGGTATTCCTGCGTATCGTAGTTCCCCTCGATGGTGAGGAGCGCTCCGCCGTAGGTGGAAACCAGGTCGATCACGCGATCGAACTCGGTTTTATATGCTTCGACCGGAAAGTTTGTCGCGTTTGCCTTAAAGTAGACCGGAAAATTGAACAACCGTCCTTCCGCCATGGCATCCCTTTGCTGGCGATCGCGCACCAGCGTCTCGACCGCCTGCTTGTTGAAGCGCGGGGCTTCGACGCCGCTCGTGTCTTTGAGTCCAACCTTGAGAAGCTCGTAGTCCCACTGCGCGGCGCGCAGCGAGACGGGAGCCACAATAAGCCCGAGTTGCTTGAGGGCGGGATTCAATTCCGCCATCAAGACTTCCAGACGTCGCGGATAATTCAGATCGGCGAAAAAGCGAATATTGCCGCCCCAACCGACGAATTCTGCGTCGCCATACATGCCAGCCGCATCATCGAGCGCTTGTGCGCTCCCGAGCAGCACCTCGGCTGAAATCGTGCGAAACCGCTCGTAGTCGACCTTGCGCTGATTCTTGTCATTGACCAGCTGATGTGCATCTTCGTTTGCGAGCATAAGCCCGTGGACGAAAGCAAGCACCTTGTCGCGGTTTGCGTCGAAATAATCGGTGCGTACCGCGTAGAGATCGGCGATAACGCGATTGGCGGTCTTGGTCGTAAGCATGATCCGTGCACCTTTGACGGAGTCTTCGGCACCAGTGCCCACGGGCCCTTGCGAGGTCAGTGCCATCGCGTCGGGGGTGATCATAAACGCTGCGGCAACGTCCGGATCGAACCGGAACGCCTTTGCAGGCGTCATGTCGCTCTTGTTCTTCTCAACCATGTCGCGAACGTACTTGATCTTTATCTTGTCCATCGAGCCGCAGGCGTCGGCTACCACCCGGGCCAGATAGCCAAGATGCGGGCCATATGCCTGAACGACGATGGTTTTGCCACACATACCTGCCGGCGTCTTCACGCTGTCTTTGACGACAAACGCATCGCCGCCGTTGGAATCCGTCATTTTGTAGATGAGCACCATCTTGGTGCGCGGATCCTTTTCGGTGACGTCGGCAGCCGATGTGAGCATGTCGAGCGTGCCGCGCAGATAGGGCGATTTGCAGGCAAGATAATCCTCGACCTGCCTCTGCAGCACATCCTGCGGTTTCAGCTCAAGGTCGAGCTTTTCGCGCGCGAAAATGCTGTTCGGAGCGGTCTGACGAGCATCGCCGTTGGCGCGCAGCGTTGCCATGTCGCCGCCCCAGGCAATAACCGGGACGGGAATGGTTTTGAACACCGGGCACGAGGCGACCGGCTGCTTCACCACCTGTGATAGGGGTGGCGCAGTGACGTACTCGATCTTCTGAGCTTGGCTTACGGCGGGTAATCCCGCCGCGGCCAAGCAGCAAAAGAATACCAGTGCTAGTTTTCGCATTGGTCCTTCCTTCTCTCTAAAACCGTTTTTGACCGTTTAAAATATTGAGTTGTCAAACGATGAGGAGGGTCGGTAGGCTTCATGGGGAGGTCCCGCGTGCTGTTGAAATTCGGCGAGCGGGCGCTGCCGGGTTTGGATGCTACGCGGCCTTGGATTTCTCCTCAACCCCGGCGTGCTTGGCGTGATGAGCATTCAGGGCGGCGCGGAGCGCCGGCAGCCGCTTGCAGGCTTTCAGCTGCCTGAAGCTCTTGGCGGCTCCATCATGCCGGCGGTGGTCCATCGGAGCGCCATGCTGGCGTCGCGCCTGCGTTTGACGTTGCGGCAGACCTGGCGCAGCGCCTTCCTGACCGAGATGTGGAGGTGCTTGGGCAGGCGCTCCAGGATGTTGCGGGCCTTGTGGATCTGGCAGCGCTGAATGGGCGTGTGACGGCCGAAGGTCTGGCGGATCGCCTGGGTGAGCGCCTTGGCGCCCATCGACGATGAAGCGCCGGCAGATGCCCGGGATCGAGCCCGCGACCGGTCATGGTGGCGCGGGCGGCGCTCGAAGGAGCGCGATGAGCGCCGGGGATGTCTGGCCCAATGACCGCTTTTTAGGCATCGGCATCCCAGGCCGGTCAAATTGAGAATGCCGCCTTTCCACCCACTCCAGCGCTTCGCCTCGGCTGCCCTGAATGCCGGGTTTACGCGGCATTGCCGCCGTTCGGATGCCCGCGGGTCAACGGGTCAAATCGACCCACAACGGCCGCTCCTTGCGATCGGCGGCGACGACCCTTGATGCCCCCTAAGAGCCCTTGCCCGCGGGCTCGCGAGCTGGCGCGGCGCAGCGCGATGATCCCCCGGGCCAGGATAGCGGTTCGTCGGCTGGCGCTCGCTGAGCTCGCGCACCATTACCGCTACTGTAAGTTGCCGGAGCCAAATAAAGGAATGTGTAGCCGCTAGTCCGGACCGGGCAAAGTCACGCAGCTGGGCTTAATATCAGCCCACTGTCTGTGTGAGGACCGCCCTAAAAGGGCGGTCCTCCTCAGTTCAAAGGTCAGGCAGCCGGTCGAGCAACCCCGACCAGTTTGTTGCCATCCGGATCGCGGAGGTATGCGAGGTATGCGCCATTCGCACGCACGCCGGGCGGGTCCTCGATCGAGGTGCCGCCATTTGCGACACCGGCTTTGTGCCATGCCGCGGCCTGCGCCACATCTTTCATCTGAAAGCCGATCGTGCCGCCGTTGGCCTGGGTCGCGGCGCTGCCGTCGATGGGCTTCGTCACCATGAAACGGCCGCCATTGTGCGAATAAGCGAGTCGGCCCCGGGCGTCTTCTGTGGCTGGCTGAGCACCCATCGCGGTAAACAGCGCGTCGTAGAACTTCTTTGACCGGGCGATGTCGTTGCTCCCGATCATGATATGGCTGAACATTCCGTTCTCTCCTCCTCAGAGCCCGTAGCGTGTACGGGATGGGACAGTATGCCGTGGCTCGGTCCCATAAGGAAAAAAATCTCTCGGTTTCCGCCGCCGTGATTCGGCATTGCGCGCGACCCGCCGTGGTTCAGCAGGTCTTTAGGGGCCTGCCGCCAAAGCTACGGGAGAAAATATGTAAATTGGGAAACGTGGGCGGCTCGGGTCGCATCCGGGAAATATTCGCAGGCCCCCACCAGCGACCGCTTCGCCGGAGATGCCCCGAAGGCGCCATTCGAGGCCGATGTCACGGGCGGTTGCAGCGGGCCACAAACGGACAGGTCTCGATGATATTAGTTGGAAAGAGCTCGGCGTTTGCGCGGCAGGCGCAGCGCACGTCCGCATGACCGGAAAATCATGGTCTGGAAAACCCAGGCTCAGTGTGCCACGGTGGGGCTGGAATAATCGGAGGTGTGCCATGAGCCCGCTCGATGTCGCCGACAACAAGGTCGCGGACACTCAGAGAGTTTCGTCGGCCTATGTGCCGCCGCTCCAGCGCACGGAAGGGCAGCCGCCGCCCATCGCGGCGCACGGCGGCCTGTCGTACATGTCGTTCGACCGGGAGGGTGATGCGGGAACCGCCGCGGCGATCCAGGACGCGCTCGCGGAGATCGCCGAGGGCGAGAGCCAGCGCGTTACCGAGATGATCGCCAAGGCGCCACCGGGTCCGATCAAGACCCAATGGGGCCTCGGGTTCCGCGACTACGACGAGTGCGTGAAGTACATCCGCCGGTCGAACAGCCTCAAGGCCCCGGCAGGCGGCGTGACGCTGCCGCTGCCCTATACGGTGTACGAGCGCCCGACCTACTCGGTCGTCCCGTCCAATGCGATCTGGCGGGACCCGGCGCGCGCCGAGATCGCGGCGATCCTGCGCACGAACGAGAAGGGCAACCGGCGGCGCGACCTCTATTTCCCGCAGGTGCTGCGCGACGCGCGGCGCATCGGCGAGTACTATCCGGGCCTCTCGCCCAACAGCCCCGAATGCATGGACCGGCTCGGCTTGTCGCTGGCGCACCTCGAATCCAAGTGCACGAACATCTACGACGCGGCCGAGGTGGAGCGCGTGTACTATCCGGAGATCGAGAAGCTCCTGCTCGAGTTCTTCCCGGACGCGACCGATGCGCTGGTCTACAACCACGACGTCTTCGACAAGGACTACACGGGCGACCGCACGGAAGACCAGGACAGCAACAACCCAGGTGTAAACGCCAATTACGCCAACCTTGTGCACAACGATCTGAACGACAACAGCGGCCGCTTGCGCTGCCGCGAGCTGCTCACCAAAAACCTGCGGAATTTCGGGCGCACGCAGCACTACACGGAGGCAGAGGCCGACGCGAAGATGTCGCGGCGGTTCATGTCGATCAATCTCGCCAAGCCGATCGAGACGGTCGAGCAATTCCCCTTCGTGCTCTGCGCCTGGCCCTCCTTCGCCGATCAGCCCTACATCAACAACTATCGCATCTACGACGACCGCGTTGGCGAGACGACCCGCTTCACCTACCGTCCCGACCACGAGTGGTACTGGTTTCCCCGGCAGAAGCCCACCGAGGTCTCGATGCTCAAATGCTACGACTCGGTGACCGACGGCTCGGTCTCGCGCTGGTCTTTCCATACGGCCTGTATCGACCCGACCGTGCCCATCGACGCCCCGTGCCGCAAGAACGTCGTGGTACGGTCCTTTGTCTTTTTCTAGGAAGACAGGAAGAGGCGGCGGGCAGAGGAAGCCGACATTGGCGTCGTGATATTTGACGATCGGATGACCGCTTAGGCTCCAAGCCGCCGGCGACGGGGCTCCGTGAACTTCCGCTCCTGGGATTACTTGAACGGGCTGCTCATGGCCAGATAGGGTCGTGGGCAGCCGAGCTAACGACGGATCGAGTTGTAGACGTCACGCCAACGCTTGATGGCCTCAATGTGGCCATCCACCGTGGTGAGGTTCGCACCCATCGTCACGACAGATATGTGGCTCCCCCCAGCATCGCGCCATGCCGCGATGTCGCGAGGCCATTGGTTGTCCCCGCGACTGTATTGCTGGATGGACTCAAAGCCGAATGCATCGGCATCCCTACCGAGGTCGAGCAGCTTAGCCGCGATCCTCGCCTTGATTTGGA
Organism: uncultured Rhizobium sp.; assembly: GCA_964392845.1. Classification (GTDB taxonomy): domain Bacteria; phylum Pseudomonadota; class Alphaproteobacteria; order ATCC43930; family CGMCC-115725; genus DATARH01. The sequence continues at coordinate 52,243 of CAYMRQ010000004.1, forward strand.
TCGCTTCGGTTTGAGTCCGGCCCGAGAACAGGAATCCGTCCCCGATCCTGGCCGCCCGGTCGAACGCGGCCTCGCTGAAACCTCCCAGCCAGATCGGGATCTTCCGTTTCGGGCGCGGCAATATCCCGGCTCTGTCGATCCGGTGGTCGGAGTCCTCATGGTCGACCACAGGCTGTTCCCACAGCTTGCGGATCAAGGTGATCTGCTGCTCCTGCCGCTTGCCGCGGCGGCGAAAATGTCCCGACATCTCGAGACCGTCGTATTCCACCCAGTTCCAGCCGATCCCGACACCCAGCCGAAGCCGGCCGTCCGAGAACAGGTCGACGTCCGCGGCCTGTTTGGCGAACAGGGCAGTCTGTCGCTGCGGCAGGATGATCACGCCCGTTGCCAATCCGAGGTTCTTGGTGACGCCAGCGAGGTAAGCGTAGGTGACCAACGGCTCGTGGAACGGGTCGTTTTCTTTATAAGGGCCGGTCAACTTCGGTTCCCTGCCGGCATGCACGGCGCCGAGGACATGGTCGTAGATCACAATATGGTCGTAACCCAGGTCTTCCGCCGCCTGGGCAAACGCCTTGACCGCCCCTGTATCGCCGCCAAGGTCGATCTGCGGATAAACCACACCAGCTTTCATCGCCCACTTCCCCTTTCACGATCTGAGGTCTTGCGCCAGATACAAACCATCGCGTCCGGTCCGGAAGGAGCAGCCCGAACACCGGCACATAAGTTTGGCCGCGACACGGTCGCAGATTACCCGGCGCGACGGTGATCGCGAACTGCAAACGGCGCAAAGGATCGTCGGCCTGCCGGCTCGAAAGCTTCTGCCTGCCTGACCGCACGGACGCGCGCTGGTGGTTCGGGATGACGTTCGCCAAGGAGACGCCTGCGTGGCGTGCTACGCCCGCGGTCCGCTTTCGGCGCATGCTGCCGATGACCGTGGGGGTTACGGTGGACTCGGACCCGGCCGGTAGCTCGCGAGCCGGTATAGCCCGCGGTTGGTCCCATTCCGGTCATTGTCTGCACTGGCGCATACGTTTCAGCGGGGAAGCTGCCTTAGATTGGCACGGCAGATCGCACTCCACGACAGGAGCGGAGCGAGAAAGCGGCATTCGTTAGGACAGGCATTGGCGGGCTTGATCGCCCCTTGGCATCGTGCTGATTAGGGGCCATCGAGGCTGAGGGCGGGCGAGAGGACATGCAAACCTACGATTACATTGTTGTCGGCGCCGGTTCGGCCGGTGCGGCCGTCGCGAACCGGCTGTCGGCAGACCCGCGCCACAAGGTGCTGTTGCTCGAGGCCGGCCGGGCCAGCCACCCCTGGTCGTTCATTCCGATCGGAATGGCCCGGCTGATCACCAATCCTGCAGCCAACTGGCTCTATTCCTCCGAGCCTGAAGCGAGCACCAGCGGCCGCCGGCTCCCGGTGCCGCGCGGCAAACTGCTCGGCGGTTCCAGCTCGATTAACGGAATGGTGTTTGTCCGCGGCCAGGCCCAAGACTTCGATACCTGGGCGCAGCTGGGCAACCGGGGCTGGAGCTACACAGAAGTCCTGCCTTTCTTCAAGCGCATGGAAAGCTATGCCGGTGAGGGCGACGATGCCTTTCGCGGCCGCGAGGGCCCGCTGCGCGTCACCAACCCGGAACCGCGCGATCCGCTGTTCGCGACGATCATCAAGGCGGCGGCGCAGGTTGGCATCCGACACAACCCGGATTACAACGGCGCCAGCCAGGAAGGCATCGCGATGAGTCAGGCGACGATTGCCGGCGGCCGCCGCATGAGCACGGCGCGCTGCTATCTCGATCCGGTCCGCAACCGCCGGAACCTGCATATTGAGACGCAGGCTTTGACCGAGGGGCTGGTGCTCGACGGGAAGCGCTGCACCGGCGTCCGCTATTCCGTCGATGGCGAGGTGCGCGAGGCTCGGGCGGGGGGCGCGGTCATGGTCAGCGCCGGCGCCTTCAACTCGCCGCAATTGCTGGAGTTATCCGGCATCGGCCAGCCCGAACGCCTGCGCAATCTCGGCATCGATGTGCGCCATGAGCTGCCCGGCGTCGGCGAGAACCTGCGCGACCATTACGTTCCGCGCACCCGCTGGCTGGTCGGTAAAAAGGGCATCACTTTCAACGATCGCGGGCGCGGCCTCGGCCTGGCGCACCAGGTGCTGCGCTACGCGCTGTTCCGGCAGGGCATGCTGGCGATGACGGGCGCCCCGATCCGCGCGTTCGTGTGCTCGCGCGAGGGCCTGGAGGCACCGGACCTGATGCTGGGTTGGATCCCGATGCTGACCGAACCCAGCCCGCGAGGCCCGAGGATATCGCGACAGTCGGGTCTGACCCTTTATGCCCACGCGATGCGCCCGGAGAGCAAGGGACACGTTCACATCACCGCGGCCGATGCGCGCCGACCGCCGGCGATCAACTTCAATTTTCTGTCGTCGCCGCCCGATGCGGAGCTGACGGTGCGCGCGGTCCGCATCGCCCGCGCGATCATGACCGCTCCCGCCATGACCCCCTTTCAGGTGAGCGAACTCGCGCCGGGCGCCGATCGGACCACCGATGACGAAATCCTCGACTGGGTGAAGAAGGCGGCGGAAACCACCTACCACCCAGTGGGCACCTGCAAGATGGGGTCCGACCCGATGGCAGTCGTCGATGCCCAGCTTCGCGTCCATGGCATTGCGGGCCTGCGGGTCGCCGACGCCTCGATCATGCCGACGCTGACATCGGGCAATACCAATGCACCGTCGATCATGATCGGTGAAAAGGCGGCAGACATGGTGCTGAATACCGCAACCTGACCTCGCGGATCGAAATCATGGCGGGAGGGGTATCCACCTGAGTTTGTCGATACGCTGCCGGTAGTGGCGTAAGCCCGCAGGCCGACGAGTCGCCTCGTCGACGAGGCGATTTATGTCGGGGCAGCGACGTGAGCTCGTTATAGGCGCCGCCGTTGGCGCTTGCGGGACTCGACGCGCTTGCGGGATAAGCCCTTTTATTCCGTCCGATATCCCGCGCAACTGAAAGGTTTTGCTACCATGAATATCCGCCACACTCCCACGTCGGTAGCTGCGCCGTTCGGCCCTTACAGCCATGCCGTCGAGGTGCCCGAGGGCTCGCGGCTTCTCTACATCTCGGGAGAAGTCGGCGTGCTGCCGGATGGAACGGTGCCCGAGACGATCGGGGCGCAGGCCGAGGCTTGCTAGCGAAATATCATCGCGATCCTCGCCGGTGCCGGCATGGGCGTCAAGGATCTCGTGAAGATCACCACTTATCTCGTGCGCTCGCCATGCAGCAGCACGGCACCCGGCGCGATTGCTTCGTCCGGTTGCTCTTCGGCAAGTCCGGCGATCGCAAACAGGTCAGGCATCGGCGGTTGCAGTGCGGCGCGTCAATCTGGATGAGGGGCGCGCGTCAATCTGGATGAGAAAGTGTC
>CAYMRQ010000005.1:0-41191 GCA_964392845.1 uncultured Rhizobium sp.
GTCGAACGAGATCGCCTTGTCGATGCCGATCCGGCGGATCAGCGCCTGGACGCCGACTACCCCCGCCGCCGGCCCGGATTCGATGATGTGCATCGGCGTCAGCGCGGCCGCCCTGGCGGTGGTCAGCCCGCCGTTCGACTGCATCAAGAGGAGCGGCGCGTCGATGCCGATGCGCGCGACCTCGGCGCTCAGCCGGTTGAGGTAACGCTCGACGATCGGCCGGACATAGGCGTTGATGACCGTCGTCGAGGTGCGCTCGTACTCGTTGATGACCGGCAACACCTCGGCGCTGATGCTGAGGATCACGCCGGGAGCGAGCCGCGCGGCGATCTCCTTGACCCTCTCCTCATGCGCCGGATTGACGTAGGAGTGGAGGAGGCAGACCGCGATCGCCTCGACCCCCTCGCCCACAAGAAAATGCACCGCGCGCTCGACATCAGCCTCATCGAGCGGCCGTTCGATCCCGCCCTCGGCATTGACCCGCTCGTCAACCTCGGTGCGCAGCCGGCGCTCGATCAGCGGCACCGGCTTGGTCCACGACATGTCGTAGAGGCGCGGCATCCGCAAATTGCGGATTTCGAGGACGTCGCGGAAGCCCTTGGTGGTGATCAGCCCGGTCTTCGCCCCCTTGTGCTCGAGGATCGCGTTCGAGGCGACCGTCGTACCGTGCAGCAACTCGACGATGCCGGACGCCTCGGCGCCGATCGCGGCGAACAGCGCCGCCAGCCCGTCGACGATCGCGCGGGCATAATCGTCGACCGTCGACGACACCTTCTTCGTGTAGCGCTCGCCCTTGTCGCCGAGCAGCACGATATCGGTAAAGGTGCCGCCGATATCGACTCCGGCGCGGAAAGTTCGCGCCATTTAGCGCGTAATCCTCGGCAGGCTCAGCGCTGTGCGTCCTTCGAGACGCCCGCTGCACGGGCTCCTCAGGATGAGGTTATTTGTTAATGCCATCATATACTTATCCTCATCCTGAGGAGCGCCCGCAGGGCGCGTCTCGAAGGACGCGCGCTCGAAATGCAGCATGTCGCCGCTTCTATTCCGCCGCCAGTTTGTCGCCCCAGCTATAGACCGGAACTGCATCCCATTTCCGTACCGCCCGCATCCGCTGGCGCAGTGCCGTGGTGCCCGGCCCATCCACCGCGAGCGGGTCGCCGGTTAGCACCACGCCGTAATCCTCGCGCGCCGCGCGCGGGCTGACGAATTCGTTGCGCACGTCTTTCAGCACCAGCGCCGGGTCGCGGTCCAGGGGGTCGCCCCAGCCGCCGGCGCCGGCGACCTCGTGGCGGAATAAATCGCCCTTCTTGATGTTCATCGTCAGCTTCGAGGGGAGCGGCGCCGGGTTCTCGTCGGGGTTGAGGTAGTTCATCGACGGTTGGCCCGCGCCGCCGCCATAGAGGCCGAACGGGCGGAAATCATGCCGGTCGGAGCGCACCTGCAGGACCGCCTCGTCGGCCAGGAGCTTGTACTCCCGCCGGAACGGCGCGCCGCCGCGGAACTTGCCCGGCCCCATCGCGTCCTGGATGAATTCGTAGGCGGTGATCTGCAAGGGCTGCTCGGTTTCGGTCACCTCGATCGGCTGCGAGGCCATGTTGGCGTAGATGTGCGAATTGCCGTCGAGCCCGTCGGCATAGGGCCGCGCGCCCCAGGCACAGCAGGTGAAATCGACATAGATGAACGGCGTCCGGTCGCCGTAATAGCCGCCGATCGACACGCCGGTATTGCCGCCATCGGAGGCGGCGAAGACCTGGTCCGGCAGCATTTTCGCCAACGCCCCGAACATGCAGTCGACCATGCGGAAGCCGGTGAGGCCGCGCGCGGCGCAGGCCGCCGGCAAGACTCCGTTGGCGATGGTGCCGGCGGGCGCGGTCACTTGAATCGCGCGGAACACGCCCTCATTGGTCGGGATGTTCTGCGGCAGGATCGAGCGGATCGCGCAGTAGCTCGCCGATTTGGTGTAGCTGAGCGTGTTGTTGATGGCGCCCTTGACCTGCGGCGAAGTGCCGGTCCAGTCGACATCGACGCTATCGCCCGATTTGGTGATCGTCACCTTGAGCGGGATCGGCGTTCCTACATCGATCCCGTCATCGTCGATGTGGTCGAGGAAATCGTAGACCCCATCGGGCAATTCGCGGAGCGCGGCGCGGGTCATGCGTTCGGCGTAATCAACCAGCTCGGTCATGTACTGCGCCAGCTTCTCGGCGCCGTAATGCGCCGCGATTTCGCGGATCGCCTGCTCTGCGATATGGCAGGCGGCGAGCTGGGCGCGCAGATCGCCGAACACCTTGATCGGCACCCGAACGTTCTTCTCAATCAGCGCGAACAGGGTCTCGTTGCGCGCCCCGCGCTCGATGAGCTTCAACGGCGGGATGCGCAGCCCTTCCTGGTAGATCTCGGTCGAGTCCGAGGCGTTTGAGCCCGGCACCCTGCCGCCGACATCGGTGTGGTGGCACACCGTGCCGGCCCAGGCGATCAGCGCGTCCCCACCCCCACCCTTCCCTCCCCCGCTTGCGGGGGAGGGTGAGGGAGGGGGCTGGAAGATCGGCTTGAAGATAAACACGTCGGGCAGGTGCATGCCGCCCTGGAACGGGTCGTTGAGGATGAACACATCGCCGGGATCGATCCGGCCGGCGAAGGCCGCCTTGACCGCGGCGATCGCGGTCGGCATCGACCCCAGATGCCCAGGCAGCGTCAGCCCTTGCGCGACCAGGACACCCGCACCATCGAACATCGCCGTCGAATAATCCATGTTGTCCTTGAGCACGCCCGAATAGGTCGTGCGAAAGACGGTCAGCGCCATCTCGTCGGCGACCCCGAACAGCGCGTTCTTGAACAGTTCGAACTCGATCGGGTCGCTGATCATCGGCTCACCTCAAAGGCCAGGGCCGGCCGATTGCAGCGCAGTCGGGCGACAGGATCAAGGGGTGCCTGATGCGCGCCGGTCGGTAAAGGCGATTGTGCCCGGCAAATGTGAAACGCCTGTAGTTTCTCATAACCGCCTGCTACGCTGGCAGCGCGGTAAATGCGGGGCTAACCCGCGGACATCGTAGGAACCCGGAGGGCCGGCGCAAAACGGGACAGAACCCGGCGACGCGCGGTCGTGGGAGGCGGAAATGACGCCACGATTGCCTCTGTACGCGGTGGTGCTGGGACTGCTCGCGACGCTCGGCCTTGCTGACACCGCGCTGGCGCAAAAGCGCGGCGGGATTCTCAAGGTCTACACGCTCGACAGCCCGGCGAGCATGTCGATCCACGAGGAAGTGACGATTTTCTCCCAACGGCCGATGATGGGGGTGTTCAATAACCTCGTCACCTTCGACCCGAAGGTCAGGCAGAACAGCCTTGCCTCGGTGGTGCCCGATTTGGCGGAAAGCTGGACCTGGGACGAGGACGGCAAACAGCTGACCTTCAAATTGCGCCAGGGCGTCAAATGGCATGACGGGAGGCCCTTCACGGCGGCTGACGTCAAATGCACCTGGGATCTGCTGCTCGGCAAGGCAAGCGACAAGCTGCGCGTCAACCCGCGCAAGGCGTGGTACCGCAATCTCAATTCCATCACCACCAAGGGCGATCACGAGGCGAGTTTCGTCTTGAAGCGGCCGCAGCCTGCGCTGTTGACGCTGCTCGCCTCCGGGTTTTCGCCGGTCTATCCGTGCCATGTGCCGCCCGCCCAGATGCGCCAGCACCCGATCGGCACCGGACCCTTCAAGTTCGTCGAATTCAAGCCGAACCAGGGGATCAAGATCACCAGAAACCCGGATTACTGGAAAGAGGGCCGGCCTTATCTCGACGGCATCGAATGGACCGTTATCAAGAACGTATCGACCGCAGTATTGGCCTTCACAGCCGGCAAGTTCGACCTGACCCTGGGATTGACGCTGCCGCTGGTCAAGGACGTGAAGAGCCAGGTGCCGCAGGCGGGTTGCGACCTGTCGCCGGGAAATGTCAGCCGCAACCTGATCGTCAACCGCGACGCGCCGCCATTCAATAGTCCCGAGCTGCGGCGGGCGATGGGACTGAGCCTCGACCGCCAGGCCTTTATCGACATCCTCGCCGAAGGGACCGGCGCGGTCGGCGGTGTGATGCTGCCGCCGCCCGAAGGCGTGTGGGGGATGCCGCCGGAGATGCTGCGCGCCTTCCCGGGCTATGGTCCGGACGTGGCGAAGAACCGCGCGGAAGCGCGACAGATTATGCAGAAGCTTGGCTACGGGCCCGACAAGCGGCTGACGATCAAGGTGTCGGCGCGCGACCTGCCGTTCTTTCGCGATCCGGCGGTGATCCTGATCGACCAGCTGAAGCAAATCTATATTGACGGTGAGCTCGAAACGGTCGACACCACCAGCTGGTATCCCAAAGTCAACCGCAAGGACTACACCGTCGGGATGAACTTGACCGGCAACGGCCTCGACGATCCCGACCAGAATTTCTTCGAGAATTTCGTATGCGGTGCCGAGGGAAACTACAACGCTTACTGCAACCCTGAGATCGACAAGCTGGTCGAGCGGCAATCGATGGAGGCTGATCAGGCCAAACGCAAGATTCTGGTGTGGGAGATCGAACGCCGGTTGGCGGAAGACGACGCCCGGCCGATGATCTTTTACGCTGCTGCGGCGAATTGCTGGCAGCCTCAGGTGAAGGGGCTGACGATCCCGATCAACGGCATCTACAACGGCTGGCGCATGGAAGAGGCCTGGCTCGACAAATAGCCGGCTCCGGCGGCGCGGCAGCCGGGAAGCCGGCGCACGAGGCCTACACTTTACCGACCCGCTATGCCATGATTGCACAGCGGCAGATGCGGGGGCCAACCCCGCGAACGCGCGGAACGGGAAGCTCGGCGCTCGACGGCAACACCGGCGAGAGGCCGCGTTACAGGAGGGGAATAATGGCGCCACGACTGCGGCTATTGGCGGCGGCGGTTGCTGTGGTCGTCGGGATGGGCGGCGCGGATCCCGCGCTCGCCCAAAAAAGCGGCGGAATCCTCAAAGTCTACCATCGTGACAGTCCCGGGAGCATGTCGATCCTCGAAGAGGCGACCAACTCCACCGAGATCCCGATGATGGGCGTGTTCAACAACCTCGTCCTCTATAAGCAGGACGAGCCGCAGAACAGCATGCAGACGATCGTCCCCGACCTCGCCACCAGCTGGTCGTGGAACGAAGACGGGAGGCAACTGAGCTTCGCGCTGCGCCGCGATGTCACCTGGCATGACGGCAAACCCTTTACCGCCCGAGATGTGCGCTGCACCTGGGAGCTGCTGCTCGACAAGGCGGCCGAGAAGCTGCGCGGCAATCCGCGCAAATCGTGGTACCAGAACATCGACGAGGTCACCGCGACCGGCGATTACCAGGCGATTTTCCATCTCAAACGGCCGCAGCCGGCGCTGATCGCGCTGCTCGCCTCGGGCTATGCGCCGATCTACCCCTGTCACGTCTCGCCCAAGGACATGCGTCTGCACCCAATCGGCACGGGCCCCTTCAAATTCGCGGAATTCAAGGCGAATGAATACATCAAGGTGGTCAAGAACCCCAGTTACTGGAAAAAAGGCCGGCCCTACCTCGACGGCATCGAGTACACCATCATCCCCAACCGGTCGACAGCGATCCTGTCTTTTATCGCCGGCAAGTTCGATTTGACATTTCCGTTCGAGGTGACGGTGCCGCTGTTGAAGGACGTGCAGAGCCAGGCACCGCAGGCGATCTGCGAATCGCGCCCGTTGAATGCCTACGCCAATCTGATCGTCAACCGGGATGCGCCGCCGTTCGACAACCCGGAGATGCGGCGGGCGCTGGCGCTGACGCTCGACCGCAAGGCCTTCATTGACATCCTGACGCAGGGAGCCGGCGTCATCGGCGCGGCGATGCAGCCACCGCCTGAAGGGGTGTGGGGGATGCCGCCGGAAATCCTCAGCAGCCTGCCGGGCTACGGTGCCGATATCGCAAAGAACCGCGCCGAAGCGCGCCAGATCCTGCAAAAGCTCGGCTACGGACCCGACAAGCGGCTCGCCGTCAAGGTATCGTCGCGCAACATCCCGATTTTCCGCGACCCGGCGGTCATCCTGATCGACCAGTTGAAGGAAATCTACATCGACGGCGAACTCGACGCGGTCGACACCGCCAACTGGTATCCCAAGGTCAACCGCAAGGACTACAAGCTCGGGCTCAATCTGACCGGGGTCGGCGTCGACGACCCGGACGTTCAGTTCTATGAGAATTTCGCGTGCGGCTCGCAGCGCAATTACACCGGCTACTGCAACCCCGAGCTGGAAAAACTGTTCGAACAGCAATCGATCGAGAGCGACCAGCAAAAACGCAAGCGCCTGGTGTGGGAGATCGATCGCCGACTGCAGGAAGATCAGGCGCGGCCGGTCATCTATCACCTGCGCTTTGCGACGTGCTGGCAGCCGCGGCTCAAGGGCCTGAAGATCATGGTCAATAGCGTATTCAACGGCTGGCGCTTCGAGGACATCTGGCTGGACGAGTAGCAGAACCTCGCAGATAGCAACGCGGCGCTGCGACCCGAAGCTACGGGAGGGTGAACGCCGATGAAGCGGTTCCCAAGGGTGCTGGCGATGGCGGCACCATGCTTCCTCGCGGTATTCGCCGCCGGGGCAGCCCACGCCCAGAAAGCGGGCGGGGTCTTGAAGGTGTCCCACTTCGACAGCCCGGCGAGCATGTCGTTGCACGAGGAGGCGACCGCCGCCGTCAACCGGCCGATGATGGGCGTTTTCAACAACCTTGTCATGTATAAGCAGGATGTGGCGCAAAACAGCCAGCAATCGATCGTGCCCGACCTGGCGACGGGCTGGTCGTGGAGCGAGGACGGGACCGAACTGACCATGTCGCTGCGCCAGGGCGTCAAATGGCACGACGGGAAATCCTTCACCGCGGCGGATGTACGGTGCACCTGGGATTTGCTGACCGGCAGGGGGAGCGACAAGCTCCGCCTAAACCCGCGTAAATCGTGGTACCATAATCTTGGAGAAGTGACCGCCAATGGCGATTACGAGGTCACCTTCCGGCTGAAGCGGCCACAGCCCTCCTTCCTCGCGCTGCTGGCGTCGGGCTGGTCGGCGGTCTATCCCTGCCATGTGCCGGCGCGCGACATGCGCCTCAAGCCGATCGGCACCGGCCCGTTCAAATTCGTCGAATTCAAGCCCAACGAGCTGATCCGGGTGACGAAAAACCCGGATTACTGGAAGCCCGGCCGGCCCTATCTCGACGGCATCGAATATACGATCGTCCCGAGCATCTCGACGCGGATCCTCGGGTTCATCGCCGGCAAATTCGACACGGTGAACGGCGTAACGGTCCCCTTGCTGAAGGACGTCAAGGCGCAAGCGCCCCAGGCGGCTGCTGGTCAACCGCGCCGTGCCGCCCTTCGACAACCCCGAGCTGCGCCGGGCGATGACGCTGAGTTTGGACCGCAAAGCCTTCATCGACATCATCACCTTGGGGCAGGGCGACATCGGCGGCCAGATGCTGCCGGCGCCGGAAGGCGTCTGGGGCATGACGCCGGAGATGCTGAGAACCTTGCCGGGCTACGATCCCGACGTCGCAAAAAACCGGGCGGAAGCCCGCACGATCATGGAGAAGCTCGGCTACGGTCCCGACAAGCGGCTGGCGGTCAAGGTGTCGCTCCGCAACATCGTCCCGACGCGCGACCCGGCAGTGATCCTGAACGATCACCTTAAGGAGATCTACATCGACGGCGTGCTCGACACGGTCGACACCACCGCCTGGTATCCCAAGGTGCAGCGTAAGGACTTTACCGTCGGCATGGTCGTCAGCGAGAACGGGCTCGACGACCCGGACCAGCAATTCTACGAGAATTTTGTGTGCGGAGCCGAGCGCAATTATAGCGGTTACTGCAACCCCGAGCTCGACCGTCTGATCGACCGGCAATCGATGGAGTCCGACCCGGAGAAGCGCCGGCAGTTGGTGTGGCAGATCGAGCGGCGGCTGGCGGAGGACAATGTCAGACCGGTCATCTTTTTTGCCCGCCAGGCCTGGTGCCTTCAGCCGCGGGTGAAGGGTCTGACCCTGATGGTCAACGGCATCTATAACGGCTCGCGCTTCGAAGATTTATGGCTCGATCAATAGCGGCGCGGCTTTCCCGCGGGATTCGCCGCAGAGCGGACCCGCGAGAACCATGGGAGGTAAATGAAGATGAAGCGGCATCCACGAGCGTTAGCGACGGTGGGACCGTTGCTCGTTGTCTTATTGGCCGCCGGGCCGGCGGCCGCGCAAAAGTCGGGTGGGATCCTCAGAGTTCCGTTTTTCGACAGCCCGGCAAGCATGTCGCTGCACGAAGAAGCGACGTTCGCGGTATTGCGGCCGATGATGGGCATATTTAACAATCTAGTGATGTATAAGCAGGACGTGCCGCAAAACAGTCCGCAATCGATCGTGCCGGACCTGGGCACGAGCTGGTCGTGGAACGAAGAAGGGACGGAATTGACCTTCCCGCTGCGCCAGGGGGTCAAATGGCACGACGGCAAGCCATTCACCGCCAAGGACGTTAAATGCACCTGGGACCTCTTGACCGGCAAGCCGGGCGACGCGCTGCGTCTCAACCCGCGCAAATCCTGGTATGTGAACCTCAACGAGGTGACGACGAAGGGCGACTATGAGGTCACCTTCCATCTGAAGCGGCCGCAGCCCGCCTTTCTCGCGCTGCTGGCTTCCGGCTGGTCGCCGGTCTATCCCTGCCATGTGGCGGCGCGCGAGATCCGCCTGCACCCGATCGGCACCGGCCCCTTCAAATTCGTCGAATTCAAGCCGAACCAGTCGATCACGGTGACTCGAAACCCGGATTACTGGAAGAAAGACCGGCCGTATCTCGACGGCATCGAATATACGATCATCAAAAACCTGTCGACGCGCACCCTCGCCTTTATGGCGGGAAAAGGCGACATGCTTAATGGTGTAACGATCCCGCAAATAAAGGATGTCAAGAACCAGGCGCCGCAGGCGATCTGCGAGATCGTGGTATCGAACACCGGCCGCAATCTGATCGTCAACCGCGACAAGCCGCCCTTCGACAATCCCGATCTGCGGCGGGCGATGTCGCTGAGCCTCGACCGCAAGGCGTTCATCGACATCCTCTATGAGGGACAAGGCGCTATCGGCGGGGCCATGCTGCCGCCGCCCGAAGGACTGTGGGGGATGCCGGTGGACCTGCTGAAGACGCTGCCGGGCTACCATCCCGACGTGCAGAAGAACCGCGCGCAAGCCCGCACGATCATGGAGAAGCTCGGCTATGGGCCCGACAAGCGGCTCCCGATCAAGGTGTCGACGCGCGACATCTCGTACTATCGCGATCCGGCAGTGATCCTGATCGACCAATTGAAAGAGGTCTACATCGACGCCGAACTCGACACCCTCGACACCACCCAATGGTACCCAAAGATCCAGCGCAAGGATTACACCGTCGGCCTCAATATCACCGAGGCCGGGGTTGACGATCCCGATCCGCAATTCTACGAAAACTATGTGTGCGGTGCGCAGCGTAATTATAGCGGCTACTGCAACCCCGAAGTCGACAAGCTGGTCGATCGGCAGTCGATCGAATCGAACCAGCAAAAACGCCAGCAGCTGGTGTGGGAGATCGAGCGGAAATTGGCCGAGGACGACGCCCGCCCGATCCTCTTTTATGGCCGTATCGCGACCTGCCGGCAACCGCAGGTCAACGGGCCGATCACGCAGGTGAACAGCATCTACAACGGATCGCGCTTCGAGGACGTCTGGCTGGATCGGTAGCGTCCAAGGATCGCGCGGCGGCGGGGGCGAGCACCCCCTGCCGCGCCCCGCAACAGACGTGCTTTTTCATATCAGCTTTGCTATTATTGCAGAGCTTGGCGAGACGGGATCAACCCGCGATACGCCCTGAACAGGAAGGCCGTCCCTCGGCAGAAGATCTGCTGGAGACCGGCCATGGAGGCGGAGATGACGCGAACCCTGCATGCGGGTGCGCTCGCTGCTTGTTGCCGCACCGCAAGTCGCGCCGATAGAGCAATCGGGCGAACCCGGGACGCCACACTCAAGCCGGTCCGGCGAAACGCCTAAGCGCTTCCGGGTCCGCGATGGACTGGAAGCATCGGGTGCGAGCACCGGGTATCCGTGCGCCCGCGATCATGGCTGCGCACACCAATTGGAACCCAGCCTCGCCGAGAGCCCGACAAACAGGCCGTGACACCGCAGCTTGCAAAAGCGGCTTCGCCATGCAGCGAACCCGCAAGAACCATGGGAGGTAAACGGTGATGAAGCAGCGTCTAGCAGCGTTCGCGACGGCCGGCCCATTGCTGGTTGTGTTGTGTCTTGCGCAAACCGCATCCGCCCAAAAGGCGGGGGGCATACTCAAGATCGGCCATTTTGACAGCCCGGCCAGCATGTCGATGCACGAGGAATCGACCAACGCGGTCAACCGCCCGATGAGCGGCGTATTCAACAATCTCGTGATATATAAGCAGGACGTGCCGCAAAACAGCCCGCAATCAATTGTCCCCGACCTCGCGACGAGCTGGTCATGGAACGAGGAGGGGACCGAGTTGACCTTCCCGCTGCGCCAGGGCGTCAAATGGCATGATGGAAAACCCTTCACCGCGGCGGACGTCAAATGCACCTGGGACCTGCTGCAGGGCAAGGCGAGCGACAAGTTGCGCCTGAACCCGCGCAAGTCCTGGTATGTAAACCTCAAAGAAGTGACGACCAAAGGCGAGCACGAGGTCACCTTTCATCTGATGCGGCCGCAGGCCGGGTTTCTCGCCATGTTGGCGACCGGCTGGTCGCCGGTCTATCCCTGCCACGTAGCGCCAGCCCAGATGCGCCTCCACCCGATCGGCACCGGCCCGTTCAAATTTGTCGAGTTCAAGGCGAACCAATCGATCACGGTGGCGCGCAACCCGGATTATTGGAAACCCGGGCGGCCCTATCTCGACGGCATCGAATGGGTGATCATCAAGGACGTGTCGACTCGGCTGCTCGCCCTGATCGCGGGCAAGACAGACTACTATCCCAACGTGACGATCCCGCAATTGGCCGACGTCAAGAGCCAGGCACCGCAGGTCATCTGTGAGGTGTTTTCGGCAAACGTCGGCCGCAATTTGCTCGTCAACCCCAGTGCGCCGCCGTTCGACAACCCCGATCTGCGGCGGGCGTTGACCCTCAGCCTGGACCGCAAGGCCTATATCGACATCATCACAGCCGGGCAGGGCGACATCGGCGGGGTGATGCAGCCGCCGCCGAGCGGCCTCTGGGGCATGCCGGTCGAGATGCTCCAGAAATTGCCGGGCTATGATCCCGACGTGGGCAAGAGTCGGGCCGAAGCTCGCAACATAATGAAGAAGCTCGGGTACGGCCCCAACAACCGACTGGCGGTCACAGTGTCGACGCGCAACATCGCGGGGTATCGCGATCCGGCGGTGATCCTGATCGATCAGTTGAAAGAGATCTATATCGACGCCGTGCTCGATGCGATCGACACCACCCAATGGTACCCGATACTCACCCGCAAAGACTACAAGATCGGGGTGAATGTCACCGAGACGGCGGTCGATGATCCCGACGTGGCATTCTACGAGAACTACGTGTGCGGCGCGCAGCGCAACTACACCGGCTACTGCAACTCCGATGTTGATAAGCTGGTCGATCGGCAATCAGCAGAAACCGATGTCGAGAAGCGTAAGCGGCTGGTGTGGGAGATCGAGCGCAAGCTCGCGGAGGATGACGCCCGGCCGATGCTGTTCTACCCACGGACTTCGAATTGCTGGCAGCCACAGCTCAAGGGGCTGACCGTCATGGTCAACAGCATCTACAACGGCAACCGCTTCGAGGATCTGTGGCTGGACAAATAGCGCGTTGCGCACCGCGGGGGCGGGCGCAGCCGCCCGCGGCATTTGCGAGACGATGCAGCATTGCGATGCCCCCTGCCCTCTCTGCCGCCGTCCATGCTATAGTTCGGATTAGCGAGACGGGGGTGAACCCCCGCGACAAAGCCAGTGAGCAGGCGCCCGGGCCAACCGGGGGCGAAGCCGCGTGATGGACCACGGCATCGGAGGCGGTAATGAGGCGAGAATTGCACCTGTTCGCGGCAATGGCGGCGCTGTCGCTCGGATTGACCATGGCCAATCCCGCCATCGCCCAGAAAGCGGGCGGTACTGTCAAGATCGGTCATTTCGACAGCCCGGCGAGCGTGTCGATGCTCGAGGAGTCGACGGCCGCGGTCAACCGGCCGACGATGGCCGTCTTCAACAATCTGGTCGTGTACGACCAGCATGTGGCGCAAAACAGCCCGAAATCGATCGTCCCGGAGCTCGCCACCGGCTGGTCGTGGAGCGAGGACGGCACCGAGCTGACCATGCCGTTGCGCCAGGGCGTCAAATGGCATGACGGAAAGCCCTTTACCGCCGCGGATGTCAAATGCACCTTCGAGCTGCTGCAGGGCACGGGGAAGGAGAAACTGCGGATCAATCCGCGCAAATCCTGGTTCGTCAACCTCAAGGAGGTGACAACCAAGGGCGATTACGAGGTGACCTTGCATCTGACCCGACCGCAGGTATCGTTCCTGGCGATGCTGGCGACGGGCTGGACGCCGATGTATCCCTGTCACGTCCCGCCGGCGCAGATGCGGCTCCATCCGATCGGCACCGGCCCGTTCAAATTCGCCGAATTCAAGCCGAACGAAATGATCAAGGTGACGCGCAACCCGGATTACTGGAAACCGGGCCGGCCGTATCTCGACGCCATCGAGTATCCGATCATCAAGGACGTGTCGACGCGGCTGCTCGCGTTCATCGCGGGTAAGATAGATTTCTACAATAACGTCACGATCCCGCAATTGCGCGATGTCAAGAGCCAGGCGCCGCAGGCGATCTGCGAGATGCTTTCGACAAATGTCAGCCGCAACATGATCGTCAACCGCGCCGCGCCGCCCTTCGACAATCCCGAGCTGCGGCGGGCCATGTCGCTGAGCGTCGACCGCAAGGCGTTCAACGACATCATCAACGAAGGCCAGGGCACAGACGGCGGGGTCATGCAACCGCCGCCCGCCGGGCTGTGGGGCATGCCGCCGGAGGTCTTAGCGACGCTGCCCGGTTACAGTCCCGACGTGGCGAAAAACCGCGCCGAGGCCAAGAAGATCATGGAAAAGCTCGGCTACGGCCCGGACAAACGCCTCGCCGTCATTGTATCGACGCGCAACATCGGGCCATATCGCGACCCGGCGGTGATCATGATCAGCCATTTCAAGGAGATCTATATCGACGGCCAGCTCGAGCCGGTGGATACGACGCAATGGTATCCCAGGCTGTCGCGCAAGGACTACAAGGTCGGGCTCAACATTACCGAGACGGCAGTGGACGATCCCGATCCGGCTTTTTACGAGAACTACGTCTGCGGCGCGCAGCGCAACTACACCGGCTATTGCAACCCCGAAGTCGACAAGCTGGTCGACCGGCAATCGGCCGAATCCGACATCGAGAAGCGCAGGAAACTGGTGTGGGAGATCGAGCGCAAGCTGGCCGAGGACGATGCAAGGCCGATCCTGTTCTACCCGCGCTCCGCGCATTGCTGGCACCCGCCGTTCAAGGGACTGACCGTCATGGCAAACAGCATCTACAACGGCTGGCGCTTCGAAGACCTCTGGCTCGACCGGTAGCCCCGACCCGCGTCACGGGCGGCGGGGGCGCAGGCCGCCCCGCCGAGACCGATGCGCGCGCGAGGGTGGTTGTCTCGATATGAGAAGATATTAAATTCTCATAGGAGGAGGCACGTGGCGATGAACGTCTCTATTTCGCTGACACCGGAGCTCGTCGAGCTTATTCGGAAGAAAGTGGCTTCTGGCCGCTACACCTCGACGAGCGAAGTCGTGCGCGAGGCACTGCGACTTCTCGAGCGTTCGGACCAGCATGAGGCGGAGCGCACCGAAGCCCTCCGACAAGATTGGAGTGAGGGCGTCGGCAGCGAGGATGCTGGACTACTCAATTTTGATGAATTGCGGTTGACCGCTCGGAAACAGCTCGCGCAGGGCAAAAAGAAATAGGTGGCCCGGATTCGCCATACGTTCCGGGCACGGCTTGATCTGCTCGATCTCTGGCAGCACATAGCGGCACAAAACCCGGCTGCGGCCGATCGAATTTACCGGCGGCTCGAAACGCGCATCCGGACCTTGGAGGCATTCCCACAAGCAGGTCCATCGCGGCCCGAAATCGCCGCAGAAGCGAGAGTTTTGATAGAACCGCCGTACCTCATTCTCTACCGGTTGGTCGGCGAAGACGTTCAGATCGTGCGCGTACTTCACGGAGCACGGCGGATCACGCCCGGGATGTTCGACTCAGGGACCCGGTAACACTCACGCCTCGCCGTAATGCACCCGGCGGAATTGCCGCGACGGGATCAAATCGTCGATATGCACGTCCCACAGCGTCGTTTTGCCGGCCTCATGGTGCTCGCGGAAGAGGCTCTCGAAGCGCCCCATCGTGGTGACTTTGGCGCCCTTGAGACCGAAGCCCTGGGCCACCGCTGCGAGGTCGCCGCGGCCGTGGATCGCGTGGTTCGGATCACCCCCGTGGGCGCGGAATTTGTGCGATTCGGCGCCGTAGCCGCCATCGTTCAACGCGCAGACCAAGAGCTGGAGGCCGTGGCGCCGGATCGTCTCCAGCTCCTGGATGTGCTGCATGATGCTGCCGTCACCGTCGATCAGCAGGACCTTGCCGTCGCCGCGAGCGACGGCGATGCCGATCGCCGCCGAGAGCCCCGAGCCGATCGCGCCGAATTCGACGATGATGTGATATTTGCCGCCGGCCCGGCCGCGCAAATGCGTCGTCGTGAAGTTGAAGATATGCCCGCCGGCGACGACGATGTCCCAATCCTTCGGCACCACGCCGTCCAGCTCGCGCAACACCGGGCGCGGGTCGAGGGTCCCCGGCGTCACCTGGAATTCCTTGCTGTCCGGGCTGTCGGCGGCGATCCGCGCGGCGATCTCGTTGCTGCGCCAGCCCGGCCGGCGAACCCCGCGCTGGCGCATCCGCGCGCTGATCGCCTCGGCGGCGGCGCGGGCATCGGCGCGGACATGCAGATCGGCGGTGCGCAGCCCCTGCCACAGGCCTTTCGGATTGACGTCGATCCGCACCACCTTGGCGTTCGGATAGAGATAGCCGCCCTCGGTCGTGTAATGGCCAAGCCCGGCGCCGACCCCGATCACCAGATCGCTTTCGGCAAAGAGCTCGCGCGCCATATCGCTCGAAAACGCGCCGGCGATGTCGAGCGCAAACGGATTGCCCTCGAAGAGGCCCTTGCCGAGGAGGCTCGTCGCCAACAACGCGCCGCATTCTTCCGCGAGCGCTTCGAGCGCGCCCTTGGCGCCGGACCAGATCGCGCCACGGCCGGCGATCAGCACCGGGCGCTCGGCCGCGGCGATCAGCGCGACGACCTCGTCGACGATCGCCGGATCAGGCGGCGTGCGCTGCGCGGTCGGGACCAGATCGGTCGACGGCGTATAGTCGGGCAGATAGGGGAATTCCTCCTTCTGCAGATCGAGCGGCACGCTCAAGACGACCGGCCGGCGCTCGGTGCGCGCCAGGTAGAAGGCCTCGCGGACATTGTCGAGCGCGCGGTCGATCGTGCGGATCGGCACAAAGGCGGCGCCGGTCGCCAATGCCAGCGGCGCCTGATCGATCTCTTGCACATACCAGGAGGCGCCGAGCGGCGCATCGCCGGCAAACACCACCAGCGGGATGTTGCCGCGCGCCGCCATGACCAGCGCGGTCATGATCTGGGTGTAGCAAGGGCCGCAGGTCACCGAGGCGACCCCGACCTTGCCGGTGGCGCGGGCATAGCCATCGGCCATCGCGACCGCGCAATGCTCGTGGCGGGCGTGGATCAGCCGCGTGCCTTGATTGTCGGCCATCGCCGCCGACCAGTACATGTTGGCGTCGCCCATCAGGGTGAAGAGGACATCGGTGCCCTCGGCGGCGAAGGCCTGGGCCAAGATGTCGGAAACCTGGTTGTTGCTCATCGCGACTCGCGTTGCCCCTTTCCGGAAAAGATTTGCCGCAGCCATCCAAGGAATGCCCGCCACAGCAGCGCCCTTGCGTTCAACTCAGCGGCTCCTAGCCCCTCACCCTCCCGCTTCGCGGGTCCCTCCCTCTCCCCGCAAGCGGGGAGAGGGAGGGGGTGAGGGGCTACCGACGCCTCGCGCTCGGTTACCAGCTTTGCCATGTTCTGGGAGAATTCGGCGAGCAAGGCGCGCGCAACGTGGATCCCGCCGGCATTGGCGAAGGTTTCGAGCGGCCCGGTCACGTTGAAGCTGCCCTCGATCTTGAGTACCGTCGTTTCGCTGCCGCTCGCGCTCACCACCCCCGAGGCCACCGCGCGCGACTGGCCGCGCCCGTCGATGCCGCGGCCCTCGATCGTGCAGCGCCGCGCCTCGTGGTCATAGGCAAGCTTTGCTTCGCCGCGGAACACTGCGACGGTCGGGCCGAACTTGACCCGCACGGTGCCCTGATACGCGCCGTCTTCGCCGGACGCGGTCAACGTCGCGCCGGGAATGCAGGAGGCGACCACCGCCGGGTCCGACAAAAGCGGCCACACGACATCGGGCGGCGATGGTATCGTCACTTCTTCGCTGAGCGAAATCATCGGCCCAAGCTAGAGGCAATCGGGCGGCTTTGTCGAGAAACGCGGGAAGGTCACGCCTTCGCGAGCAGCTTGCCAAACCGCTTCCGGCACAGCAGGGTTTTGATCCTGAAGCTCTCCGCGAGTGTCGGTGAGGGTATGCGGTCATGGTTTCACCGAGAGGCATCGCCGAACGATACGCCGATCAGGTCAAGCTGAGCTTGTCCAGACAACGCTATCTGACCGAGCCACAAGAGCGCGCGCTATTACTCGAAGCCCTCGACATCGGCCTCTCTCTCGACGAGGCGAAGGAATTACTTGCCGCGACGGCCAAGAAGCATGGCGCCGCCCGTGAAATAACACTTGATCATGACGTAGGGATCACCATCGCGGCCGTTGCCGGCGCCAAGGGCTGGATCAGCCGCACTTCGTTCGATCACGCGGCAAACCTGTATCAGCACCTTTCGGGCGGCGCCATCAGCGCGGCTGAAGCTAAGCACCGAGTCAAGGCGATGATGCTTCGCCATGGTTGGAAAGTCCGCGGCGAGATCATCTTCGGCACGCCGCATTGGTTCCGTGACATCGCCGCCCCGTCGACCAGGCCCGCGGTTTGATGTTAGAAAAATAGACAACGGAGACAAAAATCCATGGTCACAATTCTGTTGTTGCTTTTGTCGAATATCCTACTCAACACTGCCTGGTATTGGCATTTACTTTATCCCAACGTTCCGCTTTGGCAGGCGATCGCGGTCAGCTGGTTCATCGCGTTGTTTGAGTACGGAGTAGCCGTTCCCGCGAATCGGATCGGCTATTTTCAATATCAATATACTCCGGCCCAGCTCAAGATCTTGCAAGAGGTAATAACCCTTACTGTTTTTGCGATTTTCGCCCTAGTCGTGCTGCAACAACCAGTTCCTTGGAATTACTATGTATCCTTCGGATTGCTTGTCGGCGCGGTAGTGATGATTTTCGTGTGAGGGCGGGTAGCTGCGTCGGTATGGTGAGGGAGCGAGGTGGAGGGGTGACGATGGGCGCAGAAATCCGGCTCGGCGTGATCGTGCCGAGCGTCAACATCGTGGTCGAGGCATGGTATCCCCAGGTGGTGCCGGATGGGGTCAGCGTGCATTTTGCCCGCATGCTGATGCCGGCGGGCACCTCGCCCGAGCGGATCATCGAGATGGACCGCACCGACGGCGTGCACTCGATCCATCAGCTCGCGAGCTGCCGGCCGCATGCGATCGCCTATGGCTGCACCGCCTCGAGCATCGTGCAGGGCCACGAATTCGACGCGCACCTGCGCGAGGAAATCACCCGCATCGCCGGCGTACCGGCAACCAGTGCGACAAACAGCATCTTTACCGCCTGCGCCCGGCTCGGTCTCAAGCGGGTGACGGCGATCTCGCCCTACCCCGCGGCAGTCGACGCCGCAGAGCATCGCTTCTTCGCCGAGGGCGGGGTCGACACAATCGCCGGGGCATGTCTCGGCATCAGCGACGGGTTCCGCCTCGCCGAGCCCACACCCGAGGCGATCCTCGATCTCGCGCTCGGCGCCTGGGACCCGGCGAGCGACGGGATGATCATTGCCTGCCTCAATTTCCGCTCGCACCCGATCATCGACGCACTGGAGGCGCGGATCGAGAAGCCGGTCGTCACCTCGACCCAGGCGACCTTGTGGCATGTGCTGCGGCTCGCCGGGGTTACGACGCCGATCCCCGGTTACGGCCGGCTGTTGCACGAGCATTAGCCCGGCCTTTGGGTATATGATCGCAACCGCGGTGCGCGCCCGCCGCCGCGGCGATCATAACAACCGGGCGGGCGTCGATCGGGAGGAGGATGCGGCATGGGCTGGCTCGACGGGCAGGTGGCGCTGGTGACCGGCGGCGGGTCCGGGATCGGCCGGGCGGTGGTCGCGCGCTTCATCGAGGAGGGCGCCCACGTTGGGGTCATGGAGCGGGTCGCCACCCGGGCCGACCAGCTGCGCGCCGAATTTGGCGACGCGGTCATCGGCATCGCCGGCGATGTCGCCCGGCTCGCCGACAACAAGCGCGCCGTCGCCGAAACGGTGCGCGCCTTTGGCAAGCTCGACATTTTCGTCGGTAACGCCGGCATATTCGACGTTTATGCCTCCGTCGCCGATCTACCGGAGGAGCAGCTGTCCCGCGCCTATGACGAGCTGTTCGCGGTTAACGTCAAGGGATTGATCTTCGGCGTCAAAGCGGCCCTGCCGGAGCTGACCAAGAGCTTGGGCTGCATCGTTTTTACCGCCTCCGTAGCTGGCCTCAATTCGGGTGGCGGCGGAGCGCTTTATACCGCGTCGAAGCATGCCGTGGTCGGCTTGGTCCGCGAGCTGGCGGTCGAATTGGCGCCTGTCCGGGTCAATGGCGTCGCGCCGGGCGGCACCATCACCGATTTGCGCGGGCTGCAGTCGCTTGGCAACGACGACCGCTCGCAATTCGCCGCGCCCGACATGGCGCAGCGGCTGCAGGCCGGCAATCCGTTGCACATTGCTCTGGTGCCGGACGACCTTGCCTGGGCTTACGTGTTCCTCGCTTCGCGCAACAGCGGCCGTGGGGTGACCGGCAGCATCATCACGGTGGATGCCGGCGCGATGCTGCGCATGCCGCGCCCGCGCTCCCCGCATGGAGAAGGCCGTTGAGTAATACTATCGAGCAGTTGGTCGATGCCGATCGCGGGCTGATCAGCCGGCGCATCTTCATCGAGCCGGAGATTTACGAGCAGGAGTTGAAGCAAATCTTCGCCCGCTGCTGGCTGTTTTTGTGCCACGACAGCCAGGTCGCGCGGCCGGGCGACTTCCTCACCACCTATATGGGCGAAGACCCGGTGCTGGTGGTGCGCGACAGCGCCGGCGCGGTGCACGCCTTCCTCAACGTCTGCCGCCACCGCGGCAACCGGCTGTGCCGCGCCGACACCGGCAACGCCGCCAGCTTCACCTGCGCCTATCACGGCTGGACCTACGGCAATGACGGGCAGCTCACCGGCGTGCCGTATCTCAAGGAAGCCTATCACGGCGAGCTGGACCGCGCGCGCTGGGGCCTCGTCCCGGTGGCGCAGCTCGAGAGCTACAAGGGCCTGTGGTTCGCCACCTTCGACGCCGAGGCGCCGCCGCTGCGCGAATACCTCGGCGAGATGGCCTGGTACCTCGACACGTTCTTCGACCGTCGCGAAGGGGGCATCGAGGTCATCGGCGGCATGCACAAATGGATCATGCCGTGCAACTGGAAGTTCCCGGCCGAGAATTTCGGCGGCGATGGCTATCACGTGCCGTGGAGCCATGTCTCCGCAATTGGGATTGGATCCGGCGGCGATTTTCGCGTCAATCCGGACCCCGCCGGCAGGACGCTGTCACCCGGCAATGGCCACTGTGTCATCGGTGTCGGCCCCGACACGATGGCCGACCCCCCGGCGCCGGAAATCCTCGCCTACGAGGCGCAGATCCGGCCCGAGATGGAGGCGCGGCTCGGTTCGCGCCTGCGCCTGGTAAAGCCGATCGCCGGCACGGTCTTCCCGAACTTCTCGATGCTGCGGCCGACCTCGCGCACGTTCCGTGTCTGGCATCCGCGCGGGCCCGACAAGACCGAAGTCTGGGCCTGGGTCTATGCCGACAAGGCGGCCCCTCCCGCGGTCAAGGAGGCCATTCGGCTGGCGGGAGTGCGGGTGTTCGGCCCCGCGGGGACCTTCGAGCAGGACGACATGGACAACTGGCAGGGCTGTACCCAGACCGGGCGAGGCGTGGTGGCCCGGCGCCATGCCCTGAACTACGCGATGGGGCTGGGGTACGAGCGTTTCGACCCGGATTTCAACGCCCTGGCCAGCGATTATCGCTACAGCGAAAGCAACCATCGGGGGTTCTATCGGCGCTGGGCCCAGCTGATGGCGGCGAACGGGGCCGGGCTCGGCGACTCATAATTCGACAGAAACGGTGTATGCGATCTCAACTCGTTATCGTCACCCCCGCGAAAGCGGGGTCCAGGGGCAGGCAACGGACCGCCATCCGTGGATTCCCGCTTTCGCGTCGCTTGCGCGGGAATGACCGACGACAAAGGAGGCTCTCATGGCAACAGACACCGGTAGTCTGGTCGATACCGACCGCGGGCTGATCAGCCGGCGCATCTTCATCGAGCCGGAGATTTACGAGCAGGAGTTGAAGCAAATCTTCGCCCGCTGCTGGCTGTTTTTGTGCCACGACAGCCAGGTCGCGCGGCCGGGCGACTTCCTCACCACCTATATGGGCGAAGACCCGGTGCTGGTGGTGCGCGACAGCGCCGGCGCGGTGCACGCCTTCCTCAACGTCTGCCGCCACCGCGGCAACCGGCTGTGCCGCGCCGACACCGGCAACGCCGCCAGCTTCACCTGCGCCTATCACGGCTGGACCTACGGCAATGACGGGCAGCTCACCGGCGTGCCGTATCTGAAGGAAGCCTATCACGGCGAACTGGAGCGCGAGCGCTGGGGTCTCGTCCCGGTGGCGCAGCTCGACAATTACAAGGGCTTGCTGTTCGCCACGTTCGACCCGGAAGCGCCGTCGCTGCGCGAGTATCTCGGCGAGATGACCTGGTATCTCGACAATTTCATCGACCGCCGCGAGGGCGGCATCGAGATCGTCGCGACGCACAAATGGATCATGCCGTGCAACTGGAAATTCCCAGCCGAGAATTTCGGCGGCGATGCCTATCACGTGCCGTGGAGCCACCTTTCGGCGGTCAAGACGGCGTTCAGCACCGGGGTGACGACCAAGCCGAACGCCACCGGCCATATGGTCTCGCCCGGCAATGGGCATATCTCGATCTGCGTCGGGCCAAACGACAGCGGCGAGCCGCCGATGCCCGAACTTCAGGCCTATGAAGAGGAGATCCGCCCGGAGGTCGAGCAACGCCTTGGGCCCCGCTCGCGCCTGATCAACCCGATCGTCGGCACGGTATTCCCGAATTTCTCGCTGTTGCGCGCCACCTCGCGCACCTTCCGAATCTGGCACCCGCGCGGCCCCGGCAAGACCGAGGTCTGGTCTTATGTGTTCATCGACAAGGCCGCACCCGCCCCTGTCAAGCAGGCGATCCGGCTGGCCGGGGTGCGCGGCTTCAGCCCCTCGGGCACCTTTGAGCAGGACGACATGGACAATTGGCAGGAATGCACCCAGACCTGCCGTGGGGTGGTGGCGCGGCGCATGCCGCTCAACACGCAGATGGGGCTCGGGCACGACCGCTTCGACCCTGACCTCAAGGCCTGGGCCAGCGAGTTTCGCATGAGCGAGAGCAACCACCGGCAGTTCTATCGCCGCTGGGCGGAGCTGATCGCGGCCGGGAGCTGGTCCGAATTGCCGAACGGCGCGGCGCGGGAGGCGCGCCATGCGTAACGAGGACGTCATCCGCGAGGTCGAGCAGTTCCTCTACCGGGAAGCCCGCATGCTCGACGAACGGCGGTTCCATGAGTGGCTGACGCTGTTCACCGACGATGTCCGCTATTGGATGGCGAGCCGCAGCAATCGCTATCCGAAATCATCGAAGGCGATTTCGATCCTCGATCCCGACCGCTACGTCGAGGACGATGTCGGCCGCGAAGACGAGCTGGCCATCCTCGATGAAACCAAGGTGACGCTGAGCGGGCGGGTCGCACGCCTCGACACCGGCATGGCCTGGGCGGAAGACCCGCCGTCGCGCACCCGCCACCTGATCAGCAATATCGAAGTCGAAGCAGGCGATGTGGACTCCGAACTCCGCGTCTACTGCAACTTCATCGTCTACCGCAGTCGCGCGGAGACCGAGCAGGATTTCTACGTCGGCGCCCGCCAGGACGTGCTGCGCCGCGTCGATGGCGCGTGGAAGATCGCCCATCGCAAGTTGATCCTCGACCAGAACGTGCTGCTGGCGAAGAACGTCAGCATCTTTTTTTAGGAGTCAAACGGGCCAAGCGATCCCACCGAACCGTCATCCCGGCGAAGGCCGGGATCCACCTGTCAACCGCAATATGAACGCCAAAGAGGCACGTCCGGCCGAACAGCGATACCAACATTGGCAGATTTTGCCACCGTGGATCCCGGCCTTCGCCGGGATGACACGCTTTATTGGAGGCTCACCATGATCAAGGGTCTGCACCATAACGCGTACCGGTGTCGGGATTCCGAGGAGACCCGCACCTTCTACGAGGACTTCCTCGGCCTCAAGCTGGTCAGCGCCTTCGAGATCGGCGGGGGAAGCGGCCTGCACATTTTCTTCGAGATGGACGACGGCTCCTGCCTCGCCTTCTTCGAGGTGCCGGGCAGGCCGTTCGAGTTCAAGCGGCAGGACGACCTCGATCTGCACATCGCCCTCGGCGTCGAAAACGAGGTCTTCGACAGCATGCTGCAGAAGGGCCGGGCGCAGGGAATCGAAGTCCGCGGACCGGTCGATCATGGCTTTGTCCGTTCGATCTATTTCCGTGATCCGAACGGCTATGTCATCGAGTTGACCGCCAGCACCGGCGTGCATGGCGAGATCATGGACCCCGCGGTGTCGAAGCCGCACGAGGCCCTCGCCCGCTGGCAGGCGGCAAAGAGCTGACACGAAGGGAGGAAGGCATGCCTGATATCACCTCAATCGCGAAGGAATTTTTCGAGGCTTGCGATGGGGGCAAGGGCTGGCAGGTATGCCGGGCCTATTGCACGCCCGATGCGAGCTTTGCTGCCCAGGCCGAGCCGCTGGCCGAGATCCGCACGCTCGAGGGCTACGCGGAGTGGATGAAGGGGCTGATGACCTTCATGCCCGACGGACGCTATGTCGTGAAATCCTTCGCCACCGATGCCGAGCGCAACAGCGTCTGCGCCTACGGCGTGTTTTCCGCCACCCACACCGGCCAGGGCGGCCCCTGCCCGCCGACCGGCAAGAGCACCAACACCGATTACGTCTACGTGATGGAATTCGCCGGCGGCAAGATCCGCCACATGACCAAGATCTGGAACGCCGGCTGGGCGATGCGCGATCTCGGCTGGGCGGCATAACAAGGAGACTCCGATGCCCGAAATCCCCCGCCTCAACCCGGCGATCCGCGCTCTCGCCGCCGGAAAGCCAGCCTTCGTCACCTTCTCGCCGGCCGAAATCGGCGCGGCGCAATCGATCGGCGCCGCCGGCTATGATGCGGTCGTCTTCGAGATGGAGCACAACCCCTACGACATCCGCACGCTGCGCGACTGCATGCAGTACATGCTCGACCGCGCCCAGATCGTCCGCTCGGGCAGCCTCGCGCCGGCGGTGGCGCCGATGGTGCGCATCCCGCCCAACGGCGGCGAACTCAATCAGTTCATCGCCAAGCAGGTGCTCGATATCGGCGTCTACGGCATCGTCTGGCCGCATGTCTCGACGGTCGAGGAGGCGCGCAACGCGGTTCAGGCCTGCCGCTATCCGCGGCCGCGCGCGGCACCCTATTACGAGCCGGCCGGCCAGCGCGGCGACGCGCCGCGCACCGCCGCGCGCTACTGGGGGATCAGCCAGCCGGATTATTACAAGCGCGCCGACACCTGGCCCTTGAACCCCGAGGGCGAGGTGCTGGTCGTCATCATGTGCGAAGAGGTGCGCGCGATCAAAAACCTGCCGAAGATGCTGCAGGAGGTTCCCGGCATCGGCGTCGTCCTGATCGGCGAGGGCGACCTGTCGCAGGACATGGGCTATCCCCGGCAATACGACCACCCGGAAGTCGCCGCGGCGATCGACGACATTCTGGCGATCTGCAAGGACGCCGGGGTGCCGTGCGGCCACCCGCATGTCGACGCGAACAATATCGAGAAACTTCTGGAAAAGGGGTTCCGCTGGCTGATGCCGGCGCCGAGCCAATCCTTCGCCGCGCTCGACAAGGGATTGAAGGCGAGCGGGCGGAAGTAGCCTCCAGCCCCTGCCCTCACCCACCAAGCGTTTCGCGCTTGGTCCGCCCTCTCCCGCAATGCGGGCGAGGGATTCGAGCCGCGCGATTTCTTCCCTCTCCCGCATTGCGGGAGAGGGTGCCGAGCGCAGCGAGGCGGGTGAGGGTCATGCCATCACCCCGCGCTGCCAGTCGTAGATCTCGACCTGCTCGTAGATGCCGTTGGTGCAATAGGGCTCGGTGCGGAAGAAATCGTCGAGCGCGGCGCGGCTGGCAAACTCATAGCGTCCACGCGCGGACCTCCTACCTGCCGCACGAAATCCTGTGGAACCACCGTTTCGTCGACGTGATCGGCTGGACCGAAGATGGCAGCCGGGTCATCGATTATCGGCGGTTTCATGATACCGTGCCGCTGACAGACGCGCCCTAGCTGTGCGTCGCCCCTCCGGCGGGCGCGATTTCTCACCCCGACACTATGCGGTAAGCTCGCCGCCATGACGCTCGACATCACCGCACTCGGGAATGCCGTCCAGCTTCTGCGCGAGGGGCTTGCCCGCCAGCAGCGCGAGCCGACGGACGAGCAGCTACGCGATGGGCTGATCCAGCGCTTCGAGTTCACCTATGAGCTGAGCCACCGGACGCTGAAACGGTTTCTCAAGGAGGGCGCGGCCTCTCCCGACGATATCGAGCAGATGTCGTTTGCCGATCTGATCCGTACCGCGAATGCGCAGGGCTTGCTGCATGGAGATTGGCCGGCGTGGCGGGCCTTCCGCCAGATGCGCGCGCGCACCAGCCACACTTACAACGCGACGATCGCCGAACAGGTGGTTGCCGCGATCCCCGGATTTCTCCACGAAGCCGAGCACCTCGTGGCCGAACTGCGACGGCGGCTGGCATGACCGGGCCGCTCAGCATCGATCTGCCGGCAGACCATTGCCGGCTGGTGCTGCAAATTCTCCGGGCGAATTTGCCGCCGGCGGCCAAATTCTGGGTTTTCGGCTCGCGGGCGACCGGCCGGGCGCGGCGCTATTCCGATCTCGATCTGGCGATCGATGCCGGGCGGCCGATGACGCTCGATGAGACCGCGAGCCTCGCTGAGGCGTTCAGCGAAAGCGATCTGGCCTACCGGGTCGATGTCGTCGATTGGCGCGCGATCGACGATCACTTTCGCCAGATCATCGCGCAGGAACGCCTGCCGTTGGCCGAAGCGCCGCATGCTGACGCTGCGATCCGCGCCGACCCTGGCACAGCGGCAAGGTGAAGATTCGAGGGGGTCAGCCTTCCGGCACGCCGGCCTTGCGCATTCCGTCCACGGAGCGGGCGAGGAGTTCCGGCGAATATACCGACATGGTGGCAAAAGAGGCTTTCCACGCGGCGACCGTCAGCCCCGGGTGAACGGCGAGCACGCGTTTGAGCCAATCGCGGGCCTCCTCGGTGCGGCCGAGATGCGCAAGGCAGACGAGTTTGACGCGCATCACGGGGATGTAGCGCGGCAGCGCTTGCAATGACCGATCAGCCCATGCGATAGCCTCCTCGTATCGCCCCGCGGCCATATGAGCGACGGCGAGCCCGCCGGTAAATTCAAAGGCCAGCGGATCGAGCGGGCTCAGCCGCATCGCCTGCTGCAGTGCTTCGATCGCTGGGCCGGGCTGGTTCTGCATACCCAAGAACCAGCCGCGTGCGCTCCACGCCAGCGCGGAATTGGGGTTGAGCACGAGCGCGCGATCGATCGCGGCCAGAGCCGTGGAATGTTCGCCGCCGAGTTGGCCGATTGTGTAGCCGGCCATCCACAGGACATCGGGATCGTCCCGGCCCGCCTCGATCGCCTGTCGTGCCAGCAACACCGCCTCGGCAATTTCCGCCTCCGAAACCGCGCCCCAGCCCTGTAATCTCTGCAGGAGGCGGCACCAGCCGATCATTGCGGCGGCCGGTGCGTAGGCCGGATCGATCGCCAGCGCATTTTTCGCCAGCGCGACGGCCTCGCGCATGCCCTCTTCGGTAAATTTGTGGAATTGCGCCACAGCCCGCAGATACAGATCGTAAGCGTCGAGGCTATCGGTCGGCTTCCGCGTCGCGCGCTCGATCTCGGCCAGGCGCAATCTCGGTTCGATCGCGCCGGCGACGCTCGATGCCACCTGGTCCTGAAGCTCGAAAATATCGTCGAGCGCGCCGTCGAAGCGGTCGGCCCAGATATGGGCGCCGGTTGTCGTGTCGATCAGCTGGCCGGTGATGCGCACCCGGTTGCCGGCCTTGCGCACCGAGCCTTCGAGCACGTAGCGCACGCCAAGCTCGCGGCCGACCTGCTTCACATCGACCGTTTTTCCTTTGTAGGTAAAGCTTGAATTGCGGGCGATCACGAACAGCCAGGGCAGGCGGGCAATTGCGGTGGTGATGTCCTCGACGATGCCGTCGGCGAAATATTCCTGCTCGGGGTCGCCCGACATGTTCTGGAAAGGCAACACCGCCAGCGACGGCTTGTCGGGAAGGGACAGCGCAGGCTCCGCCCCCACCCGCGCGCCATGCGCGCTTCCCTCCCCCGCTTGCGGGGGAGGGGTAGGGAGGGGGCTTTCCTGGTGAGACGCCGGCACCCCGACCCGAAACACCCTGATCGGCCGGGCGATGTTCTTGACCTGCTGCTCGCCCAAATCCTCGAAGGCAAAGTCGAGCTTGTCGCGGACCTGGTCGCGCACGACACGGCTGACGCAGATCCCGCCGGGTTCGGCCAGCACCTCCAGGCGCGCCGCGACATTGACGCCGTCGCCGAAAATGTCGCCGTCCTCGATAATGATGTCGCCGAGATTGATCCCGACGCGGATTTCGATGCGGCGCTGGGCCGGCACATCGGCGTTGCGTTCGGCCATCCCACGCTGAATCTCGACCGCGCAGCGCACCGCATCGACGACGCTGGCGAACTCGACGAGCAGCCCATCACCCGTGGTCTTGACGATGCGGCCGCGGTGCTCGGCGATTTTCGGATCGGCGAGTTCGCGCCGGATCGCTTTGAGGGCGGCGAGCGTGCCCTCCTCGTCCTCGCCCATCAGCCGCGAGTATCCGACGACATCGGCGGCCATGATGGCCGCGAGGCGACGCTCAACCCGCTTCTCGCTCATCGGCTGGCGAATCTCCTGCGATTGGGGGTATTCTATGCCGCTGTCGCGGTTTGGCGACACCTTTCGCGGCGAGGTTGCCATGGATCAGCACGCGCTCACCTGGCCCGAACAGGGTAATTCGCGGGTCCCCTACCGGGTGTTTGCCGACCCGGACCTCTACCGCGCCGAGCTCGACCGCATCTTTCTCGGCCCGAGCTGGCAATACCTCGCGCTGGCCGACGAGTTGCCCGAGCCGGGCGATTACCGGACCACCTTCCTCGGCGAGACTCCGATCATCGTGACCCGCGGCGAGGATGGCGAAGTTCATGCGATGGTCAACCGCTGCGCCCATCGCGGCAACCTCGTCTGCCTGAAGGCGCGCGGCCATACCAATGACGGGCTGACCTGCGTCTACCACTCCTGGCGCTACGACCTGGCCGGCAATTTGCAGAGCGTCGCCTTCCGCCGCGGCGTCGGCGGCAAGGGCGGCATGCCCGACAGCTTCGGCCTCGAAGCGCATGGGCTGAAGCAGCTGCGCACCGACCAGTTCGCCGGCCTCGTCTTCGGCACGCTGTCGCCCGAGGCCCCTCCGCTCGCCGATTACATCGGCAATCTGATCGGCTCGCGCATCGGCCGGGTGATCCGCGGCAAGCCCCGGATCCTCGGCACGACCTCGCAGATCCTGCACAACAACTGGAAGCTCTATGTCGAGAACGTCAAGGACACCTATCACGCCAGCCTGCTGCACAGCTTTTTCACGACGTTCCGGGTCAGCCGGCTGACCAATACCGGCGGGGTCGCGATCGCCGAGTCGGGCGCCCACCACACCAGCTACACCTATGGCGGCAAGGGCGCCGATCAGGCCGCCTCCGATGCCGCTTATGCCGACATCCAGTCGATGCACGCCGATTATAAGCTGCAGGACCCGCGCTTTCTCGATTCGGTCGACGAGATCGGCGACGGGATCACCATCCAGATCCTCAGCGTCTTCCCCAATTTCGTCATGCAGCAGATCCATAATTCGATCGCATTGCGGCTCGTCCTGCCGAAGGGACCGGAGGAGACCGAGCTGCAATGGACCTTCATCGGCTTCGAGGATGACGATGCATCGATGACCGAGCGCCGGCTGCAACAGGCCAACCTGGTCGGCCCGGCCGGCTATGTGTCGATGGAGGACGGCGCGGTCGGCGGGTTCATCCAGCGCGCCATCAAGGGCGGCGAGGACGAGTGCTCGATCCTCGAAATGGGCGGCGTCGAGCACGCCTCGCAGGACACGCGAACGACCGAGGCATCGATCCGCGGGTTCTGGCAGGCCTATCGCCAGGTGATGGGCCTCTGAGGCGATGGACCTCGCCGACATCACCAGGCGGCTCGAACTCCAGGACCTCTATACCGGCTACGCCGCCTGCCTCGACACCGACGCGCTCGAGGGCTGGCCGGAGTTTTTCACCGATGATTGCACCTACCGCATCACCTCGGCCGAGAATTATGAGGCCGGGCTGCCGCTGGGGCTGATCTACGCCACCTCGAAGAACATGCTGAAAGACCGGGTCAGCGCGCTGCGCCAGGCCAACATCTACGAGCCGCAGCGCTATCGCCACCTGGTCTCCGGCTTGCAGATCGAGAGCGGCG
Source organism: uncultured Rhizobium sp. (assembly GCA_964392845.1). Taxonomy (GTDB): domain Bacteria; phylum Pseudomonadota; class Alphaproteobacteria; order ATCC43930; family CGMCC-115725; genus DATARH01. The sequence continues at coordinate 29,180 of CAYMRQ010000005.1, forward strand.
AGGGGAACGCGGGCGTCTCGCCCGCAGGCGGCCACGGATCAAGTCCGTGGGCTGAAGGCCCACGGGACGGAAGCGGTCCGGACGCGCTCGATGCCACCGCCAGTTTCCTCGTCGTGCGCACGATGCAGGACGGCGCGATGACCCTCTTCGCGGCCGGGCGCTATATCGACCGGGTGGTGCGCACCGAGATGGGCTGGAAGTTCGCCGGCAAGCTCGTCATCCTCGACAGCCGCCAGATCGACACGCTGCTCGCGATCCCGCTCTGAGAGCGCCGTTGCCGCCGATCGCACAGGTGAATTGTCATTGCGAGGAGCCCACGGGTCGGCGCTCCGCGCCGCCCGAGGACAGGCTCCGCGACGAAGCAATCTCGACCGGGCGAGCTCAGATTGGCACGAGATTGCTTCGCTCCGCTCGCAATGACACCCGGGACTTAACGAGCGACCGCCAGGGGACGATGATGCCGTTGTTGCGCATCGCGAAAGCTTTTGGCTTGGCGATGCTTGCCGTCGCGGCCATTCTGCTTTGGGAGATGCCGGCAAGAGCGGCCGGGGCGATCGTCGTCGCCTCGAAGATCGATACCGAAGGGGCCCTCCTCGGGCACATGATCGCGGCGCTGCTCGAAGCACGCGGCCTCCCGGTCGAGAAGAAGATCCAGCTCGGGCCGACCAACATCGTGCGCGCGGCGATTCTCGCCGGACAGATCGATCTCTATCCCGAATACACCGGCAACGGCGCCCTCTTCTTTCACCGCGAGGCCGACCCGGCCTGCAAGAATGCCAATGAGGGCCATGCCATGGTCAAACAGCTCGACCGGGCCGAAAACCGTCTCGTCTGGCTGACCCCGGCGCCCGCCAACAACACCTGGGTCATCGCGATCCGCAACGATCTGCCGGGTTTTCCCGCCGGCAAATGCCTCGACGATCTGGCCGCTTATCTCGCCAAAGGCGGCCGCTTCAAGCTCGCCGCCTCGGCGGAATTCGTCGAAAGCCCCGCCGCCCTGCCCGCGTTCGAGAAAACCTACGGCTTTCATCTGCGGTCGGGCCAGCTCTTGACCCTGTCGGGCGGCAACACCGCGGCGACGTTGCGCGCCGCGGCGGAGGGCACGTCCGGAGTGAACGCGGCGATGGCCTACGGCACCGACGGCGAGGTCGCCGCGCTCGGCCTGACGGCGCTGTGCGACGACAAGGGCGCGCAGATCGTCTATGCCCCGACCCCGGTGGTGCGCGAAGCGGTGCTGCAGCAGCACCCCGAGATCGCCGCGGCGCTCGACCCGGTATTCGCCTCGCTGACGCTGACCACCCTGCAGGAGCTGAACGCCCGGATCGCGGTCGCCGGAGAAGATGCCGGCGCGGTCGCATCAGACTATCTGAAAACGCGGCATTTCCTGCCGTGAACGCCTCTGGCCCGCGCCAAGCCAAATTTCCATAGACATGCCGTCATTGCGAGCGCAGCGAAGCAATCTCGATCGGTTGAGTGCACACGGATCGGGATTGCTTCGTCCCCGCGGGTCAAGCCCGCGGGTTCCTCGCAATGACGTCGTCCCGGTGCTGTTTGCCGCCGGCGCCGTGGCGGTCCTGACCACCGGATTTGTCACATCGGCGCCAAACCGCCTCTTGTCGGGCCGCCCGATCGGGCTGTTCGCGGCCGTGGACATGCGCCTCGGCGCCGCGATCGGACTGATCGGGGTGGTCTTGCTGCTCACCGCGCTCGCGCCGCCCGCTCGCACGCTCCAGCGCGCTGCGGCATTATTGGCCGGCGGGCTCATCCTCCTGATTCTCGCCGCGGCGGGACAGGCGGCGGCATCTCTCGCGGCCGGCGCCCCTTCCCTCGCCCGGGTCTCGCTCGGCGCCGGGTTTTGGATCCTCCTCGGCACATCCGCTCTGGCCGTTGTCGACGCGCTGCAACGTGCCGGCGCCGGCGCCGGCGAGCAGTTTGCCGTCATCGCGGTGCTCACCCTGGCGATCGCCGCGATGGCTGATACGGGCCTCTTCGACGCGCTGTCGCTCGCCCGCGAATATAGGACGCGCCAGGATTTGTTCGCCACGGCGGTGGTTCGTCATGTCGTTCTCGTCGCCGCCGCGGTCGGGCCGGCCGTGCTGATCGGGGTTCCGCTCGGCATCGCCGCGGTGCGGCACCCGCACCGGCAGGGGCCGATATTCGCCGTGCTGAACCTGTTGCAGACGATCCCGTCGATCGCGCTGTTCGGGCTCCTGCTGGTGCCGCTGTCGGCACTGGCTGCGGCGCTCCCCGCCCTCGCGGCGGTGGGGGTCGGCGGCGTCGGCCCGGCGCCGGCGATCATCGCGCTGATTCTTTATGCGCTGTTGCCGATCGTGCGGAACAGCGTGGCGGGGATTGCCGGGGTCGACCCGGCGGTGATCGATGCCGCGCGCGGCATGGGGATGACGCGCCGCCAGCTGTTCTGGCGTGTCGAGCTGCCGCTGGCGCTGCCGTTGCTGCTCGCCGGGCTGCGCATCGTCACGGTGCAGGCAATCGGGCTCGCCGTGGTCGCCGCGCTGATCGGCGCCGGCGGCCTCGGCACCTTCGTCTTCGAGGGGCTCGGCCAATACGCGGCCGATCTGGTGTTGCTCGGGGCCCTACCGGCGATCGGGCTCGCGCTCGCCGCCGATTTCCTCTTGCAAACGCTGTCCACGCTTGCCACGCGCCGGCCCCCCGCGGTGATCGAGATCGCCAGATGATCGAGATAGACCGGGTCTGCAAAGCCTATGACGGAAATCGCGTCGTCGACGAGTTGTCGCTGACAATCCCCGAAGCGGCGTTCTGCGTGCTGCTCGGACCGTCGGGCTGCGGCAAGTCGACGATTTTGCGCATGATCAACCGGCTGGTTGCGTTCGACTCCGGGATGATCCGGGTCGCCGGCGAGGATGTGCGACGGGTCTCGCCCGAGGCGCTGCGCCGGCGGATCGGCTATGCGATCCAGTCGATCGGCCTGTTTCCGCATTGGCGGGTCGAGGACAACATCGCCACCGTGCCGCGCCTCTTGAACTGGCCGCGAACCCGGGTGCGCGACCGGGTGACCGAGCTCCTCGAACTGTTGCGCCTTGATCCGGCGACCTACCGCTCGAAATACCCGCATCAGCTGTCGGGCGGCGAGCAGCAGCGCATCGGCGTCGCCCGCGCGCTCGCCGCCGATCCCGAGCTCCTGTTGATGGACGAGCCTTTTGCGGCGGTCGATCCGGTAACCCGCGCGGCTCTGCAGGGCGAACTCGTCCGCATCCAGCAGGCGACGAAAAAGACCATTCTGTTCGTGACCCACGACATCGAGGAGGCGCTGCGCCTGGCCAGCGACATCGCCATCCTCGAACGCGGCCGGCTCGTGCAATGGGGCACCCCGCTCGACCTCCTCGAACACCCGGCGAGCGGGTTCGTCGCCGAGTTCGTCGGCGGTGAGGCGGGCGGCCTCAAGCTGCTGTCGCTGCGCACCGTCGCCGACCGGTTGCATCAGGGCGAAGCGGCCGATGGCGAGCCGCTGCCGAGCAACACATCGCTGCGCGACGCGCTCGCCGCGATGGCGGCGCGCCATACCGACCGCCTGCCGGTCGTCGACAGCGCCGGCCGGCCGCTCGGAGCCATTGGCCTCGCGGATCTGGTGCGGTGACCGATGCCGCAGAAATCTCGGATGGCGCTTGGTGCGTCCTTCGAGACGGCCGCTTTCGCGGCCTCCTCAGGATGACGGCAAGCAGTAATGCCATACACAAATATTCGTCATCCTGAGGAGCGCCCCGCAGGGGCGCGTCTCGAAGGACGCATCGCCTCGATGCAACCCAAATCGAGATGTCCGTGCCCGGATTGATGCTCCGCTCGCTCGCCCTGCTCGCCAACCCGGTGCTGTGGGTTGCGGTGTTGTTCGGCGCGCTGCTCATCGGCATGCCGCAGCTGCATCCGGTCTTCCACTGGGCGTTTCCGGAGGTCAGCCCGCCGGTCTTTGCGCGCGACAGCTTCATGGCCTTGTTTCTGTCGCATGCCGGGCTCGTCGGGCTGGCGAGCCTCGCCGCGACATCTCTCGGCATCGGCCTCGCGATCTTCGTGACCCGCCCGGCGGGGCGCGATTTCCGGCCGATCGTCAACGCGCTCGCGACGATCGGGCAAACCTTTCCGCCGGCGGCGGTGCTGGCGCTGGCGGTCCCGGCGCTCGGGTTCGGGCCGCGCCCGACGATCGTCGCGCTGTTTCTTTACGGTCTGCTGCCGATTGTCGAGAACGCAATTGCCGGGCTCGAAGGCGTGCCCCTCGCGGTGCGCGACGCCGCGCAAGGCATGGGCCTCTCGGCCTGGCAGAGGCTGCGCGATGTCGAATTGCCGCTCGCCGCGCCGGCGATCCTGGCCGGTGTGCGGGTGTCGGTGACGATCGCGATCGGCACCGCGACGATCGGCTCGACGGTCGGCGCCTTAACCCTCGGGACGCCGATCTTCGACGGGCTGGCCGCCAACAAGCTGCCCTTTGTCGTGCAGGGCGCGGTGCTGGTCGCGCTCTTCGCGATCCTCACCGACATGGTGTTTGCCCGGATCGAGCGCCGCCTCTCGCTGCCGCGCCCGGAGGCGCGCGCCCTCCCCTGAGCAGCCGGCGCCGTCGCCCGCTCGCCGCTTTGCGACGCTCACCCGGCGCTGCCGTCCTTGGCGACGCCGACCATGGCCGGGCGCAACAGCCGGTCGTGCAGCACATAACCGAGCTGCAGCACCTCGATCACCGCCCCGGCCGGCGTGCCGGGCCGCTCGGCTTCGAAGATCGCCTGGTGGAAATTGGGATCGAAGCGCTCGCCCTTGGGGTCGATGCGCTTCAGCCCATGGCGCTCGAAAGCCGCCAACAGCTCGCGTTCGGTCGCCGCGACCCCGTCGAGCAGGCTCCTGGTGCGCGGATCATCGATTTCGGCCTCCGGCACTGCGTCGAGCGCCCGCCGCAGATCGTCGACCGCCGTGAGCAAATCCTTGGCAAAGCCTGATATCGCGTATTTCTGGGCGTCCTCGCGCTCGCGCTGAAAGCGGCGCCGGACGTTCTCGGTCTCGGCGAGCGCGCGCAACAGGCGGTCCTTGGTGTCGGCGAGCTCGGCCTCGATCGCCGCGAGGCGCTCCTCGGGAGAGGCCGGCGCGCTTTCATCGGGCAATTCGTCGCCAATGTCGTCCCTGGGCTCGTCCCTGGGCTCGTCCCTGGACTCGTTCCCGGCGTCCCCGGGATCGTCCCCGGGATCATTGGCAGGCATGCCGGCAGGGCCGGTGGCCGCCTCCTCCTTTTCCTCGATCATGCTCAATTATCCTATGATTCGGCCGATCACCTTGGCGGTGTAGTCCACCATCGGGATGATCCGGGCGTAGTTGATCCGGGTCGGGCCGATGACCCCGATGGCACCGATGATCCGCTCGCGGCTGTTCTGATACGGCGCGATGATCAGCGAACAGCCGGCGACGCCGAACAGATGGCTTTCGGCGCCGATAAAGATCTGCACCCCCTCGGCCTTCTTGCTGGCATCGAGCAGGCGCAGCACGGTCTCCTTGGTTTCCAGCATCTCGAACAGCGAGCGCAGCCGTTCGAGATCGGCGAGCGCGGTCACGTCTTCGAGTAGATTGGCCTGGCCGCGCACGATCAGCGCGCTTTCCCCGTCGCCGCCGGCCCAGCATGCCAGGCCGCTGGCAACGACCCGCGAGGTCACCTCGTCGAGTTGCGCCTTGTGCGAGCCGATCTCCTCGTCGATCTCGCCGCGCGCCTCTTCGATGGTGCGGCCGATGAGGCGGGAATTGAGGAAATTGGCGGCCGAGACCAGCGTCGAGGGCATCAGCCCGAGCGGCACCTCGATCACCCGGTTCTCGACCAGCCCATCCTCGGTGACCAGCACGACGAGCGCGCGCCCGGGCCCCAGATGCACGAACTCGATGTGCTTCAGCGGCCGCTCCTGCTTCGGCACCACGACGATCCCGGCGCAATGCGACAGGCCCGACAGCGCCGTCGTCGCCTCCTCCAGCGCCTGCGCCAGGCTCTGGCCGCGCGCCGCGCACAGGCTCTCGATGTTGTGGCGCTCGTCTTCGGCGAGATTGCCGATTTCCAGGAGACCATGCACGAACAGCCGCAAGCCCGCCTCGGTCGGCAGCCTTCCGGCCGAGGTATGCGGCGCGTACAACAGCCCCGACTCTTCCAGATCGGCCATCACGTTGCGGATCGTCGCCGGCGACAGGTTCTGCCCCAACAGCCGCGACAAGGTGCGCGAGCCGATCGGCTCGCCGGTCTGCACATAGCCATCGACGATCAGCCGAAAGATCTCGCGGCTGCGCTCGTTCAGATCGGTGATCGGCGACCCTGCGGTCGCCTGAACCGTACGCTCACCGCGTGTCATAGGGTCGCCACCGCTGAAACCGAACCCGCGGCCGCGATCGGACGGCGCTGCTCATTGTCGTGTGTCGTCCAACCGCCGCGTCCGCAAGATCTGGGAATGCCGCCGCGCGGCGTCAACTCGCCGTCCCTGGAGAGGCTCGGCGATGACGTGCCGGCATTGCGCGCCGCGATCACGGCGCCTTCTTGAAGATGGCCTGGTAGCTCTGGCCCTGCGGCGTGGTGAGGCGGCCGTCGAGATCGGCGTAAACCAGGCGGAAGGCGAACTGGCTGCCATCGGAATTCTGGAACCTCAGTTCGCCGTCGCGGATCATCCCGGTACCGTGCAGAACGCCGCCCGCCGCGCGCGCGTTCGAGCCCATCGGCCCAAAGACATAAAGGATCGTCGCGGTCCCATCCGGCGCGACATTTTCGACGATCAGCGCGGCGCAGAGCAGCGGCGTCCACGACGCATCGCTCCAGATCCCGACGAAAGGCCGATAGCCCACCGCGACCGCGTCCGGGTCGGCGAGCTGCCCCGTGACCGGCTGCTCGCAGAAAACCCGCCCAGCCGGCGCTGACATGGGCGCTGACATGGAAGGCGGGCCGGACGCTGCCGCGGCAGGCGGTGAGAGCCCGGCCGGGGGGACAGCATTCGGCGGGCGGGCGCTTTCCGAGGCCGGCGCAAGCGGCGGCAGCGGTTCCGGCGCAATCGAGTGCGGCGCGGCGCCGGGATAGAGCGGAACCGGCGGCGCAGGCTGCTGAGCAAACGAGACGGCCGGGCTCAGCAACAACCAGAGCGCGGCGGCAACAAAGCGAGCGACCATGCCAATGCTCCGGCGAGGTTCTGCGCGAGGGCCTTCCGCGGACGCCTTCTAAAGTCGCGAAATGGCTTTTGGAAGGCAGGCTCACCCGCTTTTAATCGTCGTCCCGGCGCAGGCCTGCACCGGGACGACGATGTTATACCGTTAAGCCGTTGGCGGACCTACCAAAGAACTCCCACGGATCACGACAAAGCTAAAGCCCGGTCACAAATCCGTCTCGGCGCTCTGGCCCGGAAACAGCGTCGCCCGGGTCCAGCCCGACCAGGCGCCGGCGACCGGGTTGTTGGGATTGCGGTCACGGCGCCAGCACACATTGGCGCCGTTCGGCACGTCGATCGCCTCGGTCTTGTTCTTGCGCATGACCAATGCCTTGGTCGCGATATAGCCGTCGCCGCGGCTGTCGCAATCGGCGCTCCTGGTGATCACGATTTCGACATTGACTCGCTCCCAGGTGGGGTCGTTGAGGGTCAGCCTCGCCGTGTCGCCCGGCGCCGAGGAGCAGGCCGCCAGCCAGGGCAACACCAATAGCCACGCCCGATGCCGCATCAATGCACACCCCCACCATCCGATCCCGCCGGCATGCCGCCCCGCGGCGCCATGTGTTTTCGGTTTTTCGCCGCTGCCGCGCAAGGGGGCACGGCGGCCCGTTCCGGTTCTGCTACACTCCGCGCGGGGAGGGCGCGCCCAGTGGCGGATATCAGGGCGGATAAAGCGGCGGATGCGGCGGAGCGGCGGCTGACGACGATCCTCGCCGCCGATGTCGCCGAATACAGCCGGCTGATGCGGGCGGACGAAGACGCGACGCTGGCCGCCCTGACCGTGGCGCGCGCGATCGTCGATGCGCTGATCGCCGAGCACCGCGGACGGATCGCCAACACCGCGGGGGACGCCGTCCTCGCCGAGTTCCCGAGCGTCGCCGCGGGGCTCGTCTGCGCGCTGGCGATCCAAGAGGCGCTGGCAGGGCAGAATGCCGCGACGGCGCCTGACCGCCGGATGCTGTTCCGCATCGGGGTTCATGTCGGCGACGTGCTGGTCAAGGGTGGCGACCTGTTCGGCGACGCGGTCAACATCGCGGCCCGGCTGGAGGCGCTCGCCGAACCCGGCGGCATCTGCATTTCGGCGGCGGTGCGCGAGCATGCCGGGACGCGGGTCGCCGCGACCTTCACCGATATCGGCGCGCAGCAGGTCAAGAACATCGCCGAACCGGTGCATGTCTTCCGCGTCGCGGCGAGCAGCGCGGCGCAACCGGGCGAGGCGTTGGCAATGCCGCCCTTGCCGGACAAGCCGTCGATCGCCGTGCTGCCCTTCACCAATATGAGCAACGACCCCGAGCAGGAGTTCTTCGCCGACGGCATCGCCGAGGACATCATCACCGCGCTGTCGCGCTACTCATCGCTGTTCGTCATCGCGCGCAACTCCTGCTTCACCTACAAGGGCCGCGCGGTCGATGTGAAAGTGGTCGGGCGCGAACTCGGCGTGCGCTATGTGCTCGAAGGCAGCCTGCGCAAATCGGGCAACCGCATCCGGGTCACCGCGCAATTAGTCGAGGCCGAGACCGGCAACCACCTCTGGGCCGAGCGCTACGACCGCGATCTCGCCGACATTTTCGCGCTGCAGGACGAGATCACTCAGGCGGTGACCACCGCCATAGCCCCGGCCATCGCTCAGGCCGAACAGCACCGCGTGATGCGCAGGCCGCCCGGCAGCCTCGATGCCTGGGGCGCCTATCAGCGCGGTCTGTGGCATTTGGGCAAAACCAACGCGGAGGACAACGCCCACGCGCTGAAATTCTTTCAGGACGCCATCGACCTCGACCCCAGCTTTGCCGGTGGCTACAGCGGCCTCGCGTCGGCTCAACTCCAAGCCGCCACCCGTTTTCAGACGCGCGGTCTCCCCGAGGCAATGGGTTCGGCCGAGGCTCTGAACCGCCGGGCGGTCGCACTTGACGGCGGCGACGCGGAAGCGCGGTCGTACCTTGGGTACGCATTGTGGATGAGCGGCGACCATGATGGCGCGCTGGCCGAGGCTGAGCGAGCTCTGACGATAAGTCCAAACCTGGCCTTCGCGCATGGGGTACGGGGCGCATCGCTGATCTTCTCGGGGCAGCCGAAGGAAGGCGTCGCGGCTCTGGAGACATGCATCCGGCTGGACCCTCGCGACCCGTTGTTGGCGGGTCATCTGAATCGGGTGACGCTGGGTCTTTATTTCTCCGGCGAATACGAGGCCGCAATCGGGGCGGCGAAACGCGCAATCCGGTCATATCCCGATCATCCGAACTATTACCGTTGGCTCGCCGCGGCGCTCGGCCAGACCGGTCGGACCGCGGAAGCAAAAGAAGCGCTGGAGAAGGCCATCGCGATCGCGCCGGCCACCTTCGACATGTATGTCCGGCGCGTTCCGTGGATGCGGCCGGAAGACCACGCCCATATGGTCGAAGGCCTGCGCAAGGCCGGCTGGGGCGGGTGACAGCCGACGGCGCCGACAATCGGAGCTGACAGGGTGGGGATCGTGCTGTAAATTGGCGTAAGTTAGAAAGTTAGAATTTCGCTTAGTACGAAGGAACGGCGATGTCGCTCGCCAAGGTCAAGCAGAAGGGGCAGGTAACGATCCCGGCCGAGATCCGCGAGCAGCTTGGCTTGGATGAAGGCGATTATGTCGAGATCGCGCGGGAGGGGCACCGCATCGTGCTGACCCCCAAGGAAATCGTCGATCGTCATCCGGCGATCGACGCGGCGCTCGCAGAAGGCCTCGATGATGTCGGCGCCGGGCGGGTATCGCCGTCGTTCAAAAGCATGAAAGAGTTCGAGGCATGGCTCAAGACGGCAGAAGGCAAACGATTCTCTAGCCGATGAACATCCGTTTCTCGGCGCGCGCCAGGCGGGATTTCGCCGACCTGCCGACGAACTTCAAGACGCGCGCTCGAAAGCAGCTGGACCTGCTGAGCGGCGACCTGCGCAGCCCCGCGCAAACGCAGCGAGCCATTGATCGCGCCCGGTCGGGCCGCTACGGTGGCCATCACCCCTGGACGCGCCCGCAGAGGAGATCGGCCATGCCCGACGATGTTCGCCATCCGGTCATCGACAAATCGCATATGCCGAGCCGGCACGTCACGATCGGCCCGGAACGTGCGCCGCATCGCGCCTTTCTCTACTCGATGGGCCTCAGCGAAGAGCAGATCAACCAGCCGCTGGTCGGCGTGGCGACGACCTGGAACGAGGCGGCGCCCTGCAACATCGCGCTGTCGCGCCAGGCGCAGGCCGCGAAGAAGGGCGTCGCCGCCGCGCATGGCACGCCGCGCGAATTCACCACGATCACCGTCACCGACGGGATCGCGATGGGCCACGAGGGCATGAAATCCTCGCTGGTCAGCCGCGAGATCATCGCCGACTCGGTCGAATTGACGATGCGCGGGCATTGCTACGACGCGCTCGTGGGCCTCGCCGGCTGCGACAAGTCGCTGCCCGGCCTGATGATGGCGATGGTGCGGCTCAACGTGCCGTCGGTCTTCATGTATGGCGGGTCGATCCTGCCCGGCCGCTTCAAGGGCAGGGACGTGACGATCGGCGATGTGTTCGAGGCGGTCGGCTCGCACAACATGGGCACGATGTCCGACGCGGATCTGCACGAGCTGGAATGCGTCGCCTGCCCCTCGGCCGGGTCGTGCGGCGGCCTCTTCACCGCCAATACGATGGCCTGCGTGTCGGAAGCGATCGGGCTGGCGCTGCCCGGCTCGGCCGGCGCGCCGGCGCCCTACGATTCGCGCGACGCCTATGCCGAAGCTTCCGGCGCGGCGGTCATGGAGCTGATCCGCCGCAACATCCGGCCGCGCGACATCGTGACCAGGAAGTCGCTCGAAAACGCCGCGACGGTGGTCGCCGCCGCCGGGGGATCGACCAATGGCGGACTGCACCTGCCCTCGCTCGCCAACGAGGCCGGCATCGCCTTCGACCTGCACGATTTCGGCGAGGTCTGCAAACGCACCCCCTTGATCGCCGATCTGAAGCCTGCCGGCCGCTATGTGATGAAGGACCTCTACGATGTCGGCGGCGTGCCGGTGCTGATGAAGGCGCTGCTCGACGGCGGCTACCTGCACGGCGACTGCATGACCGTCACCGGCAAGACGATCGCCGAGAATTTGCGCGATGTCGTCGTGCCGAAGGGGCAGGATGTGGTGCGCCCGACCTCGGCGCCCTTGTCGCCGACCGGCGGCCTGATGGTGCTGAAGGGCAACCTCGCGCCGCAGGGCGGGATCGTCAAGGTCGCCCAGATGAAGACCCTGCGCTTCACCGGCAATGCGCTGTGCTTCGATTGCGAGGAGGATGCCTTCGCCGCCGTCGAGCACCGCCGCTACAAGGCGGGCGACGTTTTCGTCATCCGCTACGAGGGCGCCCGCGGCGGGCCCGGCATGCGCGAGATGCTGTCGACCACGGCGGCACTCACCGGGCAGGGCGTCGGCGAGACCGTGGCGCTGATCACCGACGGAAGGTTCTCGGGCGCGACGCACGGGTTCTGCGTCGGTCATGTCGGCCCGGAAGCAGCGGTCGGCGGGCCGATCGCCCTCTTGCGCGACGGCGACCAGATCACGATCGACGCGGTCGCCGGCACGATCGATGTCGCGCTCAGCGAGGCGGAACTGGCCGAGCGCCGCCGCGCCTGGACACCGCGCAAGAACGGCTACCAGTCGGGCACGCTGTGGAAATACGCGCAGACCGTGGGCGACGCGGAAAACGGCGCGGTGACCCACCCCGGCGCCCGCGCCGAGACGCATGTGTATGCGGATCTCTGAAGCTACAGCAAAGGGAGGTCGTCATGGTGAGGCTTGGCGGGGTGGCATCGCCGACCTACATCGGTGTATTCCGAGGGCTCCAGGCGCAT